>NZ_BMQE01000028.1:0-88659 GCF_014647955.1 Planomonospora antibiotica | reverse complement strand
GCTGTGGCCGTACTCACCGGTGGCTTGCCGCACGTCCGAGATCCTTAACTACGCGGCCTTGCAGCAAGGACGCCGGTGACGCCGCCACTCAGGAGCGCCGGCTGCGCTCCACCCGCCAGCTGTGGGACCCCACCTACGTGGACGAGAGCTGGATCAACAGGCCGGTGCGCATGATCCCCCGGATGCGGGAACTGGTCGACCGGCACTACCCGGGCACCAAAGTGGCCATGACCGAGTACAGCTGGGGTGCATACGGGCACATCAACGGCGCACTGGCCCAGGCCGACATCCTGGGCGTCTTCGGCCGGAAACGGCTCGATCTGGCCACGCTGTGGACGGCGCCGGAGAGCGACGAGCCGGTCGCGCACGCCTTCCGGATGTACCGCAACTATGACGGCAGGGGCGGCGCGTTCGGCGAGAGCGCGGTCAAGGCGACCAGCGCCGACCAGGACAGGCTGGCCGTCTACGCGGCCGAGCGCGGCAGCGACGAGGCACTGACCCTCGTCGTGGTCAACAAGACCGGCGAGGATCTCACCAGCGACGTCGCGATCAAGGGGCGCACCGGCTCGGCGACAGCCCAGGTCTACCGCTACAGCGGCGCGAACCCGGCGGCGATCGAGCGCACGACCGACCAGCCGGTGGGTGCCGGTGGCTTCACCGGCGCCTTCCCGGCCCATTCCATCAGCACCATCGTCATCCCCCCGGGCGGCACCGACCCGGACCCGACCCCCACGCCCACTCCGACGCCCGCCGCCTCCTGCCAGGTGACCTACACGATCACCAACCAGTGGCAAGGCGGCTTCCAGGGCAGCGCGAAGATCACCAACCGGAGCGACACCCCGGTCAAGGGCTGGAAGCTCGGCTGGTCGTTCGCGAACGGCCAGAAGGTCACCCAGTCGTGGAACGGTTCCTTCACCCAGTCCGGGGCGGACGTCACCGTGACCGGCGCCTCCTGGAACGGGACGATCACCGCGAACGGCGGCAACGCGGAGTTCGGCTTCCTCGCCAGCCGCACCGGAACCGCCAACGACGAGCCGACCGGCTTCACGCTCAACGGCTCTCCCTGCGTGGACGGCTGAGCCGCCGTCCGGGCCGCACCCGGCCGGGTGCGGCCCGGACGGTGCGGGAGAGGTCCCGTCACCCGCCGGGCGAGCGAGGCGTACGGGAACGGACCTCCGGCAGCGCGTCCCCACCCGCCCGTCCGGATCGGACCGCCTTGTGGAGGGCGTCGGCGCCGATGACGGCGGGAATCGCCAGGGCGGCCAGCGCCCAGCCGGCCGGCGGCGGAAGGGTGCCGCCCAGCAGGCCGGACAGGGGCGGCACGCCCAGGAAGACCAGGAGCAGGACCGCTTCGCTGGCCACCGCTCCCAGCAGGAGCCGGTTGCCGCGCCAGGGCAGGTTCCCGGCCCAGCGGGTCTGGCTGCGGCAGGCAAAGGCGTTGGCGAGCTGCCCCAGCACCACCGCGGCGAAGGCGGTGCCGGAGGCGGCGGCCAGCAGCGTGGGATCCGGGTCGGCGCCGAGCGCCCAGCCGCCCAGCGCGAGCACCGCGGTGAAGGCGGACATCTCCACGGTGGCCTGGGCGGGCCCGAGGACACCGAAGACGCGCATGAGCAGGCGCCGGTCCAGCAGAGCCCCGGTCCGTGCGGGCCCGTCCATGGTGCGCGGGCTGGCCGGCTCCGCGCCGAGAGCCAGGGCGGGCAGCAGGTCGGTGCCGATGTCCAGGGCCAGCACCTGCAGCACGCTCAGCGCCAGTGGGACGGTGCCGCCGCTGATCGCCCACACCAGGAACGGGGTGAGTTCGGCGACGTTGTCGGTCAGGTGGTAGGTGAGGAAGCGGCGGATGTTGGCGTAGGTGGCCCGGCCCAGCTCGACCGCGGTGACGATGGTGGCGAAGTGGTCGTCCAGCAGGACCACGTCGGCGGCCTCGCGGGCCACATCGGTGCCGGAGGCGCCCATGGCCACCCCGATGTCGGCCTCGCGCAGCGCCGGGCCGTCGTTGACGCCGTCGCCGGTCATCGCGACCACGTGGCCGTGCCCGCGCAGCGCGCGGGCGATGCGCAGCTTGTCCTCCGGCGTCACCCGGGCGATCACCGCGCCGTCGTGGTCCAGCAGCGCGCCCAGGGCGTCGTCGTCTGCGGGCAGGTCGCGGCCGGTGAGCACGAGGGAGTCCGGGCCGAGCAGGCCGACCTTGGCCGCGATCGCCCGGGCGGTGCCGGGATGGTCACCGGTGATCATGGCCAGTTTGATCCCGGCGCGCCGGCAGGTGGCGATCGCCTCGGTGACGCCGTCGCGGGGCGGGTCCTCCAGGCCGACCAGGCCGACCAAGGTCAGGTCGCGTTCGACCTCCTCGGAGGTCTCCCCCGCCGGGGCGTCGCGCCGGGCCACAGCCAGGACGCGCAGGCCGCGCTCGCTCATCGCCTCCAGCGCCTGCTCGGCCGCCCGTCGCGACTGCGGTGTGTCCCCGCACAGCGGCAGGACCGCGTCGGGGGCGCCCTTGAGATGCAGCCGGCCGTCGGCGACCGCCGAGGCACGGCGGCGGACCGGATCGAACGGGAAACGCCGGGTGACGGCCGCCTCCTGCGCGGCTCCGGCGTGCAGCGCCAGCGCGTGCAGCGCGACCTCCATCGGGTCGCCGATCCCTTTCACGGCGCCGTCGGTGCGGACCAGCCGCCCGGTCGAGCACGCCACGGCCGAGCGCATGATGTCCGCAGCCGAGGCAGGAGCGGCCAGGTCGAGGGGGCCTGCCGGGGTCCAGATCTCGACGACCGTCATCTCGTTGCGGGTGAGGGTGCCGGTCTTGTCGGTGCAGATGAACGTGGCCGACCCCAGGGTCTCCACCGCTTCCAGGTGGCGGACCAGCGCGTTTCGGCTCGCCATGGAGCGGGCCGCGCGGGCCAGCGACAGGGTGACCGTGGGCAGCAGCCCTTCGGGGACCAGGGCGACGGTGACGCCGAGCGCGAGCAGGAACCCGTCGGCCGGCGCCATGCCGAGCAGCAGTGTCAGGGCGAAGAACAGCGTTCCCACGCCGAGCGCGATGACTGCGATGATCTTGATGACTGTTCCGAGGCGGCGGGCCAGCGGGCTGGGCGGCCGCGTCGCCGCCTGGGTGAGGGTGGCGATGGCGGCCAGCCGGGTGCGGGCGCCGGTGGCCGTCACGACGGCCTCGGCCTGGCCTTCGACGACGAAGGTGCCGGCGAGGACCGCATCGCCTCCGCGGGGCCGGACCGGGACGCTTTCTCCGGTCAGCGTGGACTCGTTGACCGCCAGCGCGTGGACCTCAGCCAGGCGCAGGTCCGCGCTGATCCGGTCGCCGGCCTCCAGCAGGACCACGTCCCCGGCGACCAGGTCGGCGGCGCGCACCACGGTGCGGCGGCCGTCGCGGCGGACCGTGACGTCGGCGGGGATCAGCTCGCGTAGCCGTCTGCCCGCCTGATCGGCCCGGTACTCCTGGGCGAAGGCGAAGACGCCGTTGAACAGCACAACCACGACGATGGCGACCGCCAGCTGGGGCATTCCGGCCAGCAGCGCCAAGCCGGCCGCGCCCCACAGCAGCAGCGCGAAGAAGTGCACCATCTCCCGCAGCAACAGCAGCGGCACCGGGCTGCGCCCGCGGGCCGGCAGCCGGTTGGGGCCGTCGGCGGCCAGGCGCCGGGCCGCCTCAGCCGAGTCCAGGCCCGCCTGCTCCGGCCGGGCAGCCGTTGTGCCTGCGACGTCATCCGGTGGATCGCCGGTCACGGGGTCATCCCTCGCGCCCTGACGGGGTCCCGTCCCCCTGTTCCTGGCGCGGCCGGTCGGCGGGGGCGGGCACGACGGCGACGGGGCAGCGGGAGTGCTCGACCATCACGCGCACGACCGTGCCCAGGTGCCCCTCGCGGTGCCGGGTGCGGTCCGCACCGACGACCAGGAGACTCGCCTCGGCCGATGCGGCGCCCAGCGCCTCCTTCGGCGTATCGGTCACGGCGCGGACCTCGACCGCGACGCCGGGATACCGCTCCCGCCACGGCGCGAGCCGCTCCGCCATCCCCTCCCGCCCGGCCCGGGTGAGAATCTCGACGTCGGGCAGCGGCGCCATCGCCGTTCCCCACGCCATGGCCTGCAGGTGGACGGCGTGCACGACCACCAGGCGCAACTGCCGCAGGGCGGCCTCACCGAAGGCGAACTCCAGCGCCTCATCGGGTGTGGTCGGGCTCAGCCCCAGCACCACGGGACCGGGATCGGCCGGAACGGGGATCGGTCCGGGACCCCGCACGATGATCATCGGGCAGCAGGCGTGCGCCGCGACGTAGAGGGTGACGGAACCGATCACGGACCGGGCCAGGGCGCCCAGGCCGCGGGAACCGATCACCACGAGGTCCGCGCCGGCTGACAATTCGGCGATGCGCTCGCCGGCCGATCCCTCGTACAGGTCGGTGGTGACCTCGGCGACCGTGCTGCACGAGCGCGCGCAGGCGGCCCCGTGGTAGAGCACGTGCTCGGCGGCCTTGCGCAGATGGGCTTTGGCCTCCTCGGAGGCCTCGCCGTACGGCCAGCGCCACGCGTGGGTGACCGTCAGCGGGAGCTTCCTCAGCTCGCACTCGTCCATCGCCCAGTCCAGGGCCTGCATGGAGAAGTCCGAACCGTCGTAACCGACGACGGCTGTGCGGGTTGCGGTCATGGTTCTCACCTCGAATCCATCATCGAAAGCGGCGGCCTGCGCCGGCAGAGCGCAACGCCCCCTTCATCGAGGACCTCAGGCCCGAAACTGCGGGTCGCGCCAGCGAGGGGCCACCGCCGCCCAGAGGTGTACCCCACCCGCGCCCCGATGACCGGCGGCACACTGCGCAGGTGAGACGCGCCCGCAGCGATCGGGACCGTCCGCGCCGGCGGCGCGACCGGCCGCCGGCGTCCCCTCGGCCGTACCGCTTCACCGCCCGCCGCCCTGATGTGCTTTTTACCCGTGGTACGGGGCGCGGCGTGTCCTTGACGCGCCCGGGACGGGATACAGGTGAAGCCGGGAAAGGCACAGGCAGCGGACGGGAAAGGGCACGATGAGTGAGACACCGGTTCCGTCCGATGAGGATGAGCGGCTGAGGGAGCTCGATGAGCTCGGCGCCCTGAACGTCCTGGTGGAACCGGCTTTCCAAGCGGTCGCCGAACTGGCCGCCTACGTCTGCCGGACGCCGATCGCGCTGGTCAACTTCCCCGAGCGCGGCCGGCAGTACTTCAAGGGTCACGTCGGCACCAGCGCCACCGATATGGACCGGCGGGTGCGGTTCTGCCCGTACACCGTCGAGACCCGCCGGCTGCTGGAGGTGACCGACGCGCTGGCCGATCCGCGCTTCCGCGATGATCCCGCGGTCACCGGAGAGCCGTACGTCCGCTTCTACGCCGGCGCTCCCCTGATCAGCAGCCGTGGCCACGCGCTGGGCGTGGTGTGCGTGTTCGACCACCGGCCACGCCGGCTGGCGCCTGCGCAGCACCAGGCCCTGGACACGCTGGCCGTGTGCGCCACCGCGCTGCTGGAACTGCGTCACCACAGCGACCAGGCCGAAAAGGTGATCGTCCGGCTGCGGGAGCTCGAGAAACTCAAGCACCAGTTCCTGCGCACCGTCAACCATGAGCTGCGCACCCCGCTGACCTCCATCCGCAGCTACGTGCAGATGCTCCAGGACGGCGGCCTGGACGAGGGCACCGAGCAGCGTTTCCTGGAGGTGATCGACCGCAACAGCGAACGCATCCTGGGCTTGATCGATGAGCTGCTGCTGATGGCCAGCCTCATCGCCCGTACCGCGGCCTTCCATCCGGAACGTACCGACCTGTCCGCCCTGGCCCGGGCCGCGGTCGAGGCCGCCACCGTCAAAGCGTGGAACGTCAGCCACACCCTCGTCCTGGACGCTCCGGCCGAGGTGACGGTCTGGGCGGATACGAAACGGATACGGCAGGTGCTTGCCCAACTGCTGGACAACGCGGTCAAGTTCACTCCGAGCGGCGGCACGGTCGAGGTCTCCGTCCACGGCGATCCCGCCCCTACCGTGGAGGTCCGCGACACCGGCATCGGGATCACACCGGAAGCTCTGGAGCATGTCTTCGACGATTTCTACCGCGCTCCTGAAGCCGAGGAGCGGGCGATCGGCGGTACCGGCCTGGGCCTGCCCATCGTCGCCAGGATCGCCCGCATGCACGGCGGCACCGTGGACATCGACAGCCGGCCGGGCCAGGGCACCCGGGTGCGGTTGACCTTCCCCCGGCCGCCGTTGATCTCGGGACAGGCGGCCGGAAAAGCCGATGACGTCGTCGTCTCCTGACCGGAGCCGCACATGCTCTCATCGGTCGGGGAGGACACCGCGTCTGCCGGCGGTCAGTTCGGAGAGGGCCTTTCAGCGCCCGTGTGCCCTGAGCGGCGCCCGGCTGGAGGCACGACCAGCACCGGCCGGTGAGCGCGGTGCAGCGTCTGCATCGCCACACTTCCCAGGAGAACCTCACGCAGGGCGCTACGGCCGCGAGAGCCCACGACCACCAGCGCCGCGTGCCGCTCCCGCGCGAGGTCGGCGAGCGTGTCCGCCACAGCGCCCGCGGACGTCCCATACCGGCTGCCCACCGACAGCGGCGCCGCCCGGCGGCCGTCGCCGGCCTCGGTGAAATCGGCCGGTCGCCCGGCCGCCTTCTCGTCGTTGACGGACACCAGGAGCAGGTCCCGGGCAGGGAACAGGTGTTCGGCCTCGGTCAAGGCGCCGCGTGCACCAGCCGATCCGTCCCAGCCGATGAGGACCGGGCCACCGGTCAGCGCGGCGTGTTCGGCGATGAGCAGGGGATGCGCGGCCACCAGCACGGGCTTCGGACTGTAGTGCACGATCATGTCGGAGACGCTGCCCAGCACCGCCGCGCCGCCGCTCAGGCCGCGCGATCCGACGAGCACCACGTCGGAGTTCAGCTCCTGCGCGAGCTGGGCGACTTTGAATCCCTCCCCGCCGTAGCCGCGTTCGACCAGCGGCTCAGCCTCCCACCCGGCCGCCCGGGCGAGTGTGGTGCCCACGGCGGCGATCTGGTCGGCTTCCCAGCGGCCCTCGCGTTCGATGGCCTCCACGAGATCGTTGAGGTGTGATGCGCCGGTCCACAACCGGCGGTGCAGGCTCTTTCGGGCGAACGGCGGAGTCCACAGGTAGACGATCCGGGCGTGCGCGCCGGGAAACAACAGTGCTCCGACACCGACGGCTGCATTCGCCGCCGGCGAGCCGTCGTAGCCCATGAGCACCCGCAGGGCGGGAACGTCTGTCATTCGGCTTCCCCGGTTCGGACACCACACCTCGACCCCGTAGTCACAACCTTACCGTTCGTGTTCTCACGCATCACAGGAGGCGGCTGCAGCCGGGTTTCCCGTTGATGACCGGCAACGGTCCGCACCTGGATCGATCAGGGGCCGGCCACCGTACCGGAGGCCGAAACGACGGGATCTCGGCCCTACCGCCGTCGTGCGGCCAGGAATGACCGGTCGAGACGTGCAGGCTCGTCACGGGCGGGCTTCATGCCGCATCAGCGGTTTCCCCGCAAGGCGGCACCGCGCTGCAGGCTCGCCTCGTTCTGGGCAGAAACCCAGTATGACCAGTACAAACTGGACCGAGTGGGCCGTCGTCGGCCGGTTGACCGATCCGGGCGTGGACGATCCCGCGCTCTCGGGCGGCAAGGGCGCGAACCTCGCCGCGCTGGCCCGGTCCGGTCTGCCGGTCCCGGACGGCTTCGTGATCTTCACGGCCGCATACCGGCGCTTCGTCCGCGAGCGGGGGATCACCCCGATCATCACGCAGGTGATCGACCGTCTCGGCGGCGATCCCGGCGGCATCGACGCGGCGTCGGCCCGGCTGCGGCGGGCCTTCGAGGAAGGACCGGTCCCCGCATGGCTGCGCGAGCCGCTCACGGGCGCCTACGCCGCGCTCGGCCGGGGAGCGGTGGCGATCCGCTCCTCCGCCACCGCAGAAGACCTGCCCGAGGCCAGCTTCGCCGGGCAGCAGGAGAGCGTGCTGAACGTCGCCGGTACGGCGGACCTCTGCGATGCCGTACGGCGCTGCTGGTCCTCGCTGTGGACGGCCCGGGCCCTGGCCTACCGGCGCCGGCACGAGATCGGCCACGAGCACGCCGCCATGGCCGTCGTGGTGCAGCGCATGGTGCCCGCCGACGTCGCCGGGGTGCTGTTCACCGCCGATCCGCTGTCCGGACGGCGCGACCGCATGGTGATCGAGGCCGCGGCCGGGCTGGGTGAGACCGTGGTGAGCGGGCAGGTCACGCCCCAGCGGTGGGTCGTCGACGCGTCCACGCGGGCGGTGCCGACCGGGCCGAACCGGCCGCCGGCGGGGCCCGGGGACGTGGCGGGCCGTGCACTGCTGGACCGCGATCAGCTCGATGCCCTGGTCGATCTCGGCGCTCGGGCCGCGGCGCTGTTCGGCCGCCCGCAGGACGTGGAATGGGCCGTGGCCGCTCGAAGCTGCCGACTGCTGCAGTCCCGGCCGATCACCTCCCTCTTCCCACTGCCCGCTCCGCCGCCGGAGGACGGGCTGCGCGTGTACATGCCGCTCCTCCTCGTCGGCCAAGGCATCACCGAGCCACTGACACCGGCGGGCACCGCGTTCTTCCGCGCGCTGGCCGCCGGCTGGCTGCCCCGCTGGGCCGCCGGATCCGGCCGGCGATACGGACCGGACGCATCAGCGTGGCTGCCGGTGGTGGCAGGACGCCTCTACGGCGACGTCACCGTGCTGCTGCGGCGGCCCTGGCTGGCCGCCCGGGTGCTGTCGGGCCTGGAGATGAAGGACCCGGCCACCGCCGCCGTGCTGCGGGAGTGGCTCCGGCGCAACACCGGCCGCCTGCCCCGCACGCACGGCCCGCTACCGGCCCCCGGATCGGCGGCCTGGCTGCTGGGAGTGCTGTCACGTCTGGCCGCGGTGGCCGTCGCCCCGGCCCGCGCCCGCCGCCGCACGCTCGCCGCAGCCGAGCGACGCCTGGCCGAGCTGGTCCGGCGGGAAGCCGAGCTGTCCACGCCGCTGCAGCGGATGGAGTTCGTCGAGCGGACGCTGCCGTCGCAGGCGCTCGACCTGGTCGTCGATCAGCTTCCCCTGGTCTACGCCGAGCTGCTGATCAGGAGGGGAGCCGAGTGGCTGATCGAGCGATGGCTGGGCTCCGCCTCGGTCCTGGAACCGGCCGGCCGCTGGCTGCCGCACGACCCGACCACGGCGATGGGCGCGGAACTGGCCCGGCTGGCGCGGAACTACGGCACCGCCGGTGTCGAGCCGTCCCCTACCGATCCGGGGATCGAGGCGTTTCTGGCCTCCTACGGTCACCGCGCACCCGATCGGGAGATCGACCTGGGCCTGCCGCGCCTCGCCGACGACCCGGCCTACGTGATCGAGTTGATCCACGCCTACCTGCAGGCGGGTGAGCCCGGGCGCACGTCGGCCCGGTTCGAGAGCGGCGCCGGGCAGGCCGCCGCGGCGGCCGGGGAACTGGTCACCGCGGTGCGGCGGGTCAAGGGGCCGCTTCGCGCCCTGGCCCTGCGGGGTCTGCTCGACCGTTACCGGGAACTCGGCGGCGTACGTGAACGGCCCAAGTTCGACCTGGTCCGCGTGATCGCGCTGGGGCGACGCGTCCTGCTGGGCGTCGGTACGGCGCTCGCCGCGCAGGGCCTGCTCGACGACGCCGACGACGTCTTCTTCCTCGATGCCGTGGACGTGCGTGCCGCGCTGGCCGGCGCCTCACCGCAGTTGCGGGCGGTCGCCGCGGCGAACCGGCGCGAGTACCGGCGGGAACTGCGCCGCCGGGCCGTTCCGCGCCTCCTGGTCAGCGATGGTGAAACCGTCTACGGGCCGGCCGTCCCGGCCGGGGGCCCGGCGGATCTGGCTGGGACGGCGGTCTCACCGGGGGTGTACGAGGGGCGGGCGCGGGTGGTCGACTCGCCGGTGGGATCGGGGCTGCGCCCGGGAGAGATCCTGATCGCCGCCAGTACCGACCCGGGATGGACTCCGCTGTTCCTGATCGCCGGGGCGCTCGTCATGGAGGTGGGGGGAGTGATCTCCCATGGGGCGGTGGTCGCCCGGGAGTACGGGATCCCGGCCGTGGCCGGTGTCGAGGAGGCGACGACACGCCTGCGCACCGGGCAGCGGATCCGCGTGGACGGAGAGAACGGCCTGGTCACGGTCCTGGAGCGTTGACAGGAGGAGAGCGGCTACGCCGACTTCACCATGATCTTTCTGGAGGGGAGGGTGCCGTGACCTGGGCGAGGTCGCGGGAGGTCGTGACGAGCAGTTTGTTCGTCAGGTCGGCCAGCGCGCGGGCGACCGCGAGTTCGTCGCCGATCTCAGGGATCGGGTAGTCGGCTGGATTTCGGTGAGAGTGCCCGAGACCGGACAGGTGATCGGTGTCCCGGGTGGTCAAAACCGCTCGGGCGGAGGTGTCGTCTCCGTCTTCGGTGATGTAGATCTGCACGGTCCACTGCTTGGCTTCCATGGTCGGCGACCTCCGTTTCAACGGGTACGCGCGGCTCTTGGCGTTGTCGCAGGTGCCGGGCCTGCTCGCGCGCTTTCCGGTCCGATGGACGGCGGCAGCGGGTTCACCCCGCGCCCGGTGCTCCCGGCCGCGGGCCGGGGTCCTCCTCCAGGGTCTCCGCCAGCGGGCGCCGGGCCGTGGGCGCCTCGTCGAGCGCGACCCCCAACCTCATGATCATCTGCGGGTGTTCTCCCGAGCACAGCTCCTGGCGCAACACCTCCCGCAGCAGCGGCATCTCCAGCGCCTGGGTGTGGAAGGCGGCGCTGACCCCGTAGGCGGAGGCGTGCAGCAGCATCCGCTGCAGCGCCTGGCCCGCGCAGATCCACGCCTGCCGTGTGTCGTCCGGCGTGGTCAGCACCGCGACGGTTCCCGTCGACGTCGCCATGCGCTGGTCGGCGTCGCCGCCCCAGCCGTGGCCGTCGGCGTAGTCCCGCTGCGCGAAGTGCGGCTCCGTCGTGGCCGCCTCCCGCGGGTAGGCGTCGGCGGGTACCCCGTCGGCGCGGGGGCTTGCCGGCGGCCGGGCCCAGCGCATCACCTCCAGGCTGAACCTCCGGTCCTGGGACTGGATCTCCTGGGCGGCCGCGGTCAGTGCCGCGAGCACGCGCACGGCCGCCGGTGAACGCACCACGGTCAACGTGGCGCCTTCAGCCGCGGGCTGGGCGACGAGCTCCTCCAGCAGCTCGTCGGAGACCGGCACGTCGCTGAAGCCCGCCCGATGGGTGCGCCGCCGCTCGATCTCGGCGCGCAGCAGCGCGGTGTGCTCGTCGGCTGCGACCTGTGGACCGGGCCGGACGGTCGCCAGCAGCGAGGGCCGGTCCGGGTCGGGCAGCACCCGCACCAGCGGCTCGTATCCCGCCGCGCGCAGCGCGATCCGCGCGTTGAGCAGCGCCGCGCCGCAGCCGATCAGCATCTCCCGGCCCGTCTCGTCGCCGAGCCGCAGCTTGCGGTCGGGGTCGGCGCGTACGCAGAGCTCGTCGCCGCTGACGGCGAACGCCCACGGCTGCGTGTTGTGCACCGACGGCGCCCAGGCCGCCGCCTCGGCGGCCGCATGCAGCACACCGGTGATCTCCGGTGCGATGTGGGTCTTCATGGCTTCACCTCCTGTCGGGAAGCTCGGGACACGTGACCGTTCACCGCCGTCCCGTGCCTGTCTTCCACTCTTTCAGACCGGCTTCGGCCGACGGCCGCGGGGCAGCCGTGTGCGGTTCCGGCCCCGCTGCCGACGGCCTTTCACCGTGCCGTCTTGTGCGCCGATCCTGTGCTCCGGCGCGCACGGTTGCGGGTTCCATCGGGTCCGCAGATCACGCGGCTTCGGTGGGGTGTCGCAGGACTGCCTGGCTGAGGATTCTGCCCAGGTCGGCGGCGGTGACCATACCGATCACGTGGCCGGCCTCGACGATCAGCGCGACCGGTTCCCCCGGCGGCGCGGGACGCTCCAGGATCCGCTCGGCGGGCTCGTCGGGAGCCAGGACGCGCTCGGCGGGCAGCGGGCGGGCCAGCTGCGCCACGCGGACGGCGGCGCGCCGTTCCGGAGCCAGGGCCGCGATCGCCTCCAGCGAGACGGAGCCGACCGGGGCACCCGAGAAGTCCACGACCGGAAAGACGCTCTGCCGTGATCGCAGCGCCACCGAGGCCGTGAAGTTCTCCAGGTCGAACCACGCAGGAGCCAGATCCGGGTCGCCGGCCATGACGTCGCGCATGCGCAGCCCTCGCAGCCCTTCGCGTGCGGTGCGGGTGACCGCCTCGCTGCGGGCGGCACCGGTCAGAAACCAGCCGATCAGTACCGTCCACAACCCGCCGAGCAGCGACCCCAGCATCGCCTGCACGATGCCTGCGGCGACCAGGACCAGGCCCAGCCGCTCCCCCGCGGCCGCGGCCGTCCGGTCGGCGTGAGCACGGTCGCGGTAGCGCCACCACAGCACCGCGTGCAGCACCCGGCCGCCGTCCAGGGGAGCGCCCGGTAGCAGGTTGAACACCCCGAGCACGGCATTCACCACCGCCAGCCAGGCCAGCGCCGCCTCCAGGAGCGGAGGCCCGCCCACGGCGAGCATCACCAGGAAGGCCGCCCCGGCGACGGCCAGGCTGGTGAGCGGGCCCGCGGCGCTGATCTCCAGCTCCGCCCTCGGCGTTCGCGCCTGGCCGTCGAGTTCGGTGACCCCGCCCAGCATCCACAGCGTGACGGACCGCACCGCGATGCCGCGACGGCGGGCGACCAGGGCGTGGGCCAGCTCGTGGGCCAGCAGGGAGGCGAAGAATACCGGCGCCGTCACCGCGGCGACGCTCCAGTACAGCTGCGCCGCCAGCCCCGGCACGGCGGCCGGCAGCACCGTGGTGCCCAGAACCGCCGTGACCATCGCCACGATCAGCAGCCCGGACCAGTGGATCCCGATCGGGATCCCGGCCACGCGTCCCAGACGCAGACTCGGCTTCATACCTCCACGCTCCCCTTTCCAGCACCGCAACGGCACCGCCACCTGGTCCCGGATCGGCGGGACCTCGGTCATACCGGGCCGGATGCACGCTCAGGCCGGTGCGCCGGCGGCGAGCGAGAAGTAGGCCTCCTCCTCCTGGTCGAAGTGCAGGACCAGCACGGCGTGCAGCCCGTACAGGCAGGCGCGCAGGTCGTCCAGCTGTTCGGCGCGGAGCCCGCCGTCCTCGGCCAGGGCCAGGTGCCGCTCCAGCCGGCGCACCAGCCGCTCGATTTCCGCGTGCGCCCTGCTCATGGTCATCGTGACCTCCGGCCCGCCGAGCGCCCTGCCCATCGCCGGATACAGCCGCCGCTCCTCGGCTCGCTCGTGCGGCAGCAGCCGTTCGGTGAGGAACGTCCGGACCTGCTCCAGCCGGCCGGGGACCTCCTCCACGAGCCGCCCGTCCAGTTCGTCGGCCGTCTGCCGGATCAGCTCCAACGCCGGCCGCAGCTCGACGTGCTCGACTTCGAAGCGGCGCAGCAGGTCCTCGGTCTCGGCGTCCACCGCCGTCCGGGTCCCCCGGGCGGGACGCAGCGCCCGCAGCGCGTTGAGAATGACCGCTACGTCGATCATCTCCTGCAGCAGGGCGCCGGCCGCGGGCGGCAGCTTCCCCGCCGCGGCCACGACCATGGCCAGCAGCGACAGGCCCATCCCGGCGGCGGCGCTCTGCACGGCGATGCGGCGGGAGCGGCGGGCCACGTCCATGGCGTCGGCGAGCCGGTCCAGCCGGTCGGCGGTGAGCACCACGTCGGCGGCCTGCGTGGAGGCGGCCGAGCCGCGGGCCCCCATCGCCACGCCGACGTCGGCCGCGGCCAGCGCGGGAGCGTCGTTGATGCCGTCGCCCACCATCACCGTGACGGCCTGGGCCGCCTCCTGGCGCACCGCCCGCACCTTCGCCTCCGGCGTCTGCTCGGCCAGGACCCCGTCCACGCCGAGCACCACGCCCACGCTCTCGGCGACCTCGGCCCGGTCGCCGGTGAGCAGCACCACCCGGCCGATCCCGGCGGCCCGCAACCGCCGTAGGGTCCGGGCGGCGTCGGAGCGTACGGCGTCACGCAACAGGACCACCCCGGCCGGCTCACCGTCCACCGTCACCCAGACGGTCATGGCGCCGTCGAGGGCGGCCCGGGCCCGCTGAGCCCGTTCCCACGGCGAGACGGGCCGGCCCGCTCCCGTGCGCGCCTTGCCGACCTGGACCCGCTGCCCCTGCACCCGCCCTTCGGTGCCGGCGCCCGGCTTCTCGCGAACGCCGTCGGGACGGGGCAGGCGGAGCCCGCGGCCGCGGGCCGCACGGACGATCGCGGCGGCCAGCACGTGCGAGGAGACCTGGTCCACCGCGGCGGCCAGGGCGAGCACCTGATCGGCAGTCCGGCCGGGCGCGGCCACGACGTCGACCACCTCGGGCCGGCCGACGGTCAGCGTGCCGGTCTTGTCGAGGATCAGCGTGCGGGCGTGCCCGAGCCGCTCCAGCGCCCCGCCGCCCTTGACCACCACGCCGCGCCGCGCCGTACGCGACAGCCCGGAGGCGATGGCGGCGGGCGCGGCGAGCAGCAGCGGGCACGGGGTGGCGACCACCAGCACGGCCACCGCCCGCACCGCCTCACCTGATGACCACCAGGCGATCCCGGCCAGCGCGAGCGTGACCGGCAGGAACCAGGCGGCGAACCGGTCGGCGAGCCGCACGACGGGGGCGCTGCCGGTTTCGGTCTGCCGGGCGAGCCGCACGATCGCGGCGTAGGTGCTCTCGGCGGCGGTCCCGACGGCCCGCAGGTCGAAGGCGGCGCCGGCGTTGACCACGCCGCTGCGTACGCCCTCCCCCGTGGTGCGTTCGACCGGGAGCGACTCCCCTGTCAGCGCCGACTCGTCCAGCAGCGCGGTGCCGGCCTCCACCGTCCCGTCGACCGGTACGGTCTCCCCGGCGGGGACCAGCAGCAGGTCCCCGGGGCGCACCTGCTCGGCGTCCACGGCCTGCGGCGCTCCGCCGGTGTACCGGTGCGCCGAGCGCGGGGCGCGCTCGTACAGCGCGGTCAGGTCCCGGCGCGCCCGGCGCAGCGCGTGCTCCTCCAGCGCCCGGCCGGTCGCCAGCATCACCCCGATCACCGCTCCGGCCAGGTACTCGCCGACGGCCAGCGCTCCGGCCAGCGCGAGCACGGCGATGGCGTCCACCCCCAGGCGTCCGCCGCGCAGCGCCGCAGCCACCCACCAGGTGGCGGGCACCAGCGCCACACCGGTGACCAGCGCCCACGCCGCATCACCGGCGGCAGACCGGCCGGCCAGGTGCAGCAGGGCGCCGGCGAGCAGGCCGGCTGTGGTGCCCGCCAGGAGCGTGAGCGTGCCGGGTCGTTTCATTCCGTTCCCCTTCTGCGGCGGAGCCTGCCGAGGGGCACCCGTCTCGATCCGCGCCGTCGAACCGCGTGACGATCGACGCAGGAAGCCGAACGGCCCGCTCAGCGGAAGACCGGCAGATGAAGCTTTCTGCGGCGTTTCGCCGTCACGCCTGCGGGGCGTGCGGCAGGACCGGTACCAGCCGGAACATACCCGTCATCGTCTCCGACGGCCCTTCCTCCACGGTGATCTGCCCGGCCACGGCCCGCAGCACATCGGTGGCGGTCACCATCCCCACCACGATGCCGCCCTGCCCGAGAACCGGGACCGTATCCGTGCCCGCCCGCACCACCGGAATCGCGTCGATCCCCGCCCGGAGCATGGCCGCCGCGGCATCGGCCAGGCGCGCATCCGGCGGGACATGCGGACACCGCTGCCCGCCCAGCAGATCGCCCACCCGAACCCGTGACTGCTCGGCCGGCCCTCCCGACCAGGTGGCGGCCAACTCGGCACGGCTCAGTACCCCGCGCAGACCACCGCCGTCCTCCACCACCGGCAGATGGTGGAGGACGGCACGGCGCATGATCTCCCAGGCGATGAGCGGCGACTCATCCGGTGTGACCGTCACCAGCGTGCGGCTCATCACCTGCGCGACCGTGAAATGGCGGACGTCCATCAGGCCTCCCCTCGGACCCGCACCACCGCGACGGGGCAGCGGGCATGGTGCAGCACCCCGTGGCTGACCGAACCCAGCATCGCCGAGCCGAGCGCGCCCAGCCCTCGCGACCCGACGACGACCAGGTCGGCGTCCTTGGCGGCGTCGCAGATGGTCAGGACCGGGTGGCCGCAGACCACCGTCCGCTCCACCTCGACCTGCGGGTACTTCTCCTGCCAGGGCAGGAGCGTCTGCTCGGCGACCTGCCGCTCGGCGGCCGACAGGTCCTCGACCAGCCGCGTGTAGGCAGTGGAGCCCGGCCCGAGGACGGGCATCTGCCAGGTGTGGACCGCGTGCAGGCGGGCACTCCGCCGGACGGCCTCAGCGAAGGCGTAGCCCAGGGCGGCGTCCGAATGCTCGGAGCCGTCGAACCCGACCACGATCCGGCCACGGACCCGCTCCGGTACATCTCTGACGACCACGACCGACCCCGCCACCTGGCCGGCCACGGCCAGGGAGACCGATCCGAGGACCAGGCCGGTGAACCCGCCCCGTCCGCGACTGCCGACCACGACCTGCTCGGCGTCCTCGGCCTCGCGCCGCAGGATCTCGGCCACCCGGCCGGTCTTCAGCACGGGCTGCACCTCGATGCCTGGCGCGTGCTCGCGCGCCGTATCCGCCGCCGCCTCGACGACGCCCCGGCAGTGCTCGCTCACCGAGTCGCGGAAGCCCGGCGGCGTGTCCAGCGGGATGTCGTAAGCCCACGGCTCGCACACGTGCACGATCCGCAGAGCGTACCCGCGCCGCGCGGCGTCTACGGCGGCCCAGGCGACCGCGGCGGTCGAGGCAGGCGAGCCGTCCACGCCCACCACCACATGCACCGATCTGGCCTCGTGCGCTGCCATGTCGTCCTCCTTGGCTGCCTTTTTTCCATCCGATCACCGCGTGGCAAGCTCCGCATCGGCCGGAAGGCCTGGGCGTCCGGGGACCTTGGACCCCTGTGGTGACGACACCGCCGCAGGCGACTTCGGCATCGTGTCGGGATATGGGCTCCTGCCCTGGTTTCTTCCCCGCCTGACTGAGAATGCGCTCAGCATGACCGGCGTTGGCGATCGGCTCCCGGACCGCCCCAGGCCATCTGCCTGTTCATCGCCGACCAGCCGTTCTGGGCCGCCCGGACGCACGCCGCCAGCGCGGTCACTGTGCCTTCTCCTGCAGCGCTGCCTGACCGCCGACGGGCTGGCTGCGGCGATCCGCCAGGCCGACCGCGCCATCGCGGCCCAAAACGACCCTCTGGGCGAGTTGAATCGCTCCGACTTCGGTGGAGCGCTTGGTCTGCCCCGGAGCGCGCAGATCGCGCTGACGTTGCGGGTGGTGTGCGGGTTGAGCATCGCGCAGATCGCCGCGGCGTTCCTGGTGCCCGGGACCACGGTGGTCCAGCGCATCACCCGTGCCAAGAAGAAGATCACCGAGGCCGGGATCCCCTACCGGATCCCGGCGGGTGAGGAGTTGCCCGGACGGCTGGGCGACGTGCTGGCGGTAGTCAGCCTGCTGTTCAACGAGGGATATCTGTCCAGCACCGCCGAGCGCGCCCAGGCGCGGGACCTGGTCGACGACGCCGAGTGGCTGGCCGCGTTGCTGGTGAATCTGCTGCCGAAGGAGCCGGAGGCGGCCGGGCCTGGCATTGATCCGGCTGCACCGGGCCGTCGCGGTGCGCTACGCCTGCGGACCCGGGGCGGCGCTGGCCGAGCTGGAGCAGCTGGGCGGGGCGCTGGAGCGCTATCCGCTCTTCCACGCCACCCGTGCCGAACTGCTGCGGGCTCTGGACCGTCACGCCGAGGCCAGGGCGTCGGACGCGCAGGCGCTGGAGCTGACCGCCAACCCCGCCCAGCAGGCGCTGCTGGAAGAGCGGCTGCGCTGGAAGTGACCCGGTCCCGGCATTCCGGCCGCCGCTTCAGCGGTCGCCGCAATGCCAGGGCCGGTCGGCCGCGGTGGAGCGGGCCTCGGCGGCCGCCGCCAGGGCGTAGGCCGTGCGAGGAGCATACGCATCGGTGGGGCCGAGGTAGGCATGGCCGGTCAGGTGGCACCAGGCGGGCAGATCGATCGGTGCGGCCGGATCGGCCGCGATCAGGTGCACGACGGCGCCCGGGGCCAGGCTGGTGACCAGCCGTCTCAGCTCGATCAGCAGCTGCACGCACCGGCGGTCCCCGCCGTCCAGCACCACCGGCGCCCCGCCGTCCCGTTCGCCGCAGACCGGCTCGTTCATACGGCCACCGGCAACTCGGCCAGGCGCCACTCCAGCATGCCGTCGGCCAGGCGTGCGGCGCGGCGGCCGCGGGCGGTCAGCTCCCGCACCGCCTCATGGGCCATCACGCAGTAGGCGCCCCGGCAGTAGGCGACGATCCGCCCGTCGGCGGGCAGTTCGGCCAGCCGGTCGGCGAGCTCGTCCAGCGGGATGGAGAGGGCGCCGGGGATGTGCCCGGCGGCGTACTCGGCGGCGGGGCGCACATCGATCACCGTCACCTCGCCGGCCTGGATGCGGGCCTGCAACTCCTCACGGGTGAGCTGCTCGCCCTCACCCGGTCCCAGGTAGGCGGCGCGGGCACGCTCGACCTCCGCCAGATGCGCGGCGGCGACGCCTCGCAGATGCGCCCAGAGCGCCGCCACGTCGGCGCCGGCCAGCCGGTAGAAGACCTTGGTGCCCTGCTTGCGGGTGGTCACCAGCCCGGCCTGGCGCAGCACTTGCAGGTGGCTGGAGGCGGTGGTCAGCCCGAGCCCCGCCGCGGAGGCGAGGGCCTCGACCGAGCGCTCCCCTTGGGCCAGCAGGTCCACCAGTTCCAGCCGCTTGCCGCTGGCCAGTGCCTTCCCCACCGAGGCGAACGCCTCGAACAGCGCCGTCTTGGCGGCCGTGTCACCCATTTGACAATCCTCCAAATATCTCTGGAATACTGTAGCTATTGGAGAGCGGAGAAGCAACATGATCATTCCGATCGTGGACGAAGGCCTCGGCAACTCGTCCTACCTGGTCGACCTCGGTGACGGCCGGGCCCTGGCGGTGGACGCGAGCCGGGACCTGCGCGCCCTGCGCGCCGCCGCCGCATCACACGGCCTGACGGTGGCGTTCGCGGCCGACACCCACCTGCACGCCGACTTCCTGTCCGGCGCGACCCAGCTGGCCGCCGACGAGGGCGCGAGCGTGCTGGCCTCGGCCGCCGGGATGCGGGCCTTCGACCACATCGGCCTGGCCGACGGTGACGAGATCGACCTGGGCGGCCTGAGGTTGCGGGCCCTGGCTACGCCGGGGCACACCGGCGAGCACCTGGCGTTCGTCCTGCTGGACGGCACGAAGCCGATCGGGGTCTTCTCCGGCGGGTCGCTGATCGTCGGCTCGGCCGCCCGCACCGACCTGTCCGGACCCGAACAGACCGAGATGCTGGCGCGGGCCCAGTACCGCTCGCTGCGGCGCCTGGCCGCGCTGCCGGACGAGACCGCGCTGTGGCCCACCCACGGGGCCGGCTCGTTCTGCTCGGCCCCACCCGGCGCGCGGCGCACCTCCACCATCGGCGCCGAAAAGGCCGCCAACGCACTGCTGCAGGCACCCGATGAGGACGCCTTCGTCGCCGCGCTGCTGGGCAGCCTGGGCAGCTTCCCGCCGTACTTCCTGACCCTGCCCGAGGCCAACCGCATCGGAACGCCCGTCCTGGTCGGCGAACCCCGGATCATGGAGTTGGAGGTCGAGACGGTCCGAAGGCTGCGGGCCGACGGCGCGGTCATCGTCGACGTGCGGCCGGCGCGCGGCTTCGCCGCCGCACACATCCCTGGGGCGCTCTCCATCCCGCTGCGGGCGCAGTTCGCCTCCTGGCTGGGCTGGCTGCTCGATCCGGCAGCCCCGTACGTCATCGTCCGCGACCCCGGCCAGGACCCCCGGGAGATCGCCTGGCAGGCCGCGAAGATCGGCTATGAGGCGTGTGCCGGGGAGCTGGTCGGCGGCATGAGCACCTGGGATGGCCCGACGCAGAGCATCGATTTGGTGAGGGCCGATCACCTCGACGGCTCGCGCGTGCTGGACGTGCGTCAGGACGCCGAGTACGCCTCCGGGCACATCCCCGGCGCCGCGCATATCGAGCTCGGCTCCCTGCCCGCCCACGCCGGCGGCGTGCCGGACGGACCGGTGGTGGTGATGTGCGGGCACGGCGAGCGCGCCATGACCGCCGCCAGCCTGCTGGCGCGCACCGGATACCGCACGGTGCGGGTGCTGGAGGGCGGGCCCGACGACTGGGCCGCAGCCACCGGCCGGACGCTGGCTGAGGGCCGGGCATGAGCGCGCCCATCCCCGCCCCCCGAAACACCGGCAGCACTGGCGGCACCGGAGACACCACCGGGGGCACTACAGGCGCCGAGTCGGGCATCCGGCTGGGCCTGGCCGCCAACCTTCCCCAGTTCGTCCTGCTGGTCGCGGTCAACGCGCTGGTCGGCGGCATGCTCGGTCAGGAACGCATCACGCTGCCGCTGCTGGCCGAAACCGTCTTCGGCCTGTCGGCCCACACCGCGGCGCTGACCTACATCCTGGCCTTCGGCGCCACCAAGGCGATCACGAACTTCTTCGCCGGCACCTGGTCGGACGCTTTCGGCCGCAAACCCGTGCTGATCGCCGGGTGGCTGATCGCGCTGCCGATCCCGGCCATGCTGGCCTGGGGCCCGTCCTGGGGCTGGATCATCACCGCGAACGTGCTGCTGGGCGTCTCCCAGGGCCTGACCTGGTCGACGACCATCATCATGAAGATCGACCTGGCCGGGCCCGCGCGGCGCGGCCTGGCCATGGGCTTCAACGAGGCCGCCGGCTACCTGGCGGTGGCCGCCACCGCGCTGGCCACCGGCTACCTGGCCGAGCAGTTCGGGCTGCGCCCGGCGCCGTTCCTGCTGGGCGCCGCCTACGCCGCCCTCGGCCTGGGCCTGTCGGTGCTCATCGTGCGCGAGACCCGCGAGCACGCCCGGGCCGAGGCCGCCACCCACCCGACCGGCGGCCACCACCACGCCGAGCTGTCCACGCGGCAGATCGCCTGGCGCACCAGCATCAGTGACCGCTCGCTGTCGGCGGCCAGCCAGGCCGGGATGGTCAACAACCTCAACGACGCTCTGGCCTGGGGCGTCTTCCCGCTGATCTTCGCCGCCCGGGGCCTGAGCGTGGCCGAGATCGGGGTGCTGGGCGCGCTGTATCCGGCCGTCTGGGGGCTGGGGCAGATGGCCACCGGCTGGTGGTCCGACCACGTCGGCCGCAAGCACCTGATCACCGCTGGGATGCTCACCCAGGCCGCCGCCATCGCCTTGGTCGCCATAGGGAAGACCTTCACCGTATGGGCGGCCGCCCAGGTGCTGCTCGGCGTCGGGACCGCGCTGGTGTATCCCACGCTGCTGGCCGTCATCGGCGATGTGGCCCATCCGGCCTGGCGGGCCCGCGCGGTCGGCGTCTACCGGCTCTGGCGCGACGGCGGTTTCGCCGTCGGCGCGCTGCTGGCCGGGATCATCGCCGACCTCTGGGACCTGGAAGCGGCCATCTGGACGGTCGCCGCGCTGACCGCGGCCTCCGGACTGGTGGTGGCGGCGCGCATGACCGAGACCCACCCGGAGAAGAAGCGATGAGCCATCCCACCCTGGCCGGAGGGCCGATCTACCTGGACTACAACGCCACCACCCCCGTCGACCCGGCCGTGCTGCAGGCGGCCCTGCCCTACCTGGCCACGCATTTCGGCAACCCCTCCAGCGCCCACGCCTACGCCCACGCCCCGCGCGCGGCCTTGGCACGGGCGCGGATCCAGCTGGCCGACCTGCTCGGCGCCCGGCCGGAGGAGATCGTCTTCACCGGCGGCGGCTCGGAGGCCGACACCCTGGCCATCCGCGGCGCCGCCCTGGCGCGGGCCGACGACGGCGCCCGGCGGCAGATCCTCACACTGGCCACCGAGCACCCGGCCGTGCTGCAGGCCTGCCGGAGCACCGAGCGCGACGGCTACCTCACACGGCTGCTGCCGGTCGACGCCTGCGGCCGCCTCGATCCGGCCGACCTGCGGGAGGCGCTGGGCCAGGACACGGCGCTGGTGTCGATCGCCTATGGCAACAGCGAGACCGGCACCCTGCAGCCGATCCCCGAGCTGGCCGCCCTGGCCCGCGCCGCCGGGGCGCTGTTTCACACCGACGCGGCCCAGGCCGCAGGCAAGGTGCCCATCGATGTGGCCGCGCTCGGCGCCGCCGCCGACCTGGCCGGTCGCGAGCTGCCCGGCAGCCGCATCCGGCTGGCCGATCTGCGGGACCTGCTCCAGACCGAGCTGGAGCGGCTGCTGCCCGGCCGCGTCCATCTCAACGGCCACCCCACGATGCGGCTGCCCGGCACGCTGAACGTCAGCATCGACGGCATCGGCGGGCGGGCCCTGCTGGCCGCCGTCCCCGAGATCGCTGCCGCCACCGGCTCGGCCTGCCACGAAGGCACCGATGTCGTCTCGCCGGTGCTGACCGCCATGGGCCTGCCCGAGCAGCGGGCGCGTTCGGCGCTGCGCCTGTCGCTGGGCCGCTGGAGCACCGAGGCCGAGGTACGGCGGGCCGCCGCGCTGCTCGCGCGCGCCGCCGATGCGCTCCCATCACCTGGTTGACGGTCAGCGGCCACAGCCGTTCCCCGCGTATGGAAGGAGAACGGGGTACGGGCCTCGGGCAGCAAGAACCGCTCCAGCGCGGTGATGGTGAACCCGGCCCGCTCGATCATGGCGACGGTGTCACGGCCGGTGTGACAGCCGCCGGCCAGGCGCGGCCAGACGGTCGCATCCAGCAGCCGCTGCAGGCATACCATGCCGGGCGAGCCCGCGCGCCCGTGCTCCAGGAACCGCAGCTGCCCGCCCGGCCTGAGCACCCGCCGCGCTTCGGCCAGCGCCGCATCGACCTCCGGCAGTGAGCACAGCACCAGGCAGAACACCACCGCATCGGCGCTGCGGTCGGCGACCGGCAGGTCCTCGGCCACGGCCCCGGTGACCTCCACGGGAACCGGGGCCGCAGCGGCGGCCGCGCGGGCGATCTTTCGCAGCCGGGATTCCGGCTCGACGGCGAGCACGCCGGTGACGGCGGGCGGGTAGTGATTGCGAGCAGAACCTCCTGCATCGCCTTTCACAACCATGGGTGGAGGCAGGCCGACGCGCACCGGTCTCGGCGGCTGTTCATGATTTCAGTCGAGGTGGGGCCGACCCCGTAGGGTTCACTGCTCCAGCATCAACCGCGCAGTGAAACCCGCGACGCCCGCGTACGGCTCGAAACGAGCGGTCACATGTAGATCATTGAGAAAGGACGGAGCCCAGGCGAGAAGATGGTCGTCCATCAGCCGACGAACCGCATCCCGCGCCCGCCCTCGTGCCGACGTCCCAGCGAATGGCTCCGCGCATACATCCAGCAGGTGATGCAGTACGGCGAGACCGATCGCGAGATGGTCGTATGCCAGCAGGGGGTAGGCCGTCGGGATCACGGCCTCGACGCGATGGTGTTCCATGAACATCTTGATCCGATGCTCCGCGCGCCCCCCGATCACCGCCTCGCCCCGGTAGACCGACTCATAGGGCAGGCAGACCGGGCGCGGCCCCACGAACAACCGGCAGTACTCGGCCGAGAGCGTCTGGAGAGCTTCTTCCTCCCCCAGCGAGCGTGTTTCCGCTCCGATCAAGAGGGTCTCGGAGGCAGTCGCTTGGGCGTCGGCGGCCAGGAGCGTCCGGTAGAGCGGGCGATCGATCTCCTTGCCGAGAAGTCGGGACATCATGAGGAACACGTCACGACCGGCGATCAAGGCTCGCAGCTCCGGGTCTCTCACGCCCGGTCCTCGATCTTCCGGATGCTGACGATCGTGTCGTGGTAGGCCTGCTGGCCTGAGACCGGGTCAGGATAGATCGGCAGGATGTCGTTCTGCGGCACACTGAGGGATCCCGCCCACCAGACCCGGTCGGCGTCCCTGTCCGGCATCGGCTCGTGTCCGGGCAGGCCGGTGCGGTCGCGGCCATTGGTGGCCACCGGGCCGCCCGCCGTACGGCCGGCGTTGTGCGATATGGCGATCACCGAGGGATGGACGCCTTCGGTGACATGGACGCGGGTGTGCAGAGTCCCGAACCGGGAGCCGTCTCCCCTGGGCACCTGGTCGTCACGCGGGCGGAAGCTCGTCACCTCGATCCAGTCTCCGTGCCGCAGTCCCAGCCGGTCCGCGGTGGCGGTGTTGATCCAGGCGGGATTGGTGTGGACGATCTCCTGCAGCCATTTGGACTGCATGGTCCGATGGGCGTTGTGCACGTTCCACTTGAAGCTGATCATGATGAGCTGGTCTTCGGCGAGTCCCCCCCGGTGGGCGGGAATCTGCTCGTAGACCGGGAGCGGGGAGATCGTCTTGTCGGCTTCGCTCCCCTTGTCCGCCACGAACTGGCTGTGAACTTCGAGCTTGCGAGACGGAGTGGAGAATCCCCGCCGGGCCACACCGCCGATCATGATCCCGATCGCCTGCAGCTCCCCCGTCTTCGGGTCCGTTCCGTTGTAGATGATCCCGGTCTTCTCATCGGTCTCGCTGCCGCGCAGTTCCTTTTCGCTGAGGACCCGCTCATAAGGGGCGTAGTTGGGAGTCTTGGCCGGGTCCTGCCAGACCCCTGCCGTCCGCATGTGCGCGAACCCGCCCGGAACCGGGCGGAAGTACTCCTCGAAGTACTCCTCTTCGGTTCGCCAGGGGAAGTAGCGCTCCATGCCGTCGCCTATGCGGCGGGCCAGTTCCGGGAAGATCTCGCGCAGGTCCTTCGACTCCCCCAGAGGGCCGACCACGGGTTGCCGCAGCCCGACGTAGTCGACGAGCCCTTGTGGCGGCCGGGAGTCGATGTCCCATCGTTCGAGATAGGTCGTCCAGGGCAGCACGATGTCGGCGAGGTTCGATGTCTCGGAGGGCATGACGTCGATGCATACGTGGAAGGGAACGAGCTCCTCGTCCGCCAGTACCTCCCGGACCAGGTTGGCCTCCGGCCATGACCATGCCTGATCGCAGTTGTAGGTCATGAGGGCCGAGATCCGCTGCCGGCGCTCTTTGATCCAGAGGTAGACGATTTCACCGACCCGCATCTTGTTGTTCTGCCAGGCATTGGCCAACGGCCAGTCCTTGGCTTCCGCGATCAGGCTCCGGGCGGTGGGTTTGTCGGGGACGGGAGCGGGCTCGGGTATCTGCTTCTTGTCCCAGGCGCTCTGGGGATGCCAGCACCAGCCGCCGATTCTGCCCATGTTGCCGACCAGCGCATTGAGCACAGTGATCGCGCGGTCGTTGTAGAAGCCGTTGCGGTGGGCGGCCGATCCTCGGTTGCAGATCGTGGTGCACCGCGGCGCCGCTTCGGCGAACTCCCGGGCGATACGCCGGATGTTCTCGGCAGGAACGCCGCTCTCGGCTTCCGCGCGTTCCGGCGTGTACTGCCGGACATGCCGGGCGTAGTCGTCAGCGGAGTAGTTCGACCATGTGTCGAACCACTCCTTGTCCCACAACCGTTCGGCGCAGATGACGTTCGCCATGGCCAGAGCGATCAGGCCGTCCGTTCCCGGCTTGACGCAGAACCATTCGTCGGACAGCGCGGCGGTGTTGGACAGCCTCGCGTCGAACGTGACGATCTTCGCGTTGTTGTGCTCGCGGGCACGCATCATGCGGATGGCCACGGGGATGTGCCCCTGGTGGGCTTCGGCCCAGTTGCAGCCGAAGTTGAGGATGTAGCGGCTGTTTTCGAAGTCTCCCAGGTCCCAGTCGGAATCCCCGATCGTGGCGAGGATGGCGGCCCTGCGGTTGAGGGAGCAGAGGGCGCGGTGGTTGAACGCCGAAGGGGTGCCGAAGGCGTTGAGGAACCGGCTGACGATGTCGGATGAGCGGTTGCGGCCCTGCTGGAAAGCGAATTCCTCTGGGCGGCCACTCTGCCTGATGACACGTAGCCGATCGGCGATCTCCGTGTACGCCTCTTCCCAGGAGATGCGTCGCCATCGTCCCTCACCGCGCTCGCCCACGCGCTTGAGCGGGTGAAGCAGGCGGTTGGGGTCGTACAGGATGGAAGGGCCGGCCACGCCTTTGGCGCAGATCGAGCCTTGACTGTTGGGATCGGCGGGGTTGCCTTCGATGGTGAGGAGCCGGCCGTCCCGTACGTTGGCGATGATGCCGCAGGCGGTGGTGCACATCTGGCACATGGAGGGGATCTTGTGCACTGTACCGATGGTCTTCCCCGGATCGACCGCGACACCGGTGACGTGATCGATGATCTCTATGGCTCCCAGTCCGGCTGCCGCCGCACCGGTGACCATTCCGATCCGCAGGAGGTCACGGCGGGTCAGCGTCCACGAGGAGCCTGCAGGACGGTGATGCTCGCTTGACACGATCGATTCCTCACTGACCGACGGCGAAGAGCAGGTATCGGGTTGCCGCGGCGCCGGCCAGCACCGCGGCGGCACTCACGAAAACGGCCTCTCGGCGCGTGCGGAAGAGCAGCAGTCCCACCATGGGAACGGCGATGCCGCCCGCCACCACGACGCCCCAGAACACCGCGGCCGACCCTCCGGTGAGGACCTCCCCGGCCAGAAGCCGGTCCGGTGCTCTTCCCGCCAGCGAGAGCATCTCGAACAGCAGCGTGACGGCGAAGAATCCCAGCAGGAGGAGCAACGCCCGACGGCCGGCGCGAAGGAGTTCTCGTGTGCCGGGACCGGCGCCCAGCACGGAGACGGTGAGGAGAACCGCCGCCGTTCCCATGAGCAGCGCCGTGATGAGGAAGATCAGCGCTGAGCCGCTGCTGTCGGCGAGCGGTGAGGCCCACGATCGCGACAGCAGGGAAGCAGGGTAGACGGCGAGGGCGAAGCTGATGAAGACGACGATCCAGGCCAGGACAGAGCCGGTCTTCCTGCCTGCCACCATCGGCTCCGCCGCATTCGCGGACCGCCGACCGCGCTCGAATCCGTAGATGAGGACGGCGAGCAGGAACATCTTGGCGGCGATGAGCTTGGCTCCGACAGCGATGGGGGAACCGAGATTGTCGAATCGAGTGATCATCAAGTAGAAGCGCTCGGGGCGCCCCAGGTCGAAGATCAGGAGTACACTGATGAGAGCGAGTGCCCCCATCGCCCCCCACGCCCCGTAACGGTCGATGGCCGCCGCCTCCGAGAGGCGTTGTCGCCCCAGCCACCACGTCGTCAGCGTCACACCGCTGGGAAGGCCGACGAGGACGACGTAGGACGCCAGGAGCGGACCCCACGCCGCCTCGGGGAGAGGAGCTTGGGCAGGGGACGGCACCGTCATGCCCTCTCGCCCGGCAGGTCGACCGACTGATCCACCTGCACTCCCGCGTCGGCGATCAGGCCGAGCGCGTTTCTGGGGTCGATGTAGAGCACGCGGGGTCGTGTGCCCTCGCTTTCCTTCCAGACGGCGACGTCGTTCGCGGCGGCCTTCTTCGCGATCGCGCTGTCGGCGTCGTCCAGGTCCCCGAAGATCCGGCAGTTGGTGGGACACGCGTCGACGCACGCCGGTTGCCGCCCCTCCGCCGTGCGATGCGTGCAGAAGGTGCACTTCTGCGCAGCGCCCTTGTCGACGTCGACGTAGATGGCACCGTACGGGCAGGCCGACATGCACGCCCTGTTGAGATTGCAGTCGCCCGCTTCGATGGTGACCTCGCCGTCCTCGAGACGCACCACCGCCCCGGTCGGGCAGGCGTTGAGGCAGGGGGCGTCCTCGCAGTGATTGCACAGCACCGGG
The DNA here is from genome assembly GCF_014647955.1 of Planomonospora antibiotica. NCBI lineage: Bacteria > Bacillati > Actinomycetota > Actinomycetes > Streptosporangiales > Streptosporangiaceae > Planomonospora > Planomonospora antibiotica. The sequence continues at coordinate 60,944 of NZ_BMQE01000028.1, read as the reverse complement.
ATGAAGTGCCGGGTGGCCTGCGGGTAGGAGCCGTGCTCGACGTATTTCACGGTGTCCCTGAAGACGCCGAGGGGAACGTCGAATTCCGCCTTACAGGCCACGGAGCAGGCGTGGCAGCCGATGCAGGTGTTCAGGTCGATGAGCATGCCGAGACGAGCCATGGAAGGTCTCCATCAGGGGAAGCGGATTCCGTGGACGACCACTCGGAATCACCGATTGTTCAGCTCGCAATGGACGATAGAGTCCGCAATTATCCGAAATTTCCCGTTTGCCGGATAGGGTACATAGGGAGCGTATGTCGCCTCTTCCGTTAGCGTCAACTGTCAGAAGGTCCGGCGGTTCGCGATATGGACCGGTCCCCGCTGGAGCCCGGTGGGGCCGGGTGACTCAACAATGAGCCGAACCGGCCAGGCGGTCTGCAGGGTCCAGGCCTCCCGCTCGGTCGACCATCGGCACGGCGGAAGCCGCGCAGCGCCTGGCACCCGTTCCCCGAGGTGAGGGTTCACAATTGGCGCAGTCCACGGCATGAAGACGGCCGCCCGGGCCACCGACTCCGGACTGCTCGCGGTGGTCGGGACGGGAAAGACGCGCGCCGGGTCGGCGTCCCGATGATCCTCCTCGGCCGTTCCGTCTGATCTCTCACCTGACGGGACGGACCTCGACCGTCGTGGCGCCCGGCCAGGTGCACAGCATGGTGAGGACTTCGTCGAGGCCGGCGGCGTCGACTTCGACGTAACCGCTGACCGCCTCCCGGTCCTCGCAGAACGGACCGTCGATCACACGAAGCCCCTCTTCGGTCCCCCAGCGCACCGTCGTGGCGGTTTCGACGGGCTTCAACCGGCGGAACGCTGTGATCTTGCTCGCGTGGGCCGCGAACCAGCGGTCGACCTTCTCGAACTGCAGGTCCCGCTCGTCGTCGTCCATCGCCTCCCACCTTCTTTCGGCCTGCTCTGCGTCACGGAACACAAGGGCGTATCGCATGTGGGCACCTCCACCTAAGAGACGAACGGCAAACACCGCATTTCGACAGATGAAGCGATCGGGTTCGAGCCTCAGCATCGATACGCAAGGCAAGCAATCACCAGAAAGGAGACAAATCGCTTACTTTAGATATATATAGTCAAATGATACGCTTCAGAAAAATATAGTCTCCTGGCGTCGGTCGCCGTGGAGGCGAGTGCACAGGAGGCGTTGTGACAGACCGGAATGTTCAAGCCACTTCGTGCGACGAACGCGGCACGGCCGGAAACGGAGTCGACCGGCGAGGGCTCCTGCTCGGCGGAGCGCTCGCCGGCGCCGGCCTGCTCTCGGCAGGCTGCTCGTCGGCGACGGCCGACACCCCGACACGCGAAGCGCGAGCGCAGACCCCGCGCCTGAACCCGCGCAGCTGGGAGTCGGTGCGCGCCCAGTTCCCCCTCACCCGGCGCTACGCCCACTTCTCCGCGTTCATGCTGGCCTCCCACCCCGCGCCCGTCACCGCGGCGATCAAACACTTCCGTGACGGCCTGGACACCCATCCTCAGCAGTACGGGCTCGGGATGGCGGACTTCCAGTACAGCGACGCGGTCAGGAAGGCCCTGGCCGGCTACATCGGCGCGAAACCGGAGGAGATAGCGCTCACCGACAGCACGACGATGGGGATCGGGCTGGTCTACCGCGGCCTGCGGCTCCGGGCCGGTGACGAAGTCGTGACGACCGAGCACGAGTTCTACTCCACCCACGAGTCCCTGCGCCTGCGGGCGCAGGCCGACGGCGTGGTGGTCCGCACGATCAAGCTCTACGACGCCCCGGCGGCCGTCTCCGCCGACGAGCTCGTGAGCCGGATCCGGGCCGCGATCACCTCCCGGACCCGGGCCGTGGCGGTGAGCTGGGTGTACTCGAGCACCGGGGTGAAGCTACCGGTCAAGCAGGTGGCCGCGGCCATAGCCGAGATCAACGCGAGACGCGACGAAGCAGACCGCGTGCTCCTCTGCGTCGACGGCGTGCACGGGTTCGCCGCCGAGAACGCGACGATGCAGGACCTGGGGTGCGACTTCTTCATGACCGGCACCCACAAATGGCTGTTCGGGCCGCGGGGAACCGGCTTCGTGTGGGGCCGGCCCGAAGCCTGGGCCCGGTTCCAGCCGGTGGTGCCGAGCTTCTCGATGCCCGCGTTCACCGGATGGCTGACAGACCAGCCGCCGAAGGGCGCGCCGGGAGACCTGGCGACCCCCGGCGGCTACCACTCCTTCGAGCATCGCTGGGCGCTGGCGAAGGCGGTGGAGTTCCACCGGTCCATCGGCCTGGACCGCATCGCGGCACGGGTCCGGTCTCAGGCCGACCAGCTCAAGGAAGGGCTCGCCGGACTGGCTCACGTGCGCCTCGTCACGCCGCGCTCCGCCGAACTGTCCGCAGGAATCATCTGCTGCGCCGTGCAGGGCCTGGAGCCCGAGGCGGTCGTCCAGAAGCTCGCAGCCGAGCACCGCATCTCGGCCGCCGAGACGCCCTACCGCGAGTCCTTCGTCAGATTCGGCCCCAGCATCGTCACCAGCCCCCAGGAAGTCGAGCGCGCGATCCGCGCGATGGCCGCTCTGGCCTGAGCGCGCACCGGCCGGGCGGGCCTCCACCGAGGTCCCCCGGCCGGTGTCGCTTCGCCGCCGTCAGACGCTGATGGTCCTATCCGCCCAGGTGGTCCACTGCGCCAGCTCCTTCATCGAGGAGCGGTGCGTTCCCACCGCCACGCTCTCCTCGCTGATGCCGCGCGCGTCCAGGCACGCGCCGCAGCAGCCGACTTCGGCCTCCTTGCCCACCAGGCCCCGGATCATGCTCGCGACGTTGTAGTAGCCGTTGGGGGTCTTGTGCCCGGCCGTCGCGGAGACCACGGCGTCACCGAACAGGAAGACCTTCACCTCGTTACCGTCTTCCTCCAGCATCTGCCTGGCCCAGCGGATGCCGTTGTAGGTCCGCTCACTGCCGTACGGCGGCTCATGCAGGACGAACAGGAACTTCATCTGGTGCTCCTTCCAAGGAGTGATCGAAGCGGGCGTGACGCGGTGTCGGTCACGCGCCCGGACGCCGCGCCCAGACGGCTCCGGAAGATCTTGGATATCCAGTCGACCCCGATGACGAGGATCACCACCGATGCCACCAAGGTGGCCAGTTCCTGGTAGCGGAACAGGTGCAGCGCGACTCCGAGCGCCTGCCCGATCCCCCCGGCTCCGACGAAGCCGATCACCACTGAGCTGCGGATGTTGCACTCCCACTGGTAGAGCACCTGGGAGGCGAGGTGGGCACGGCTCTGCGGGATGATGGCGAGCAGGGCCGTGGTCAGACGGGAGCCTCCGGTGAGCCGCATGGTCTCCACCGGAGCGGGGTCCACCGCCTCCAGCTGCTCCGAGCAGAGCTTGGCCAGCACGCCGGCGGAGTGCAGGCTGATCGCGTAGACGCCGGCCGCCGGCCCCAATCCGACCGTCGCCACGAACAGCAGCGCCCACAGAAGTTCGTGGACACTGCGCAGCATGGTGGCGATCCCCCTCGCGACGGCCGACAGCCAGCGGGGCGCTTGGACGTTGCCGGCCATCATGACGGCCAGAGGCAGGCCGATCACGGCTCCGAACACGAGCGCCGCCACGGATATCTGTACGGTCTCCACCATCGCGGCGGCGACCCGGGTGAGGAGCTCGGCGTCGAGATCGGGAGGGAAGAGTCCCGATACCATCTGGGCGGCCCCGGTCCTGCCCTCGATCAGGGAGGCCAGGCCGACACCGGTCCCGGAAAAGGACCAGACCACGACCGCGGTGATCACCACGGCCAGGATCCAGCGCAAGGGTCTCCAGGCGGTTCGGGACTGCCAGGCGAGGAGCTGGTCGTTCGATGTCATGTCAGCATCCCCTCAGGTGCGAACCTGCCGTAGATGCGCTCCACCTCTTCGGCGTCCGGCGGCTTGCCGTCGAAAACGATCTTCCCGTCCCGCAGGGCCACCACCCGCTCGAAGTTCCTGGCCACACCGAGGTCGTGCGTGGTCACCAGGAGGGTCGCGCCGGACCGCTGGAGGTGGTCGAGCGCGACGGCCGTGCGGACCGGGTCCAGGCCGGAGGTGCACTCGTCGGCGAGGATGAGGCGGGGACGGGTGAGCAGTGCCCGGGCGAGAGCCACCCGCTGCCGCTCTCCGCCGGACAGCCTCTCGACTCTCGCCGCGAGCAGCGGCTCGATCTCGTGCCGGTGGGCGAGCTCGCGCAACCGCCCGGCGAACCGCCGCGGAACGGCACCCACGAGTACGGCCGCCCACTCCGTGAGCCTCCACTCGTAGGCGGCCGCGGCGAGGATGTTGGTACGGGCGGTCAGTCCGTTGACCAGGTCGTCGCGCTGGCGTACGCAGCCGATGGACCGCCTCACCCGGGTCAGGTCGGCGCGGGAGCCGAAGGGGTCGATTCCGTCGGCTCTCACCGTCCCGCGTGAGGGGGTGACGGCCCCCACGACCACGCGCAACAAGGTCGTCTTGCCGGCCCCCGAGGGGCCGAGCAGAGCCACCTGCTCTCCGGGCGCCACGCTGAGACTCACACCGCCGAGCACGGGACGGTCAGCGAATCCGACATGGACGCCGGACAGCTCCAGGCCCATCGCCCGGCTCTTCTCCTCTGCGGTCATGGAGCCGTCAGGAGGCCGAGGTCCGTCGCCTGCTTGCGGACGTCGGCGTAGTCGGCGGCCGACACCTTCACGTAGGCCTTGGCGCGCATGAGATCCAAGAGCTTGGGATCGGACATCGCGGTGAACGCGTTGATCACGGCATCGCGGGTTTCACCGGTCAGATCCGGGCCGGCGACCCACGGGTAGCCCATCACTTCGCGGGTCTCCACGACTTTGAGTGCTCCCTTGGGAACGCTGCCCTGCTTTTCGAGACGGTGCAGGATCCGCAACTCGATGCCCCCGGCGTCGACGCTGCCGGAGGCCACCGCCTGCGCCGTAGCGTCATGCCCGCCGGTGAAGGTGACCGAGGCGAGTGGCGGGCACACGGTGAGGTCGCCGGTCTGGCAGCGTGCGCCGGCGTCGACGAGCATGACGCGGGGGTAGAGGCTGCCGGAGGTGGAGCTGACGTCTCCGAACGCGAACTTTCCCCCGGCGGCCACGACGTCCTTGGCCGACCGGAAGGAGGCGTCCGCCTTGGCCACGATCGCCGACAGGTATTCGGGGGTCCCGGTCTCCTGGTCGACCTCGGTGACGAGCGGCGTGACCTTCGTCTGGGCCTCCGCCTGGACGTAGGTCAGCCCGCCCAGGTAGGCGATGTCCAGCTTCTTGCCCGCCAGGGCGGAGACGACGCCGGCGTAGTTGGTCGCGACGAAGAGTTCGACGTCGGTCTTCAACCGGTCGGCGAGGTACTTGCGGAAGGGCTCGTAGTGGGCGCGCTGCGTCTCGGGTGAGATGTTGGGGATGATCCCGACGCGAAGCGTGCCCGGAGAGCCGTGAGCATGGGTCGCGCCTCCCGCCGAGCACCCGGTGGACGTCAACGCCAGGGCGGAGAGCACGGCCAGCGCCGCCCGCCATGCCGTCGCCGTCATCGGGTGCGCCCCTCGACGCCGGCCGGGGGCGTCCCCGGCATCTGCGGAGCGGCGACGGGCGCGACGGCGATGCCCAGCGAGCTCGCGCCGATCAGTTCCTTTCCGGTGCGGTTGTTGATGGGCATGACCAGCCCCGCCTGGACGTCGCGCCACATGCGTTCGAAGGGCTGGCCCCGCATATAGGCCGCTCCGCCCACGACGTCGAGGAGGCGCGTCATGATGGCGGCGGCGTTGTTCGTGCAGACGTTCTTCACGAAGGCGCAGCGGCTCAGCCCTTCCTGCACCGTCAGCTGGTCGATGAGGCGGTGGCTGGACACCTCGGCGGCGTGGCGCTCCAGTACGCTCCGGTTCACCTCCAGCATGATCTCCACGTCCGCGACGGCGTCCTGGATCCGGGGATCGTTTTCGAGGCCTTTGCGGCGGATCTGTCCCAGGGTCCATTCCAGCGCGCCCGCGGCGATGCCCGTGTACACGGCGCCGAAGCTGGGGGCGGTCCAGCAGATGATGGTCTCCAGGACCTGGGCGTCGAAGTGGCCGACCGGTATCGACTGGACGACGCCGTGCTCCGGCACGAACATCCCGTCGAAGACGACATCGTTGCTCTGCGTGGCCCGCATGCCCAGCGTGTCCCAGGTCTGCTCGATCGAGACGCCCGGTGCGGAGGGGTCCGCCAGCAGGATCAGCAGGCGGGGGCCGTTGTCGGGGTCGTCGTATCTGGCCGTCGTGGCCCACATGGAGGCGACGGCGCTGTTGGTGCCGAAATTCTTGCGGCCGGTGATCCGGTAGCCGCCCTCGACGCGGGTCGCGGTGGTCTTGGCGTCGACGAAGAGGTTGGAGGTGCCCATCTCGCTGGCGATCGCCGCCAGTACCAGCCGATCCTGCCCGGCCAGTTGCAACACCTGGGCGAGGGGCGGGGCGCCGGTGCGTCGCCAGGTCAACGCCCACGAACCGAGCGGGGCGACGTGCATGGCGTAGGACAGGGCGGTGGCGCCGTCGGCGCTCGCGAGCCGTTCGAGCACCAGCAGCATCTCCTCCTGGCCCGCGCCGAGTCCGCCCAGTTCCTCGGGCACCGTCAGCCGCAGAAGCCCGGCGTCGCGAAGATCACCGTAGTTGTCGAAGGGGAAGGTGTTCTCGCGGTCGTGGAGGGCCGCGCGTTCGGTGAACGCGGGAAGCACCTTGTCTGCCAGCGCGAGGAATCTTTGCTGGCGTTCGTCAAGGCAGCGGCGCATGTCGATCTCCTCGGAACTCGATGAGATTGGGTGGAGCATGGGGCGACCAGCGGTTCATGGGGCCAGGGGCGTCATCTGCGGGGACGGGGGACGGGAAGGGCGTGACCTGAGCAGCAGGCAGGCCAGTGCCGCCAGCAGCGCCACAGCGGCGAGGACGATCAGAGCAGGGCGCGCCGCCGCCGTGAAGGCACCGGCGAGGACTGCGTCCGCCCCTTCGTGCCGTCCACTCGCCACCGTCTCGCGGACGGCGGGTCCGGTCTGGAGGATCACACCCACGAGCGTCACGCCGAGCAGGCCGGCGAGCTGCCGTCCGGTGTTGAGCACGCCTGAGGCGGCGGGCACGAGAGCTGCGGGCAGACCGCGGACGGCCTCGGTGCTCGCCGGTGCCATCACCAGCCCTACGCCGGCTCCGACCAGGGCCGAGGGCAGTGCGAGTCCGAGGACGGGGACCGACGGTGAGATCAGGAGGGCGAACCAGGCGACGCCGGCCGCCATCGCAGCGAAACCGGCCATGATGATCCGGCCGCCGCCCACCCGGTCGGTCAGCCATCCCGCCAAGGGTGAGAGCAGTCCCGCCATGACCGCCATGGGCAGCAGGATCAGACCGGCGTCGATCGCGCTGCCTGCCTGGGCCCTTTGGACGTGCAGGGTGATGACCAGCATCAGTCCGAGCATCACGACGAACTGGACGCAGGCGAGCCAGCCCGCCACGACGAAGGAGCGATACCGGAACAGGCCGAGTGGCAGGACCGGGGCCGCCGCCCTGCGCTCCCACCAGGCGAACGCGCACAGAAGCAGAAGGCCTGCGGTGAGGACCGACGGAATGGTGACGGGCCCGGCGACCGTACCCCACCCGTACCGCTCCCCCTCCACGAGACCGTAGGTGATCGCGCCCAGCCCCGCCGTCACCAGCGCGACGCCGCCCCAGTCCAAGCCCTGGTGATGATCGGGCCGAATGCCGGGCACGTACCGCAGGGCCATGGCCAGGGCCAGGAGGCAGATCGGCACGTTGATGAGAAACGCCCACCGCCAACCCCACGCGGTGATGATCGCTCCCCCTCCGACAGGGCCGACGATCGCTGCCAGCGCCATGGTGGCGCTGACCACTCCCAAGGCCGCCCCGCGGCGATTCTCCGGGAACATCAGGGCGACCAAGGTCAGGCTCTGGGGAACGATCAGCGCTCCACCGATTCCCTGCGCGACGCGGGCGATGATGAGCTGCTCCGGTGAGGCGGCCAGGCCGCAGGCGAAGGAGGCCGATCCGAACAGGATCAGGCCTGCGATCAGCAGGGGCCGAGGGCCCACGATGCCGCCCGCCCGGCCGGCCGTGATGAGGAGCGCGGCGTACACCAGGACGAATCCGTTGACGACCCACAGCACCTGCTCCAAGCTGGCGCCCAGTCCCCGCATCAGGTCGGGAACCATGACCTGGATGATCGTCGTGTCCACCATGACCACGAAAGCGGTCAAGCAGAGTGCGACCACTGGAAACCCGATATTTGGCTTTTTATCCAGTGAGGGCTGGGCAGACATGCGAAACTCCCAGATCATGGGGATCGGGTTTTTACGGGAAGGAATCCGATATCCAGAAAACGACCGATAACTTTATAAAAGTATAGTTATCGTCTCTTTTCATCCTTAACATGTCAAGAGCGAATCGGGTTGACGCCGCCAGCCAGATCGCCTGTCCGGTGTGCGGCGCCTCGACGTCACGTCGGAGACTCGATAGCGGCCGTCAGCAGTCCCTGCATGACGTACGGAGCGGCCTCGAGCTGGAAGTCCATCGCGGGATGGAACCTGCGCACCGTCCCCTCCAAGGACAGCAGGCACAGCAGGGGGAAGACGAACTCCGGCTCGGCGAAGAGCCGGTGCCGCCGCTGCAGATCGAAGATCTGCACCGCGAAAGCCGCCAGATCGAAGTCCCGCGCCACAGCGCCCGCATTCCGCACGACGAGCTCGGCCAAATCGCTGCGGAACCGCCCGATGTCCGCATTCTTTTCGACGCGACGCACCGTGGACAGCAGGATTTCGGCGCAGGACTCGCCGTTCCCTTGAATCATTCCGGCGAAGAAACGAGTGAAGCTGGTCCGCGCCATATCGCTCATCCGGAAAACGAATCCGGCGTCGAGGATCACCACCTTCCCGTCGCGGCGGAAGTACACGTTGCCCTGATGCAGGTCGACGTGGATGAATCCCTCGACGAAGAGCATGTGATAAACGGCGCGCACCAGGGCCGCCACGCCCGCCTCCCGTGTCTCGGAGGGGAGACGGCCGATCAGCGAACGGTCGAGGCCGTCGATGAACTCCATGGTGACGACCCCATCGGCGCAGGCGGCAGCGTACGCCTCGGGGACCACGGTCCCGGGTACCTCCGCCAGGACCGAGCGCAGACGACGGAGATTCACCGCTTCCCTGGAGAAGTCCAGCTGCCCGATGAGGCAGTCGCCCATCTGCCCGGCGATGTTGGCCAAGGGAACCCGGCGGAGGGCTGGGACGCGTTCGGCGATACGCGCCATGAACCGGAACATCGCGATGTCGGCCGCGAACGTCCGGGCGATGTCCGGACGCCGCACCTTGATCGCCGCAGGAGCACCGTCCAGATCCACCCTGTAGACGCATGCGATCGATCCGCTGGCCACCGGCGGCCGGGTCAGGGCCTGCAGGAACCCCCGCGGCGGCTCATCGAAGGCCGACTGCGCGGCCCGTAGAGCCTGCGATGAGCTCATCGGCTCGACACGGTCGTGCAACCGGCCGAGCGCCTCGGCCATCTGTTCCCCCACCAGGTCGACCCGTGTCGCCAGCAGCTGGCCCGCTTTCAGGAACGCGCCACCGAGCCGTTCGGGCAGCCGGGCGGCTTCGGCCGCCAGACGCTCACCCCGGTGTTCCCGGGGTGACACCGCCGCGATCAGCAGCAGGCGGGCAAGCGTGCGGGAGCCGTGGACGATCAGGTGCAGCGTGCGCCGGCACAACAGCCACGGCGAGGGCCGACTCTGCATGGTCACTCCTGCCAGGTGTGCAACCGCTGCTCCACCGTGTCGCGGAGCGACTGCGGCTCGGCATCGAACGCCTCGTGGGATATCGGCAGCGCCGGGCTCGTACGGATGAAGTCCGTACGGTGGCCGCTCTGCAGTCTCGCCACGCTGAGCCGCCTGGGCAGCCAGTCCTCTTCGGCGCTCCCCTGCTCCACCACCTCCCAGCGCCTGACCTCCTGGTCGCCGTGGTGGACCGTCCGGCAGACCACCAGGCCCTGGCGCGGCGTGAGGAGTTCGTTCACCCGCAGCCCGGCCGGGCCGGTATAGCACCGCGTCACGGTGCGGCCCGGTGTTCCGGAAACCGGGGACACGCCCGGATCGGCTGGGACGAGGCGGAGCGCGGGGTGCGGCCACGCCATGAGGTCGAGGTAGCCGATGTCGGTGAGCGGCAGGCAGTCGAATGCGAGCCGGTCCACCACCTGGATCGGCTTTCTCATCGTGGGAAGGTAGGTGTGGATCCGGCAGGCCGGAAGGTCGGGGTCCTCGTCGATCCACACGTACGTGCCGAAGAGGACATCGGGTTTCAGCACGAAGAGCGCGGTCACGGCGCTCACGCGACCTGCAGGACCCGAGAAGCGGCGCGCGAACACGTACCGCATCGGGTTCTGCCCGATGGTCGCCTCGACGCTGAAGGCGTAGGACACGAGCCGGCCCGCGCGAAAGTTCGCCCGAGCCGGCCCGGCAACACGCACGTCATTCATCGCCTTGGCGCCTAGGCGAGCACTCTGGCGAGCTCGGCCGGCACCACCGCGCTGGCGATCGGAACGTGGTGGAGCAACGCCCCGATCTCGATGTCGGCGGCGATCAGCTCACCGACGCGACGTCCTTCGCCGTCGTACAGCGTGTAGGACTTGGATGTGCGCGACACGTCCCCGATCGGCGGGACCATCGCGACCCGCGACTCCAGACGGACCACCTGGTCGCCGGTGTCAACGGTCGTGCCGAGCTGCTCTACCTCGAACCGAGGATAGATCATGGTGATACAGTCCTTGATCGGCATCACCGAGCCGTCATCGGGCGCGGGACTCGGCTTGACCCGCGCTCCTTCCGCCTTGCCGGGCGAGTTCGACACCTTGACCTGCCCGAAGATCTCGCTGTGCCCGGTCACCTGAAGCGACAGGAACTGCGCGGTGATCGTGGAGCTGGCCCAGTCGAGGGCGGTGCCCTCGGCTGCGTGGGGGTCGTGGCGACGATAGATCGCCATGCCGTGGAGGTCGACGATGTCCTCACCGAGTCCGTCGATGCGCACGTGAATGCGCTCGCGGACGGTGAAGGACTCGAGGGCCGACGGTGTCAGCGTGTACGGGCGGATCGGGTACAGGTTGCCCGGTCCTCCCCACGCGGACTCGTGACCCTTGACAACCTCCGCCGGCGAGAGCGTCGCGCCGTCGATGCCGGCCGCGATGCCCCTGTCGAGGAGCTGTCTGAGGATTCCCTGTGGTTCGCTCACAGTTCAACCTTTCGAGTGAGAGCGATGGAGCGTGGTCGCCTTCAGTGCGGCACCCGCTTAATCGGCGAGTGACGCCATGAGGGCATCGAGCGAGTCGATGACGTGCGCGAAGTCGACTGTCCGCTCGCGGATCTTGGTCTGGTCGACCGTCTGGTCGCCCAGTTCGATCGCGAGCACCTCGATCAGGCGATCGAGGTTGTTGTAGGCGATGCTCACCGGGAAGTGCTGGAGCGGCGTCGCGAAGCGGGGGTCGGCCGGAGGAGCGCCGGACTCCAGAACCCCCGTGGACCCGCTCGTCTCGCGCCATGCACGCTCGACCGTGAGGTCGTAGGCGTGAAACGGGCCGAGGTAGTGCGGCTTCCAGCGGCGACGCAACTCGTTCGCGGAAATCCTCCTTTCCAGGTAGTCCACCGCCGCGGGGACGAACTGCTCCCGGTAGTCGGCGAGCAGGGGGCGAACGTCCGGAGACGCTGTCGACAGCTGACTGTCAGCGATGGTCATCTCTCTCTCCCAACCTGGGCTCTTGGCTGATCAGAACGCCTCTAGAGCGGAGCCGACCGGCTCCTGTCCGCTCAAGTCGCCGGACCCGGCGAAGCACTGGCTCGCAATGCCGAGCCTCAACGCACTCATAGTGGACTACTTTAAACTCATATAGTCAACACCTTGAGCGTGATGGACTCGCACAACCCCTCGCGGTGATCCGTTGTCAACAAATTCCCTTTTGAATAGGGACGTCAGAGCTCCGCTCACTTCGGAATGAGAAGATCTTGATCCTCATATCATTGACATCCGGCTACAGATATCGTTAGTTAGCTCTTGGAGGCGTTGGGTGCCTGGTGGCCCTCCCGGTCTACAAAACCGATGGGGCGGCGTTGACGTCGCTGGCGGGTTCGATTCCCGTTCGCCTCCGCTACAGATCGTCGCGTCATTCCTCAAGCGATGGGAAAGTGCGCATGCACGTAGTCGCGACCGCAGGGCACGTCGACCACGGCAAGTCCACGCTCGTACGGGCCTTGACCGGCATAGAGCCGGACCGGTGGGCGGAGGAGCGCCGACGCGGCATGACCATCGACCTGGGTTTCGCATGGACGGCGCTGCCCTCGGGCCGGGAACTCGCCTTCGTCGACGTTCCCGGCCACGAGCGCTTCGTGAGCAACATGCTCGCCGGCATCGGCCCGGTGCCCGCCGTCATGATGGTGGTCGCCGCGGACGAGGGCTGGATGCCGCAGTCGGCTGAGCATCTCGCCGTGATCGACGCGCTGGGGCTCGGCCACGGACTGCTCGTCGTCACACGATGCGATCGCGAGGACCCCGAGCTCGCCATCGAGGAGGCCCAGTCGGAGATCACCCAGACCTGCCTCGGCCAGGTGGAGGCCGTCGCCGTCAGCGGCAAGACCGGCGAAGGCATCGGCGACCTCGTCAAAGCACTGGAGCGACTCGTCGACTCCCTTCCTCCGCCATCGGCCGACGGGCCCGTCCGGCTGTGGATCGACCGTGCCTTCACCATCAAGGGCATGGGCACGGTCGTCACCGGCACGCTGCCCAGCGGCACCGTGACGATCGGCGACGAACTGGTCCTGATCCCCTCCGGCCGTCGAGTACGGGTCCGCGGCCTGGAGTCGCTGAAGAGGCGGGTCGATTCCGTCTCCGGCGTCGCCCGCGTGGCGATGAACCTCAAAGGCGTCGAACTGGGCGATGTCGCGCGGGGCATGGCGCTCGTGACTCCGGACAGGTGGAACAGCACGAAGACACTCGACGTGCGGCTGCGCGGCGCGACCGCGGGAGAGCTGGCGCGGGAGTGCATCCTGCACATGGGCTCGACTGCGACAGCGGTGAGGGTGCGCAGGCTCGGCACGGACACGGCACGGCTGACGCTCTCCGCTCCCCTGCCTCTTCGTGTGGGCGATCGCGCCATCATCCGAGAACCGGGCTCCCGGCGCGTCGCAGGACTCACCGTGCTCGACGTACGGCCACCCTCGCTCAGCCGCCGTGGTGCCGCCGCAGCCGCCGCCCGTGAACTGGCCGACTGGCCCGACCCGCCCACCGGCGGCGTGCTGCTGCGCAGACACGGGTTCCTCACGCAGGACGACCTGACCGTCATGGGCTGCGAGCCCGCCGGCCAAAGAGTGTCCGGTGACTGGCTGGTGGACGCGGAGCACTGGAAATCGCTGGGCACCGATCTGTCCCGAGCCGTGAGCGAGTACGCCGAGCGCAACCCCCTCGCTCCGGGATTTCCCGTCGAGTCCGCCAGGCAACTGCTGCGTCTGCCCGACCGGCGCCTGGTGGAGGCCCTGGTACGGCCTCCCCTGCAGTTGAAGGCCAACCGGATCCACAAGACGGCCGCCGCACCCGAACTCCCCGCCCCGGTCGCCGCAGCGGTGCGCCGTCTGGAGGAGGAACTGAAGAGCACTCCCTTCAGGGCGCCGGAGGCCGGCCGTCTCGCAGAACTGGGCCTGCACTCCAAAGCGGTGATCGCCGCAGCACGAGCGGGTGCACTGATCAGGCTCGCCGAGGGCGTCGTCCTGCCTGCCGGCGCCGAGGACCGTGCCGTCCAGATCCTCAGCCGGATCTCGCAGCCCTTCACCGCGAGCGAGGCCAGAAGCGCTCTCGACACCTCCCGGCGCGTCGTCATCCCTTTGCTCGAGTACCTGGACAGTCGAGGCCACACCGTACGGGTGGACTCCAGCACCCGCAGGATGAAAGCCCACAGCGACTAAGGCCTGTCCTGTGAATCACGAGAGCCAGTCCAAGGTCGCGACCAGCAGGATCTGGCAGCGGTAGATGACCGCGCGCTTGGCGTACCGGGAGGCCGGCGCGCGGTACCGCTTCAGGCGCGCGATCGCGCGCTCGACCACGTTGCGCCGCTTGTAGATCTCCGGATCGAAGGCGTACGGCCGGCCGCCCCGCGAACCCCGGCTCCGGCGATGGGCCAACTGGTCGGCCTTCTCCTCAGATCGTGGCGGCGATCCGCCGGCGGCGCAGGTAGCGGCGGGTGGCACGGGCGCTGTAGGCCTTGTCGGCGATCACCCGAAACCACCAACCCGCCGGCCGCGGGTAGCCGACGGGCGGACGGACCTGATCCGGCAAGGGGATAAGCCGCGGGTTGTCCCCGGCCTGACCGGGCGTGAGGATCACCGCCAGGACCCGGCAGCAGGCATCCACCGCCAGGTGCGGCTTGCTGCTCAGGCCGCCCCGGGAGCGGCCCGGCGCCTCGCCGTCGACGGCCGCCACCGCCGCGCCGGAGGCGCCGATGGATGCGGTGCCCCCTTTTCCCGGGCACCGGCGGCATGCTGGTGCGCCCGGGTGACGGTGGAGTCGACCGCCACCTCGTACACCGCATCGTCCAGGCCGTCCTCACCGGCATGAACCGTGGTTTTGACGTGCTCGAAGATCCGCTCCCAGGTGCCGTCGGCACTCCACCGGCGCAGCCGCTCGTGCAGCGTCTTCCACGGCCCGTACCGATCCGGGACGTCCCGCCAGGGCGCCCCGGTGCGGGCCTGCCACACGATCCCGTTGATCACCTGCCTGTGGTCGCGCCACTGCCAGCCCTGACGGCCGCCTTGCGGCAGCAGCGGCTTGATCTGCTCCCACTGCTGATCGGTGAGTTCCCCTCGGTGCACCATGCCTACGACATCGGTGACCCGGCTGAACTTCTGAGAGGAAGATTCACAGGACAGGCCTTAGTACCGGGAGGAACGGTCCTGTTTCATGGCTGATCGCTACAGAATGGGCGATTCACTGACATGCAAGCAGAATCCAAGCGCGGGCGCCCATGATGGCGGCGACCGCCCAGTGATCACCGGGCGGTGTGGACCGTCCGCCCCTCCGCGAGGAACCCGCTTTGCCTGCCGCCCAGCACGACGCCCTCACCCCTCGTCTCATCGGCTCTCCCGTCTGGGACGACCGCATGGTCCACGAGGCGGGCATCCCGGTCTTCGACACGCCACTGGTCTCGGTCGGCGGCGGGTTCGGCTCCTTCACCCTGGTCGACGTGCTGCGGATCTGCGGAGTGCCGACCTCCTCGATCCGGGTGGTCTCCAACAGTGACACCCCCTGGCAGACCTGGGAGTACCTCACCCGAGTGTCGCAGCTTCCGCCGCAGGAGCGCATCCGCTCCGACGCGGGGGCCCGCCCCGACAACATCTGGGGCTTCCCTTCCTACGCCCTGCATGAGGCCTTGCAGGACCGCTCGCCGAGGCTGCTGTGGCATGTCCTGGTGGAGCCGCTCCTCACCGACTTCTTCAGCCCCAGGGCCGCGACGGTCTTCGCCACGGTCAAGCGCGAGGCCGACCGCATCGCGTACTGGGACATGCTGGTCAAGGGACAGGTGCGGATGGTCCGCCGCCGGGCCGGCGGCGGCTACTTCACGCTCTTCACCCCTCCCGCCGGCACGGGGCCGGGCCGGCGGGTGGCGTGCCGCTCCCGGTACGTCCACCTCGCGGTCGGCTACCCGGGCCTCAAGTTCCTGGAGGACTTGCAGTGCTTCCGGGAGGAGTACGACGACTACCACCGCGTCGTCAACGCCTACGAGCCGCACGAGCACGTCTACGAGTTCCTCAAGACGCGGCCGGGCACGGTGGTGGTCCGGGGCGCCGGGATCGTCGCCTCCCGCGTGCTGCAGCGCCTCATGGACGACCGGGAGCGGTACGGCCTGCAGACGCAGATCGTGCACCTGTTCCGCACGTTCGTGGCCGGACCGCACGGGGCCGGTCCGTGGATGCGGCGCGACGGCGGCGACGGCTGGGCCTACCAGGCGTTCACCTTCCCCAAGTCCGCCTTCGGCGGGCAGCTGAAGGAGCGGTTCCGGCAGGCCCGCGGCGAGGAGCGCACGGCCCTGTACAAGACCGTGGGCGGCACCACCACGCCGAAGCTGCGCCGCTGGCAGGAGCAGCTGCGCCAAGGTCGGGCGGGCGGCTGGTACCGCCCCCTCCAGGCGACGGTCCACAAGGTGGAGCCCACCCCGGACGGCCGGCTGGCCAGCTTCACCAGCAGTGCCGACGGGGTTTCCGGTCGCCACGTCTCGGACTTCGTCATCGACTGCACCGGGCTGGAGGCCGACATGCCCGAGCACCGCGTCCTGGCCGACCTGCTGGAGCACGGCGGCGCCCGGCGCAACGGCGCGGGCCGCCTGACGGTCGGAGAGAGCTTCGAGGTGACCGGCACAGAGAACGGGGACGGCGTGCTCTACGCCTCCGGCGCGGCCACGGCGGGCAACCACTTCCCCGCGGTGGACAGCTTCCTGGGCATGCAGACCGCCGCGCTCGACATCGCCGCGGACCTGGCCCGACGCGGGTTCTGCGCCCGGCTCACCTCCGCCAGGTCGGTCGGCCAGTGGCTGCGCTGGGCCGCCGGCCGCCCCCCGGTCTGACCCCGCCTCCTCTCCGCCCGCACCGCGAGCGGAACGGCCGATCGACGGCTCCTTCCCGGACCGGTCGGCCGTCCCTCGCCGCCGACCGGCCGTTCCGCTCTGTCCACCACGCCCCGTCCCGAAAGGAGCCGCCCGCTGTGATCCCCACCCTCGCCGGTCGCCTGCAGACCCGGATCTTCCTGCTCGCCACCGTCGGCGTGGTCCTGACGGCGTTGGTCGTGCCGGTGCTGCCGGGCACCTCCGGCTCCCTGGCGGAGACGTACCGGACCGCCTACCTGATCCTGCTCGCGGTCGCCGTCGCGGGCCTGGGCTGGGAGCTGCTCTACCACCTGCTGATGCAGTTCCGCTGGGACAAGGACTGGCCGACGCTCTTCGGCCTGCTCACGAGCGTCCCCGAGGGCCTGCTCATGTGGGTCCTGCTCGAGGCGGGGCTGGTCCCCGGCATCGGCGGCCCCGTCGCCTTCTCGACGTTCGCCGCCATGTTCACCCTCGTCTGGCTGGGCCAGTGGCTGTTCGCGAACGGCCCGATGCGGGTGCTCTCCGTCCAGTGGCGGCTGCGCGGCGGCCGCCTGTTCTGACGGCGCGCCAAGCGCCTCCACACCATCCGACCGATCGACGTCTTCGAGGACACCGATGAGAACACGTGCCGTGGGCGGCATCGACTTCGCCCACCCGCTGGCCTTCTGGACCGGTTTCGCCGCCTGCGTGGCGGGAGTGGCCCTGCACCTGCCGATGTACGCCCACGCCTCCCACATGGGCTACCGCATGGCGGGCATGCCCATGGACGCCCCGATGATGATCGGCATGGGCCTGATCGTCGCCGGGCTGGCGGTGACCGCCTACGGCCTGGTCCCGCGCGGCCTGAAGGAGGCGCGGCGGGCCGGCGAGGTCCGCGTCCGCGCCACGGGCGACGGCCGGCTCCGCCCCGCGCACCTGGGACTGATCGCCGTGATGACGGCCGCGGTGACCATCGACGCGATGAAGCCGATCACGCTGGCGTTCGTCGCGCCGGGCATGGGCGCCGAATACGGGCTCAAGTCGGCCCTCAACCCCGACGGTGACCTGCCCGTCGCGCTCCTGCCCCTGTTCGGGCTCACCGGCACGGTCCTCGGATCGTTCCTGTGGGGCTGGCTGGGCGACCGCATCGGGCGCCGGGCGGCCATCCTGCTGGCCGGGGTGATGTTCGTGACCACCGCGATCTGCGGGGCGATGCCGTCCTTCGCCTGGAACCTGGTGATGTGCCTGATGATGGGGCTCGCCGCCGGCGGCATGCTACCCATCACCTTCTCGCTGCTGGCCGAGACGATCCCGGGCCGGCACCGCGGGTGGATCATGGTGCTCATCGGCGGCAACCTCGCCCTGGCCTACGTCCTGACGAGCTGGTTGTCGTCGGAGCTCATCCCCGCCTACTCCTGGCGGGCGCTGTGGCTGCTGGGCATGCCCACCGGGGTGCTGCTCATCCTGCTGAACCGCTGGATCCCCGAGTCGCCGCGTTTCCTGCTGGCCCATGGGCGCGAGACCGAGGCACGGGCGATCATGTCGAAGTACGCGGCCGAGGCGGAGATCGTGATCGAGGCCGAGACGTCCTCCGAGGACCGGGCGGCCGGCGACGGCGGCGGATACGGCCCGCTGTTCCGCAGGCCGTTCGCCGGACTGACCGTTGCGGTGGTGATCCTGGGGCTGAGCATCGGCCTGGTCACCTACGGCTTCCAGCTGTGGATCCCCTCCAACCTGCAGAAGCTCGGCCTCGACCAGCAGACGGCCGACCGGGCGTTGCGCGACTCGGCTCTGCTGGGGCTCCCGCTGGTCTTCGTCGCCGCCGCGATGTACGGGCTGTGGAGCGCGAAGAAGACCATCCTCGTGCTGACCGCCCTGGTGGCCGGCGCCCTGCTGGCCTTCTTCTCCGCCGGTGAGTCCCTGGTGCGGGACGACACCTGGCTGTACGTGCTGCTGGCCGGGCCGATCGTCGGCACCGCCACGATCTCGGCCGTACTGGCGGCCTACAGCTCGGAGATCTACCCGACCCGGGTCCGCTCCCGGGGGTCGGGCCTGTCGGCGGGGGTGGGCAAGTTCGGCGGCGTCGCCGTCACCGCCGTCCTGGTGGCGGGGGTCGCGGTTCCCTCGATCGGCGCCACCGCGCTCCTCGGCGCGGTCCCGCTGGTCCTGGCCGTCGTCGCGGTCGTCTTCTTCGGGGTCGAGACCCGGGCCGGGGCCTTACCGAGCGGCGGCCCTCTGCGGTCTCAGGTGTCCGCCGAGGACGTCTGAGACCCCACCGGCGACCCCCGCGAGGTCGTCATCGACCTTTGTCCGGCGCCCATATCTGGGACGCCTCCTCGGCGGCCGCCCTGGACGCCGTGCAGACCAGGTACGCCGCCCGCGGCAAGAAGGTCACCGTCATCGACCTCAACGAGCCCAGCGCCCGCCTGCACGGCAACCTCGGTGGCCAGCTGTCCGGCGGCCACTGACGACGACCGGGCGCACGGCACTGTCAACGACTGGCGATCTCGTCCCTCGTTCCGTGTCAGGCGTCGGTCGCCAGCGCGTCCCGCAGAATCCGCAGCAGCCGCGCGTCCTCCTCCGGGGGCACCGTACGAAGGTCCACCAGGACACGCCCCTTCTCCGCGCGTGCGATGACGGGCGGATCCGCAGTGCGGAGCCCGGCCACGAACGCCGTCTCGCTCATGGGTTGAGGGTCGATCTCGACGAGCACGCTCGGCAGGTGCTCTCCCGGCAGGCTGCCGCCTCCCACGACACCCGCGCCTTCCCGTAAGGAGGCGGCCCGACCGAGCCCGTCCGCCAGCTGCTCGGCGCGGATCCGGAGATCCTGCGGGGACAGGTTGAGCATCCGCCATATCGGGAGTTCCTCCAGCCGGCCCGACAGATGAGACAGCAGGGTCGCCTCCAGGGCGGCGAGGGTCAGCTTGTCGATGCGCACCGCGCGTGCCACGGGATGGCGCGCCAGCCGCTGCACGAGATCGGAACGTCCCACGATGAGTCCCGCCTGAGGACCGCCGAAGAGTTTGTCGCCGGAGAAGACCGCCAGGTCCACCTCGGCTCTGAGACTGTCCTCGAGCGTGGGCTCGTCCCCCATCTGCCCGCGCAGAAGGCCTGAGCCGATGTCGTGCAGGAGCGGGACACCGGTCTTCCTGGCCAGGTCGACGAGATCGGTCAGCGGCGGCTGGGCGGTGAATCCCTCGATGCGGTAGTTGGACGGGTGGACCACCATCAGCAGGGCCGTTCGTTCGCTGATCGCGTCGATGTAGTCGGACAGGTGCGTCCGGTTGGTCGAACCCACTTCGACGAGTTTCACCCCGGCGGCCTCCATGATGGCCGGGATGCGGAACTCCCCTCCGATCTCGACCAGCTCGCCCCGGGACACGACGACCTCCCGGTCACGTGCCAGGGCGTTCAGCGCGAGCAACAACGCCGCGGCGGCGTTGTTGACCGCGAGGCAGGCAGGGGCACCGGTGAGTTCCCGGAGGAGCAGGTTGGCAGTGGTCCCCCGCTTCCCGCGCCCTCCGGTCTGCAGGTCGAACTCCACGGTGGAGTAGCCCGCCGCGGCGGTGACGGCCTCGCGGGCCGCGTCCGACAGCGGTGCCCGGCCGAGGTTGGTGTGCAGCACCACTCCGGTGGTGTTGATGACCGCGCGGACCCGCCCCGAGGTGAGCGCGGTGACCGAGGTCGTCACCGTCTGCGCGATGTCGTCCAGCGAGGGCAGGGGCTGCCCCTCGGCCAGGCCCTCGCGTGCGAGGTCCAGCGCCCGTCTGGCCACCTCCGTCACGAGTGGCCGCCCGCAGGCGTGCATCTGCTCGGTGATCCAGGGGTGTGCGAGGACGACGTCCATCTTGGGCAGGGCACGACGCGGGTCGCCATTCATCGCCTTCACCTCCGGCCGGGCCGAAACCATCTTGAGCTTGATCTGTCGGTCCGCTGGAGAACCGCTAGGACTCCGCGTCCGCTCGTACGGTGATGCGGCCGGCCGGACCGTCGACGATCCTCCCGACCGTCACCGCGGGAACCCCGCGCCGGTACAGGCGTTCCATGAGGTCGTCCGCCGGTGCGGGCGCGGCGATGAGCAGGCCGCCTGATGTCTGGGCGTCGTGGAGGAGGACGGAGACCTCGTCGTCGAGCGAGGGGTCGATCCGTACCCAGCGCGTCAGGAAGTCCATGTTCGCCCGGGTGCCGCCCGAGACGAATCCCTTGCCTGCGAGTTCCCGGGCGTCCGGCAGGAAGGGCACGCGATCGGCGTCCACCTCGGCCGCGACCCCACTGGCCGTCAGCATCCTGCGCAGGTGCCCCAGGAGGCCGAATCCGGTCACGTCGGTGGCGGCCCGCGCTCCGGCCTCGACCGCGACGTCGCTCGCAGCGGCGTTGAGCGACGTCATCGACTTCACGGCCTCCGCCACCGCGGCGGGGTCGGCGGCGTCGTGTTTCAGCGCCGTGACCACGACCCCCGTCCCGATCGGTTTGGTCAGGATCAGTTGATCGCCGACGTTCGCCTGGTCGATGGTGAGCAGGCGTGTGGGATCGGCCATTCCCAGCACGGCCATCCCGTACTTGGGGACCGGATCGGCGATCGTGTGCCCGCCGACGACCGCGCATCCGGCCGAGCCAGCGACGGCCGCAGCGCCTTTCATGACCTGGGTGAGCATTTCGATGGGCAGGCCATCGCCGGGCCAGGCCGCCAGATTGAGCGCGAGGATCGGCCGGCCTCCCATGGCGTAGACGTCGGACAGGGCGTTCGCCGCCGCGATGCGGCCCCAGTCGTAAGGGTCGTCCACGATAGGGGTGAAGAAGTCCGTGGTCAGGATCAGCGCCTGCGTGTCGTTCAACCGCAGGACCGCGGCGTCGTCGCCTTCGGGGAGCCCGACGAGAAGATCGGTGCCGGACGCCGGAGTCATCGGACCGAACCCGTTCATCAGCTGCTCGAGGGAGGATTGGGGGAGCTTGCAGGCACAGCCGGCGCCGGGCGACAGAGAGGTGAGGCGGACGGCGTGCCGAGTCGTTTCGGTCATCGCACTCCCTTCCAGGTGCTCATCACGGGTTCGGACGACCGGGGCCGCTCGGCCGCACGGGCGGCAGGCCGAGCGACCGCCGCACGATCGGCGCTAGTGGCCGGTCGCGCACATCCGGTAGCCGTCATTGATGATCATCTGGGCCATCCCCACGTAGGCGGCGGGGTCGGTGGGAACGATGGCGGCCAGGCCGTCGCAGTAGCGGTTGAACATGCAGAAGGCCGCCGCGATGAGGACCGTGTCGTGGATCTCCGTGTCGGTGGCGCCGGCCTGGCGAGCGGTGTCCACCATGGTCTCGGTGACCTCGTGCCCGCCGCGCTGCGTGGCGCCCGCGATCGCGAGCAGTGCCTTGAGCTTCGGCGAGACCGGAGCGCTGTCGAGGTCGTTGATGGCCTTGTCCACCAGGGTCCGTCCGCCGTCCATCTGGGCGGCGCTGACCTCGGAGTGGGTGGAGCTGCAGAAGGTGCAGTCGTTCAGAACCGAGACGTAGGCGGCGATGAGCTCCCGCTCGCCCCGGCTGAGCGAGTGGGGATTACGCAGGAGCACCTCGGCGAGCTCGCCCAGGGGACGGCCTGTCTCGGGACGGTACTGGAACAGGCCAGGGGTTCCAGGAGCGAGCTCAGGGGGCATGGCGATGTGCGGCATGGTCTCTCCTACGGAGGTGGGTGCAGGACCCTCGGAGCCGCCGTAGCCGACCGTGAAACGGCGTCGCAGCGCTTACCAGCAGGTTCTTCTCACGACGTCTACTACGGGGCGGTTTTGTACCAGCTCCCCAAAGTAGACAACTTTAGAGATATATAGTCAAGCGTTGCACCGTGGATGAGATGCGGGTTCAATGGACACGACGCCGACCCGGCCAGTACAGGAAGAACCAGGGCCGACATGGACTCAGGTCTTCACATGCCCGACAGTGAAGCCGGGGCCGCCCCAGAGCGCCCCTACGTTATTGAGAAGTCGTTTGCCCGGTCAGTACGCGCCGGCGGCGCTGAGGGGCGCCTCCCCTGCCGCGGGGATCAGCCCGAGGAGTGCGCTGGATCGCATGATGGCGTCCGGATCGCCGGAAAGCGTGAGCCTCCCCGAGGCGAGGGCCTCGAAGGGGCTCAGACGCTTGGCCCCGATCTCGACGAAGGTCTTGGCGTCGGTCCGCGCCACCATCGAGCACGGACCGGTGGCCGGGCCTTCGACGGCGCGAGGGACGCCTTGGTCGACGCTGATGTGGAACACGACCTCGTCGACATGAAATTCGTATACCTCGTCGACATCAGGCGTCCGGTCGGGATCGATCATGGCCTGGACGGCCAGGAACCCCCAATGCGGCCGCACCTCCTGACCGTCGTCCGGCGCGCCGAGGAACGACATCCCCCAACGGGCCAGCATCAGGACGGGGTCCCGGAGCCGCCGGCCGATCTCGGTCAGCTCATAGCCCTGGTCCCTGGACGCCGGCTTGGTGAGCACACCCATCTCGACGAGGCTTTTGAGCCTCTCAGCGAGGAGGTTCGTACCGATGCCGGGCAGTTCGGCGAGAAGCTCGCCGTACCGCCGGGGCCCCAGGAGCAGCTCGCGGATGATGAGCAGCGTCCAACGCTCGCCCACGACGTCGAGGGCCGACGCCAGGCCGCAGTACTGACCGTAGTTCCGGCGAACGTGGCTCATGCCGACCTCCTCATCTTCTCTCTACTTTAATTCTAGATAGTGTTTGAATACAACCCTTCAATTCCTACCGGGAGCGGATATGACCCAAGCGCCTGGTGTGCGGGTGCCTGTGGTGAGCGAGACGGCCGCGGCGGGCGCCACCGCCGCCCTGTACGGGGAGATGCGGACCCATTTCGGGTTCGGTCTCGTGCCCGACGTCTTCAAGCTGGTGAGTACCCGCCCGAGCTATCTGAAGGTCTTCTGGGACGGATACCGGTCGGTTTTCGATGAGGGCTTCCTGGATCGCGAGGTCAAGGAGCTCATCGCCGCCTTCGTGGCGCGGGAGGTCTCCTGCGGCTACTGCGTCGACGCCCATGTCCTCTTCCTGGACATGATCGGTGCCGATCCTCGCCTGGCAGCCTGCCTGGAGGTCTCCGACATCGATGACATGCCCGTTTCCGCAGCCACGCGGGAACTGCTCCGTCTGGCCCGCCGGATCACTCACGAGGCGTATCGCACGGGCCAGGCCGATTTCGACCGGCTCAAGGAGTCCGGGTGGGGCGACGACCAGATCCTGGAGGCGATCTGGACCGCATGCCAGTTCAACTGGGTGACGCGCATGGTCAACGCCGCCGGACTGGTGGCCTTGGGGCAGCTCGGCGAGCCGGGTCTGGCCGGCAGCGCTCCCGGGGCGGGGGGATAGGCGCCAGAGGCGGGTCCCGGCGTGCTCCCGCCCGGGACCCGGGGCACCGGCCGCCGGCGCGTCGTCACAGAGCCCGTGGCGGCATGCCGCTCACGTAACCGCAATGAACGTGAGAGCAGGCCGGTCGCTCCCTGCGGCGTCCACGACCACTGTCCGGCCGGGCCGGAGGCGGTCCGTCAGGATCAGCTCCGACAGGGGATCGTCGAGCTCCCGCTGCACGGTCCGGCGTAGCGGACGGGCCCCCAGCGCGGGGTCGTGGCACCACTGTGCCAGCAGGCGGCGGGCAGCGGCCGTCACCTGCAGGGTGACGTCTCTGCCTTCGTGGAGCCGCCTCTCCAGCCGGGCGATCTCGAGGTCGACGATCGCGGTCATGTCCACCGCCGTCAGCGGACTGAACACCACGACATCGTCCACACGGTTGAGGAACTCCGGGCGCAGGTGCCCCCGCAGCTCGCCGTCGACGACGGAACGCATCCAGCCGCCTTCGGCGTCGTGAGTGAATCCCGTCGGCACGCCGGAGGCGATGCCCCGGGCGCCGAGATTGGTGGTCATGATGAGGACGGCGTTGCTGAAGTCGGCGGTACGGCCCTGCCCGTCGGCGAGCCGCCCTTCCTCCAGGGTGTGCAGGAGCACATCGAGCACGTCGGGATGCGCCTTGTCCATGTCGTCGAACAGGACCACGGAGAAAGGCCTCCGCCGCACCTGCTCGGTGAGCTGCCCGCCGTCGTCATGGCCCAGGTATCCGGGTGGCGCGCCGTACAAGCGCACCGCCGAGTGCTTCTCCGCGTACTCGCTCATGTCGATCCGGATCAGCGCGTCGTCGTCACCGAAGAGGAAGCCGGCCAGAGCCCTCGCCAGTTCCGTCTTCCCCACCCCCGGGGGGCCGGTGAAGAGGAAGGATCCCACCGGCCGGTTCGGATCGGCGATCCCGGCCCTGGTCCGGCGGATCGCGCGCGCCAGCACCCTGATCGCGGCGTCCTGCCCGATCACCCTCCCCCGCAGCTCGTTCTCCATCTCTCGCAGGCGCGTCGTCTCCTCGGCGGTCAACCGGGAGAGGGGAATCCCGGTACCGGCCGCTACCACCTCCGCCACGAGTTCCCCGGTGACCGGAACCGGAATCCCGTCTTGGGACGGACCGGCCAGGGACCGGATCCGGGCCAGCGCCCCGGCCTCGTCCAGGACGTCGATCGCCTTGTCCGGCAGGAACCGGGCCGTGACGTAGCGGTCGGTCAGGTGGACCGCGGCCGCCAGGGCGTCATCGGTGAACGTCACACCGTGGTGCGCCTCGTAGTGGTCGCGTAGCCCCTTGAGGATCGCGATCGTGGCCGCAGGGGTGGGAGGTTCCAGGCGAATCGGCTGGAACCTGCGTTCCAGCGCACGATCCTTCTCGATGTGCCGGCGGTACTCCTCCGGTGTGGTGGCGCCGATGGTGCGTAGTTCACCGCGGGCCAGCATCGGCTTCATGATCGCCGCGGCGTCGAGGGCGCCGTCCGCCCCGCCGGCGCCGACGAGGGTGTGCAGCTCATCGATGAACAAGACGATGTTCCCGTCGGCCGCAGCCTCCTGGACGACCGTCCGCAGGCGTTCTTCGAAGTCGCCCCGGTACCGGGTGCCCGCGACCAGCGAGCCGAGGTCGAGCGCGTACAGGCGCTTGTCCTTGAGCTCGTCCGGTACCTCGCCGTTCACGATCCGCTGTGCCACGGCCTCCACGAGCGCGCTCTTCCCCACTCCGGGTTCTCCCAGCAGGACGGGGTTGTTCTTCGTGCGGCGCAGGAGCACCTGCAGCAGCCGGTCCAGTTCGGTGCCGCGTCCGATCACCGGGTCCAGTTCCCCCGCCCGGGCTGCCTCGGTCAGATTGCGGCCGAAGCGTTCCAGCAGGAGGTCGGCCGGCCTGATCGGGCCTGCGACGGCATGGACCGCCTGGGGGGCCTGGTCGAGCAGGGTCTCGAGGATGCGCTCGCGGATGTGGGCCGGATCGGCCCCCATGCCGGACAGCACCTGGACGGCGGCGTCCTCCTCGACGGCGAGCATGCCGAGCAGGATGTGCTCGGTGTCGACATGGTCACGGCCGAGCCTCCGGGCCTCGGCCGATGACCTGTCGAGCAACTCGACCGTGCGGGCGCTCAGCGGGATCCGGCCGGCCGAGGACTGCTGGCCGCGTCCCACGATCTTCTCCACCTGCTGGTGCACGGTGTCGAGCTCGATGTGCAGGTCCTTCAGCAACGTACCCGCCAGACCGTCGGTCTGGACCAGGCCGAGGAGGATGTGCTCGGTTCCGATGGCATTGTGGTTGAACATCCTGGCCTCCTCCTGGGCCAGGACGAGAACCTGCCGGACGCGACCGCTGAGCTGGTCCACCATCTTCGCTCCTCGTTCGAGCCCCGAGGGCGGCGTGGGCCCGGGCTCCCGGATTCCGGCGAACGTATGCGGCGGGATGCCGAGAGACGCCGGCCGTCACCGCAGAACACGTGAAGCGCTCGCGGCGCCGGACGGACCGTGCGTCCGTGAGGTGCGCCGACGTCATGGGATTATTTTTTTTTCGCTCCGCGTCCTCGGCGGCTTCGCGGGCCAGGTCGAGGCCGGACTGCCAGAAATGTTCGACGAACACGCGGAGTTTGGCCAGGGTCACCTGGCTGGCCCGGTAGAGGCGGCGGGTCCCGTCACGGCGTTCGATGACCAGACCGGCTTCTTTCAGGATCTTCAGATGCTGGGAGACCGCCGACCGGGTGACCTCGAAGTGTTCCGCGATCTGCCCGGCCGGCAGTTCGGTGGATGCGATGAGGCTGAGGATCGCCCGTCGCCGTGGCTCGGCGATCGCCCGAAGGACGACGTCCAGTTCCTCGTCCGTGTTCACGGATCGCATCTCACCGGGAGACATGGCGTCGGCGTCTCAGCGCTGCCAGAGACCGACGCGGTTGCCGTCGGGGTCCCGGAAGACGGCCATGACGCCGATCCCGGGGATGTCGTACGGCAGCGTCTCGCGCTCGCCGCCGAGGGACTCGACCTGCTTGAGGGTGGCCTCGGCGTCCTCGACGACGATGTACAGCACGATGCCCGCGGCGCTGTGCTCACCGGCCTCGCCGATGCCGCCGGGGATGCCCTCGGCGGCGGCGGTGTCGATCATTCCGTAGTTCATCTGGGGGTCGACGTCGATCTTCCAGCCGAAGATCTCCGAGTAGAACGAGCGCGACTTGGCGGCGTCCTTCGCCGTGATGTCGAACCAGGCAACGGGCTTTCCCATGACTCTTCCCTTTCCTGCGATGGTGTTCTGCTACGAGCCGTCCGTCCCTGGGGTCAGGGTGACGGCCCTCCCGGGGGTGGTGATCCGGCAGTCGACGCTCGGAGCCTTCTCCTGCTCCGACGCGTGCTCGGCCGGGAGGATCGAGGGTTTTCAGGAGGTGGCGGGTCCCGGCTGCGCCTCCGGTGGCATCGACGCGGCGGAGGCTTCGTAGTCGGGGCGGCGGATGATCAGCGCGGCGGCGACTCCGGCGAAGGTGATGACTGCGAGCACGATGGTCGCGGGCGTGAATCCCGCCACGAACCGCTCGCTCGCGCCGTACCCCCCGGCCGCGGTGAACACCGCCGCGGCTGCGGCGACGCCGAACACCGCGCCCACCTGGCGGATGGTGTTGCTGACGCCGGCCGCTATGCCGACCTCCATCGGGCTGACCGACCTCATGACCGCCGAGGCCACGGTCGGGAACGCGATGGAGACGCCGATGCCGGCCAGGAGCAGGGGGAAGATCATCGGACCGTAGCCCGTGCCGGCCGAGGCCATCAGCGCGATCGCGAGGAAACCGATCCCGTGCAGCAGCAGCCCGACGATGACCAGGGGGCGCTCCCCCATGCTGTCGGCCATCTTCCCGGCGATCGGCGAGATGAAGATCGCCAGTCCGACCCACGGCAGCAGTCTGATGCCCACGCCGAGCGGGTCGTTGCCCTCGGCCAGCTGCAGATACTGCGCGAAGACGAAGCCGTTGCCGTACAGCGCGGCGGCGAGGACGAAACTGGTCAGGCATCCGCCGGTGAAGCTGCGGTTGCGGAACATGGACAGCGGCATCATCGGGCTGGACGTCCTGGTCTCCCAGATCACGAACAACACCAGCGCGACCGCCCCGCCGACGAACCCGCCGAGGACGGCGGGCGAGGTCCAGCCCACTTCGCCGCCGCGGATGAGGGCTTGGGCGATCCCGAAGACGCCGAGTGTGGAGAGCACGAGGCCCAGCAGGTCGACGGCCCTGGTCTCCCCCCGGGTCTCGGCGATCTTCATCAGGCTCATGACGATGAGGACCACGCCGACCGGCACGTTCAGCCAGAAGATCCACTGCCAGGCGAATCCCTGGATGATCAGGCCGCCGACGAGGGGGCCCGCGGCCACCGCGACACCCGAGATCGCGCCCCAGACGCCGAACGCCGCCCCTCGTTCCTGCGGCGGGGTCGCATCCGCGATGACCGCGAGTGCGAGTGCGATGGCGATGCCGCCTCCGACGCCCTGAAGCGCGCGTGCCGCGATCAGTGTCTCGATCGTGCCGCTCATCGCACACAGGGCCGAGCTGAGGGTGAAGAGCCCCACGCCGGTCACGAACAGCGCGCGGCGGCCGAACCGGTCGCCCAGGGCGGCGCCCGTCAGGATGAACGCGGCGAAGCCGAGTTCATAGGCGCTGACGGTCCAGCCCAGGCCGGAGACTCCGGCGCCGAGCTCTTCGTGCAGGGTGGGCAGCGCGGTCGTCACGACCAGCACGTCGAGGCCGACCATGAAGGAGGCGAAGGAGGCGAGGATCAGGGTCCATCGCTGCCGAGCCTTCGGGTAGGCCGGTAAGGAATTATCACTGAGGGTCATGGCTACTCCAACCAGACAGATTGGCAGTACGAGCAGCGCCCCGTGCCGCAGATCTCCGGGCCCGGCTGCACACGGCGACCGGCTCACGCTCGCAGCCGGATCGGTGATCCGAGGATCACTGCATGGCTCCGAACGTTAGTCTCTCCTTTCGAAAGCGTCAACTGTCATTTGACATTTCGCAAGGGCCGTCGTGCGTCCGGGTAAGATCGGCGGCTCGCCGGATCAACGAGCTATTGACTATATATTTATAAAGTAATCCACTGGATCCATGGAGACAAGCAATCCCGTCAGGCGCGAGGCCGCCGCGCCGCCTCCTCGGCTCGCGCGGCCCCGGTGGGCTCGCGCCGCGCTCGTCCTGGCATCGATCGCGCTGCTCACTCTCAGCGGCAACGCCACGGCCACCGCGGCGGGCGGAAAAGCCGACGACGTCCAGCACAGCAGGAACATCAGGCCCGTCGCGAACATCGCCAAGCAGCCGCCGCTGGACGGCATGTTCTCCCCCACCACCGACCTGGCCTTCACCCGCACGTACGCGATCGCCGGCAACTTCGGCGGTTTCACCGTCTACGACATCGCCGACCCGCGCTCTGCGCGGCTCGTCACCCAGGTGCTCTGCCCCGGAGCCCAAAACGACGTGTCGGTGGCCGGCAACCTGCTCTTCCTGTCCACGGACGACCCGCGCAGCGACGACTCCTGCCAGAGCTCTCCGCAGACGACGCCGGACAGGGACTCCTGGGAGGGCATAAAGATCTTCGACATCAGCGACGTCTCCCACCCCCGGTACGTGACGTCCGTGGAGACGTCCTGCGGTTCGCACACCCACACGCTGGTCCCCGGCAAAGGCCGCAACCGCGGCGCCGTCTACGTCTACGTGTCCTCCTACTACCTTCCCGGGACCGCGCTCCCCGGCTGCGGGCCGCCGCACGACAAGATCACCATCGTGAAGGTGCCGGTGAACGATCCGGCCCGCGCGGCGATCGTCGCCGAGCCCGTTCTGTTCCCCGAGGGAGGCAACCCCGGCGGCGGCGCCACCTGGTACCCCACCACCGGCTGCCACGACCTGACCGTCCACCTGGGCAAGGACCTGGCCGCAGGCGCCTGCATGGGAGACGGCGTCCTCATCGACATCTCCGATCCGGAACGGCCGTATGTCATCACCACCGAACGGGACGCCGCGAACTTCGCCTTCTGGCATTCGGCCGTGTTCAACAACCGCGGCGACAAGGTCGTGTTCACCGACGAGCTGGGCGGAGGTTTCGCTGCCACCTGCAACGAGGCGGTGGGATCCGCCAGAGGCGCCAACGCCGTCTACAAGATCAAGGGCAAAGGCGACCGTCGTATACTGATTCCGCAGAGTTACTATAAGATTCCGCGGCATCAGACCGACACGGAGAACTGCGTCGCCCATTACGGTTCACTCATCCCGGCCGCGGGCCGCGACATCATGGTGCAGGCCTGGTATCAGGGCGGAGTTTCGGTGTGGGACTTCACCGATGCCCGCCGACCGCATGAGATCGCCTACTTCGACCGGGGTCCGCTGTCGCCGACGCAGCTGCTGCTCGGAGGAACGTGGTCGGCTTACTACTACAACGGCTATATCTACGCCACCGATACGCAGAAGGGCCTGGATGTGATCGATATCCGGGACCTTCGCACCGTCACCGCGAAGTTCGTTCGCCATGGCGAGTTCAACGCCCAGACCCAGATCCCCTACCGAGGATGACCGGGTGCATGCTCTCCGTACGGCGTGGCGGTCCTCGCAGGGAGGACGCGAGGACCGCGGCCCGGATGCACCGGTCACCCGACGGGAGCCGGCGCGCAGGTGCAGGTCATGATGGCGCGCTCCTGCGGCGACGGCCGCCGGTGCAGGAGCATCGCGACCACCATGGGGATGAAGACGAGCCCGTTGTAGAACAGGTGGAGCTCCACCCGGGGGACGACGAGCTGGATCAGGCTGGTCGGCGCCGGGCGGCCCAGCAGGTTCATCCCCACCAGTGCCTGGCAGAGCAGGAGCAGGTGCTCGAAATGGTGCCACACCTGGAGGCCGAGCGAGATGTTCCACCAGGTCCGCGCCCTTCCCGTGAAGGCGGGTCGCAGGATGACCAGGCCGATGAGCATGAGCAGGGCGTAACCGTAGTGCAGCCACTCCGAGTGCACCAGCCAGGGGAAGGGGATGCCCAGGACGCCTCTCGCCTCGTGGACCGGCCATCCGAGGGCGTAGATCTGGAAGGCCTGCACGAGGTGCTCGGCCCAGTGGGCCACCACGATCACCAGGTAGACGCCGAGCGCGGTGCGGTGGTGGCGGTCGTTGAGTCCGGCGAGGACGCGGGGGATGCTGTGCGTTGCCATTACGGCCTCCAGGCGGGCAGTGCTCGATCAGTACCAGGTGATCGTCGGGTACCAGATGACGCCGGTGCGGGCGAGGAGCCGAACGTCCCAGTAGAGGAACGTGAACACGCCCGCCACGAGGAAGGCGGAAGCGGTGATCACCGCGGCGCGGCCGGGCTTGGCGGTGATCCAGCGTTGGACGCGGCCGCCTGAGGCGACGGCCAGGAGCAGGAAGATCACGGCCAGGACGACGATGTTCCCCAGCGACTGGACGACGAAGGCGAAGGCTCCGTACAGGGGGTTGCCGCTGTCGGCGACGTCACGGAAAAGCTGCCGGTAGAGCCCGAACGGACGGCCGATGAGGAACGCGCCGATCAGAAGACCCATGACGAGGGAGCGGACGTGGGGGAACCGCCGCGATGCTCCCTCCAGCGGGTCCTTGACGATCTTCAGTGCCGCCAGGCCCAGGTAGCACAGGACGAGGCCGATCACTCCGAAGACCACCATCGACTGGACGAGCCGGGGCGCGAGGCCGCTGCTCACCGTGGCGGTCGAGTACTGGGGCATGTGGGTGCCGAACAACCCGGCGATGACGCCGTAAACGGCGGACACGGCGGTCATCCCGGCGACGAGCCAGCCGAGGGGCGGCAGGGTCTGAGTGAAGCGGCCGCGTACGGAGCGCTCCTGACCCAGCATCGGCGCGACGGCGCCCAGAGCAGCGATGTTGCATGCGGTGAAGGTTCCGCCGAGACCGCTGGCGAAGGCGAAGGCGACGCCTGCCAGGATGCCGGTCATGGGTGCGTCGGCCGGCTCGTGCCCGAGGATCGCGCTGGTGACCCCGTCACCGATGACCTTGTCGACGAAGGGGGCGGACCACAGGACGGTCAGCGCGAAGCCCGTCAGGACGCTGAAGACGATGACGGCACCTCGCCGTGCGGGTTTCGTCTCATGGCCGGTGGAGGACGTGGCCGCTGCGGCCTCGGTGTTGGTCACTTCCGGTTCTCCTTCCGTGATGCGGACGTCGAACCGGGAAGCGGGTGCCCTCGCGGTTCGCTGTGCGTGTGCTCACGGCCGAGGCGCAGCAGGCGGAACCCCACCGCGTCACCCAGCCCTTCCTCCTGGCCGATCCGGCGCAGCAGTTCGGTCAGTCCTTCGATCCATCGGCTGTTGCTCAAAGGCCCGGCGTCGGCCACGTCGAACCCGGCGCGGTCGAGGATCCGGGCCACGCATCGTTTCGCCTCGGGCTCGTCACCGGTGACGGGTACCGTGAAGGGCGGCCCGCCGTGGATGAAAGCGCGGATCTGGCGTGCCGACACGCAGTTGAGGCCTTTGACGACCGAGCTCTTGGGAAAGGCGTCCGCGATCAGTTCGGCCGCCGAGTGGTATCCGGTGCCGTGCAGGTCGGCCGTTGTGGGGTTGGAGACGTCCAGCAGCACCTTGCCGCCGAGACGGTGCCCGATGTCCGGGGCGATCTCCGTGCGGCTGACGTGGACCGGCGTCGCCAGGACGAGCACCTGCGCCGCGGACGCGACCGTCTCCGGGCTCGCCGCCACGGCGGAGGGAAGCCGGGCCGCCAGTGCTTGCGCGGTCCGTCGTCTTCCGCCCGCCAGGTACAGCGGGAAGCCGCGGGCCGCGAACAGTTCTGCCAGGGCGGCGCCCATGGATCCACAGCCGATGACGCCGAGCACGGGCGATCCCCGGTCATCGGACGGAACCTCCGGCCGGCTCGTGCCCGCCATATGTGTCTCCTCCTCGCGCTCGTCAGCGGTGTCGCGTCGCGCCGGAGTAGGCGTCCAGGGCCTGGTACAGCTCCTGGGGGACGTCGATGGGAACCAGATCGTCGCCTGCCCGCTTCATGCAGGCGACCGTCTGGGTGCCGCGGGCCACCAACTGGCCGGGGCCGGAGTGGAGCCGGAAGTAGTCGAAGTCCATGACGATGCGGTTGACGTCGATGTCGCGCAGCGACATCCGGATCGAGACCGTGTCGAACGCGAACAGTTCCGCGAAGTACTCGCACGAGCAGGAGACCGTCACCAGGGCGAGGTCCTCGGCGAGACTCCTCAGCACGCCGGGGGCGTGTGCGGCCAGGAACCTTTCCCTGCAGGCGCCCTGCCAGGTGAGGTAGTTGGCGAAGTAGACGTTGCCGACGAGGTTGGTGTCGGCGAAGGTCACCAGATGCTCATGGGAGAAGTAACGCTTCACGAGCCTCCTTTCAACATGACGGTGATCGCCGCGGGACGGCGTTCGTCTCCGACGGGGATCACCACGGAAGCGAGGTGGTCGGCTCCGCTGCGCAGCAGGAGCCAGCCCTGCTCGTAGGCGCCCTGGATGGTCAGCGGGGACTGGGCGGCCGCGCGGCCGGACTTGGCCAGGCATTCGCGGGCGGTCCACAGCCGGGTGAGCACGTGACCTTCCGGCTCACCGGTCAGCTTGGTGATCTGCTCGGCCTGCCCGGCCCAGGCCTTCTCCGCCCGCAGGTGCCCGGGATCGTCCGTCACCCACTCCCAGTCGCAGGTCAGCGGCGTGGACCCGCTGATCTGCAGGATCAGGTCATCCAGGTGGCTGCGGCCGATGGCCGGATCCGGCGCTCCGCGGTGTGCGCTCCTCCTGCCGGCGGTCCTGCCTTCGGTCTTGGGCCGGACCGCGACGTGGACGGGGGTGCCGGGCAGCAGAGTCTCCAGGCTCCGTTCGAGGTAGGGGCCGATGAGCACGTCCGGGTATCCCCCGCTCGGCTCGATCGGGCCGACGTCGCGAAGCCGCAGCCCCGTCCAGGCGGTCACGGACCTGCCGCGGTGATCGCGGGCGATGACGTCGTAGGTGTACTCCGCTCCCGTGTGCTCGCGTTCGACCGCGGTGAGGATCAGATCGCCGTCGCGTGACCCGGGCTGGACGGTGAAGGCGTCACATCCCACAGGGAGCAGGCGCCGGTTCGGCACGCACGCCTGCAGGACGTGAACGGTGGCATCGTGGACCGAAGGGTCACCGAACTGTAGTCCGCCCCGGACGCCCGGCCCGAATCGCCACCTGTCCTCCGCCGCCAGGACGGCCGTGCAGGCCGTCGCCTGGAGGTGGTCGTAGCCGCGCAGGCGCTGGAAGAGGGGACCGTGGAAGAACGTGGGCCCGTACAGATCGCGTCCCCGGTGCGCGGGCAGTTGCGAGCGCCCGGCGGGGAGGTCCACCGGCTCCGGCGGGCAGAGCGGCACGCGACCGGAGAAGTGGTCGACGGCGAAGCCGGTCTCGTCGCTGCGGATGACGACCTCGACGTCGCCGCCGTCCCCGACGAGGGCGCAGATCCTGATCGTGCGGGCCGTACCCTCCGGGATGATCACCGGCCGGTCGAACCGGCAGTCCTCCAGACCGGTGACGGGGCGTCCGGTGAGCACGGTGGCGGCCTGGGCCATGGCCTCGATCGCGCAGACGGCGGGCAGGACCATGAGGCCGTCGATGCGATGGTCGCGCAGGTAGGGATCGCGCTCGGCGTCGAGCTCCGCCTCCGCCACCAGTTCGACGCCGGCGAGCATCGTGCGCACCCGGCGAAGGTACGGATGGCCGCCGACCGGCTGGGGGGACTCCAACTGGGGCAGCCGGCCGGCGACGACGACGGACGGCTCGGCCGGACGGGCCGCGAGCAGCTTTCGTAGCAGTGCGATGCCGGTCTCCACCGGCAACGGGACCACGCCGGCCCGCATGAGGCCGTCGAGGACGTCGAGCCGTTCCCCCATGCCGGCGCCGGACCATGCGGTCCAGTCCATGTTCCAGACCCGGCACCCGGGCAGGTCGCGGGCCAGGACGCGGGCCAGCTCGCGCATCCGGCCGTTGGCCAGCGCGTAGTGGGCCTCGCCCGGCAGGCCGAACCTGCCGATGACCGACCCGTAGGTGATCAGCAGGCGCAGGGACGCGGTGTCGAGGGCGTCGACGAGTGCACGCAGGCCATGGTATTTGGGCGCGGCGTGCTCGGCGTAGTCGGCCGCGCCCAGCCCGGCGAAACGCTTCGGACGGTTGACACCGCTGCTGTGGACGACCGCGGTGACCTGTCCGAGCTCTCCGGTGATGCGCGCGACGGCCTGCCGTACGGCCGACGTGTCGGCGATATCGGCGGTCACGTAGAGGTGCGGGATGTTCAGCTCTTCCATCAGGGAGAGGTTCGCGCGCAGCTCGTCGTCGTCCTGCGGCCTGCTGCGGCCCAGGAGCGCGATCCGGGCCCCGTACGACCGGCCGAGGGCGAGCGCGGTCTGGAATCCGATGCCCTTGCCGCCGCCGGTGACGAGGACGACGTCGTCACCGCCGAGCGGCGCCTCCTGGGCGGGGGGAAGCGGGAGGGGCGCGTACGTGAGGGTGCAGATCCTGCCGTTCTCGTCGATCACGAGCTCGGGGTGCTCGTCCGGGGAGGAACGCAGGGCGCGGGCGACCGCGGCGGCGGTTCCGGCAGACGCCCCGCCGATCCAGCGGACCGCCCGGTCCGGGTGCTCCTGGCGGATCGTGGCCAGGTAGCCCGCGGCCGTGTCCCCGTGCTCGATCACGGCGAGCGGGACCGCCTTGTCGACCGCGGCCTTCGCGATGTCGAGGAGCCCCGCGATGTCCTGGTCGTCGGGGTCCTCCGGCAGGAGGACCAGCTCGGCCGAGGGCTGCCAGTCATCGGTGCGCAGCAGCGGCTCCAGCTCGGCGCGCAGCGCGCCTCTCCCCCATACCCGCCAGGTGTGGTCGGTGGCCTCCTCCGTCAGCTCGACGGGTTCGTGACGCGGGCCCAGGATCCGATGCCATTCGGCCACCCCGGCGGGCACCGCAGGCTCATGGGCGTCGTCCGATACGGCAGGCAGCGCTTCGATCAGACCGATCAGCTCCGACACCGACACATCGGACGCGACCAGTGGTTCCACCGGGGCGGCGCGCAAGCATGCTGCGGCCGCCTGGGTGACGATCTGCACCACCCGCAGCGAGTTCAGGTGCAGGTCGCTCAGCAGCCGGTCGTCGCCGCCGATGGCGTCGACAGGCAGTTCGATGGCCTCGGCCACCACTCTTCTGACGGCGGAGGAGACGTCCTCCTGCAGGCCGTGTTCCTCGGCCGGAGACGAAGGGGCGACGGGAACCGGCACACCGGGCAGCGCGAGAGATTCCGGTGCCCGCTCGCAGGGGTTCTCAAGGAACGTGGGATCCCGCCACAGGTCGAACTCCCGGTGGAAGCGCTCGGCGAACATCGGCCGCAGGTCGTCCACGGCGCCGCAGGCGTACAGCGCTCCGGCCGCGTGGCACAGCTGCCGGCCCGAGGTCGCGCCGATGTCCAGGGCGAAGGCCGGGACACCGGTGATGTCACCGGCGAGCGACGCGAGCGCACGTCCGGGACCGACCTCGATCAGCAGGTCGCAGGACTTGGCCAGCTCCGATACGGCCTGGCGGAAGAGCACCGGGGCGGTCAGCTGCACGGTGAGCAGCCGGCGGACGTCGGCGTCGCCGTCGAGGAGCCCTCCGCTCACCGTGGAGTACACCGGACGGGCCGGGGCGTCCAGGGTGACCTGGTCGAGGTAGGACGCCAGCCGGGGTTCGGCCGCGGTGAAGGCGGGCGAGTGGAAACCGTGGCTGACGCTCAGCCGCTTGGCGACGATGTCCTGCTCGCGGCACCGCTCCAGGATCCGATCCAGGTCCCGGACGGGACCGGCCACCACGTGTGCGGTTCCGTGGTCGGCGGCGATGACGGCCTCGGTTCCGGCGATGAGCCGGCGGAGCGGCTCATCGCCGGCGATGATCGAGGCCATCCCGGTGAAGGGCGCGCCGTGCTCGCCCATGATGCGGCCCCGGGTCGTGACCAGGTCGACGGTGTCGCCCTCGGAGAGTGCCCCGGCCCAGTGCAGGGCGGTGATCTCGCCGAGGCTGTGCCCGACGGCTCCGCAGGCGTCGACGCCCAGCCGGTTCAGCCAGCGCAGTCCCGCCAGGGACGCCTTGACGATAGCCGGCTGGGCCACGGCCGTGTCGACGGTGCCGGTGTGGGAGGGCGCCTTGTCGAAGAGGTCTTCGACCTCGGGGAGGACGACGCCGAGCGCGCCGGGCCCGGCCGGCACGGCGGTTCCCTGCCCGGTGAACAGTAGGCCCGCTTGTCCGGGTGCGCCGCTTCCGACGCAGATCCCGGGCAGTGTGACGAGTCTGTCGTCACGGCGGTCTGCGACGAGCTGAGCGGCCTGCCGGGCCCGGCGGGCGAGCTGTTCCGGGTCTGCCGCCACCACGGCGGCACGGTGGGGACGGCGAGCGCCCGCCGCCGTCCGTGCCAGGCCTGCGGCCAGGTCCACCTGCTCGGCGAAGGAGAGGGCTGCGGCGACGCAGGCCGCGCGGTCGAGTTGCGCGACGAGATCCTCGGCTGAGGCCGCCCCGAAGACGAACACCTCGTGACCGAGCGGGTGCCGGGCGACGCGCCGCTCCCTGGCGGTGAACGCGGGGCGCCGGCGCGGCGCCGGTGATTCCAGGACCAGGTGCGTGTTGATCCCGCCGAAGCCCATGGCGCTCACCGCTGCGCGCAGCGGAGCCTCCTGCGGCCAGGTCTCGGCGTCGCGGACCACGCGCAGCGGCACCGCGTGAGCACGCAGCAGTTCGTGTGGCTCCTCGCACCCCGTCGTCGGCGGGATCACCTGCCGGTGCAGGGCCATGGTGGCTTTCAGGAGTCCGGCCACCCCGGCTGCGGCCTTGGTGTGGCCGATGTTCGCCTTGACGGAGCCCAGCGCGGCGGGATCCAGAGTCCTCATTCCGCGCTGCGCCTCGGCCAGAGCGGCGATCTCCACGGCGTCGCCCACGGCCGTCCCGGTCCCGTGCCCCTCGAACAGCGCCACGGTCTCCGGCCCGAACCCGGCCTGCTCGTAGGCCCGTTGGACGGCGAGCAGCTGGCCTGCCCGTTCCGGCCGGGTGATCCCTCCCCGGCCGTCCGAGGAGACACCCCAGCCGCGGATCAGGGCCAGCGGCCGCCGGCCGGCCGCGACCGCGTCCTCGGCCCGCATCAAGACCACCATGCCGCATCCCTCGCCCGGCCAAAAACCGGTGGGGTCGGCGTCGTAGACCCGCATCGCGGAGGTGGCGAGTGCACCGGTCCGGGCGAACCCCACGAGTTCGAACGGGTCGAGGCTCAGGTCGACACCACCGGCGACGGCCACGTCGATGTCCCCGGCTCGCAGTGCCCGGGCCGCCGTGATGACGGAGAGCAGGGAGGACGAGCATGCTCCGTCCACGGTGTATCCGCCGCCGTGGAGATCGAAGTGGTTGCAGATGCGACCGGCGATGGTGTTGGCCAGACCGCCGGCCAGGGTCTCGTCGTTCGGCTCCGGGAAGGGACTTTTGTACGTCTGCTCGAGGCCGGCGAGAAAGCGCGCCTGGGCTTCGGGAGCCCACCCCTCTGCGGTCAGCGCGTGCTGGAGTACACGGCGCACGTAGGGCCAGCGCAGCCGCAGTACGGAGGCGCGGCTGAACTCTCCGTTCATGCTGTTGCCGATGACGACGCCCACGCGGTCGCGGTCGAGGCCGCGGCCGTCGGGATGGCCCGCGGAAGCGAGCGCGTCCGCGGCGACCTCCAGGGCGAGCCAGTGGGCGGGGTCGGTGACGCGGTAGGTGGGACCTGGGATCCTGAACCGGGTCCGGTCGAAGGTCCAGCCCTCCAGCACTGCGGCGAACCTGGCGTAGGTGCCGTCGGCGCCGGCGGCCGCGTAGTCGTCGAGGTTGAGCCGCCTGGGAGGGAGGGGGCGAAACGCCCTCCGCCCGGACAGCACCATCTCCCACAGCTCGTCGGGGTCGCCGGCATCGGGATACCGGCAGGCGGCGCCGACGATCGCGATGGGTTCGTACATCAGGTCACGTCCTGTTCGCGGCTTGCTCGGGTGCGAGGTTCGGGAGGGAACGCCGGGTCGAGGCCTCGCGGGCCGGAACAGGCACCGGCTGCTCGCGGTGCCGGCGCAGGGAGACGACGGCGAGCGCCGCGCCCCGGACGGCGCACACGATGACCAGCGCGAAGAAGAGCCCGAACGAGATGTGGAGGTGCACCAGCAGCCCGTACACCGCGGCGGCCGCGACTCCGAACAGCACCTGGCGTTCCGGCTTGACGGGGGTCGTGCCCGGGTCGGTGATCATGTAGTTGGTGAAGAGCACGAATGCGGTTCCGGTCATCACGGTCAGCGCCGTCACCGTCGCCGTCCCGTCGATCGCCGTACGGATCACGGCTTGGGCGGCGAAGGCGCCCACCCAGCCGAGGATCAGTGGCATCTTCTTCGTGAGCATGGCGTTGAGCAGCGTGCCGGAGGCGAGGATGACGACCGGGATGATCCAGTCGAGTGGTCCGCTCACCCACTCGGTGAAGTGGTAGGGCGGTGCGATCCCGACCCAGGGGAAGAGCAGGAGGACGGCGACTATGCCGGTGTTGGACGGGTTGAGCACGTGCCGGAAGGCGCCGTTGAGCCGTACCCGGATCAGGTACTTCGAGGTGATGGCCACGATGACCGCGAGGATCACCGGCTCGAGGCGGTCGTTGGCGTAGAGCAGCATGGCGCAGGCCAGGGCGCTGATGTGCGCGGGGAGCAGGAAGTCGATCAGCCGGACCCAGCCACCGGCGTACTTCACCGGCCGCCGGTTCACCGTGGCGTCGAGCTTCTCCAGGCCGAGCTCCAGCCCGTAGGCCGCCGCAAGGGCGACGAGCGGCGTTGCGTAGGCCTGTTCGAAGCCCAAAACGGTGTGCCCGAGCAGGTTGAAGGCGGTGATCGATATCGCGAAACGGCGCAGTGCGCTCGTGCGCGGGTCGGAGGGGGGTTTCATCGGGTGATCTCCCGTGCTGAGCCGTCGGTCGTGAGCAGGACGGTGTGCCAGCCTGGGGCCAGCGACAGGTCGGTGTCGTGCCGGGTGCCGCAGGCGTCCCGCCAGGTGACGGTCACGTTCGCACTCGTGGCTCTGCCGTCGAGGGCGAAGAGCAGTTCGGGTGAGGAGACGCCGGCGTGTCCGGCGGCCGGGTACACCTGCGCCGTCCTGACGCCGGCCGCTCCGGAGCGGACGAGGGCGGTGGCGCCGATCGCAGGGGTCGTGGCCGCGTCGGGGGCTCCGCCGCAGGTCGCCGGGCGCACGAGCTGGATTCCCAGGAAGGGGCGCTGGGCGCTGCGGTTGTTGCGGTGGAGGAAGGACTGCCGCCACTGGTTGGCCACGGCGTAGTCGAGCCGTCCGTCGTGGTCGATGTCGGCCAGGGCCATTCCTCGGGTGGGACCGCGGTTGTCGATCCCCAGCCGGGTGGAGAGGTCGTGGAATCTGCCGTCCGGCGCCCGTACGAAGAACCTGTCGGGGTCGTCACCGGAGAGATCGTCTCCCGGGCTGAAACGTGGCCACATGTGCGGGTTCTTCAGGAGCTCGTCGTTGGTCATCGCCAGTTCCTGCAGTTCCGGCCAGCGGTTGCTCGTGCCCTTGATGAAGCCGGTGGCCTGCAGGATCTGCACCTGACCGTCTCCTGCGAAGTCGCCGGTCTTCAGGTCCCACCCCCATCCGGAGCGGGAGATGCCGAGGGGTTCGCTGCGGTCGTCGTAGAAGGCGGTCCCGTCTTCGCCCAGCACCTTCTCGCGTGTGCTGACCCAGGCGAAGTTGCTCTCGTGCAGTGCGTAGTCCTCGGTGATGTTGCTGACCACCATGTCGGGGACGTCATCCTGGTTGAGGTCGGGGAAGGCGACCCCCATGCCCTTGAACGAGTCCTTTCCCAGCACCTTCGACTTGGGGGTGGTGAAGTGGCGTGCTCCTTCCATCAACCGGAACCGGGGCTTGCCCGGTGTGGAGATGTTGTGCAGCAGCCGGTCGGGACCGAAGTCGTTGGCGACGTACAGTTCGGCGAGCCCGTCGGCGTCCAGGTCCTGGGCGCCCAGGGCGAGCGTCCAGCCGTTCGCCATCTCGGAAGTGAACGCCCCGGCCGCCTCGCTGAAGCGCGCCTGTGGTGCCTTGCCGCCGTGCGCTTCCTGGAAGAGCAGCACGCGGTTGCGTCCGGCGTTGTAGCCGCCCGACATCGAGTCCTGCATCTGGAGTTCGGGCTGGTCGGCCTTGGGGTCGAGAACCCGCGCCCCGTCCGGGAAGTAGTTGCCCAGGGCGATGTCGGTGTGGCCGTCGCCGTCGAGGTCGGCCAGGGAGACGGCGTTGGTGTTCCAGACCTGATAGGGCCGGATGAGTTCCTGCCGGGTGAAGGAGGGGGACGCGAGCGGTTCGGCGTTCCTCAGGAAGAGCACGGGTGAGCGGCCCCAGTAGTAGACCAGCGCGTCCGTCCGCCCGTCCTCGTTGTAGTCGGAGGGCACGCAGCCCATCGGCGCCATGGTCGCGTCGTAGGGGAGGCCGGACGGCTCGAGTGCGACGGGCGTGAAACGGTTGCCGGTGGTGGGGGCCGGCTGCAGGGTGACCGACTCATCACGCGGGTCGACGAGACAGACGTCGTCCGCCCGCCCGTTGGCGTCGAAGTCGGCCAGGGCGACGGCGGCCCCCAGAGAGGAGATCCAATGGTTGATCTTCTCGTAGGCGGGCGCCACGGTACGGATGTCGCGGGTCGTGGCGGCCGAGTTCAGCGGCAGCCTCTCGAAGGAGAAGTCCTGGGCCAGGGAGGCGATCGTCGCCGGAGACGCCTCGGGCAGCCGTGCGACCTGCCATCCCCCGATGACCAGAACAGCGGCGCAGAACTGGGCCAGCCGGGCCTTGATGCGTCCTTTCACCTGGTCACTCCTCCGGTGTGCAGGGTCCAGGCATGACGGATCCGAGCGCGCCATCCCTCGTAGTCGTGTAATGTCACGTGCCCGTCGGGCACGGCGTGCAGTGCCTCGTCGGTCCATCCGGCCGCGGTCTCCGGCTCGGCGCCGGTGAGAGCCCGTACGGCGGCCGCCACCTGCGGGGTGACTCCCCCGGACAGGTGGTGGGCCTTCGCCGCGAAGGCCGAGCCCTGCGCCAGGTGCTCGTGGTAATCCGTCGACGTCTTCAGCAGCCGCTCCAGGATGTCTGCCGATTGGGCGCCCGTGTAGCCGGCCGCCAGACCGATTCCCGCCCACAGATCGGCTCGGCGGTTCGGCGGGAAGCCGGCGATGGTGCCGGCGATGCGATCCGGTTCGGCTCCGGCGTAGAACCACAGCGCCCGTCCGACCCCCTGATCCCGGATCGGCAGGACCGGCCCCCGGGCGGCCCGTTCGACGCGGCCGGAGAAGACGTGAGCCGGCCGGAAGAACGCCTGGTGAAATCCCCATCCGTCCCAGGCCAGCCATCGCAGCAGCCGGTGACCGGATCGGATCCCGGTCCAGGGACGCAGGCGCATGCGCGCGTAGGCCCATCCCACTCCGACGTGGATCAGGTGGGGGTAGTGCTGTCCGGCTCCGTTGTGCAGAGCGTGCAGGCGGCGGCCTCTCGTGCCGGTGAGCAGGTCCAGCAGCGCCGTGCTCATGGCGGCTCCTTCGAACGCGAAACCGCGTAGACCCGGGTCGAGCCGCGTGAAGGCGAGCTCTCCGGGCTCCTGGGCGAGCGCAGCGTTGTAGCCGGTGGCGAAACTCCTCACGGCGGCGTCGAGCGCCGGCCGCGCCTGGGGGGAAGCGGGTGCGAAGCCTCGCCTGCCGAGATCGAGATCGTTGACGTCGAGGGCGAGCGGCCGGCGGATTAACGATCTTAGTAATGAGCCCGAAGCGGTCATCATCCAAACCCCATTGCATTCGAGAGAGGCCTGGAAAGCAACTAATAACATGGGCAAGCGGATGTCAACACGAAATCAACCGCAAGGGCGCGACCTGGGAGAACAAATTATATAATAATCTTTTGAATAATGTGCCGCCGTGAACCGGTCGCCACGCGCGTGCACTCGCGGATTAATTCGATCGGTGACCGGTGAGTGCATGATTGGAATACAACGGCGATATGCGGCAACGGTCAAGGGAGGTGTTGGCAGACGATGCCAAGCACCCTGCCGCGCAGGATCCGGCGGCAGCGGCCCATGCCGAGGCGGCCGGCGAGTGAAGTACCAGTTCAGAGGGATTAAGCAGAGCAGGCCGACTGGAGGCGGCCAAGGATCATCGGCCAACCCGACCGGTGCGCCAAGTAGTAGTCCATGAGCAGGGGCGTGAGGTTCTCCCAGCCCTTATGGATCATTTCCACACGGGTGAGAGAAGGGCCCAGGGGCTTGAAGACGAGTTCGACTTCCGTGAAGACGGGACCTTGAACGACTTCCCAGGTGAAAGCCACCCGTGCCGGCGGCTCCCAGTGCAGGATATGTCCCCAGTCGCGCTCTCGGCCATCCTTCAGCACTTCGTAGATCCGGCCGCCGACATGTTCTTCAACGCGCACGTCCTGAACATTTCCCGGCTCGATGGCGAACGAGTCGATGGGCCACCACGTCACCAGCTGCCTGGTAAAGGTGCCGAAGGTCCGGGCCTGATCCGCCTCAACGGTGACGGCATGGCGGATCGGCTCCACCCCGGTCGAGCTTTTCATCGGCGTGACCTCAGCAGACGGCGGAACGGCGCTCCCAGTCTGCCAGATATGTCAGCCGACCGCCGACTCGTTACGCACTCCGACATCAATGCCCTCAACCGTGTCACGCGCCCTGATCATGCTGTCCCGCCACAGGGACTCGACAAGGTCGCGGAGCTGAGCCAGAGCTTCCTCGCTGGCACGGTAGATCCGGCGAGTACCGTCGCGTCGTTCAACGATCAGCCCGGCGTCCTTGAGCACCTGCAGGTGCTGGGAGACCGCTGAACGAGTGACCTCGAAGTGCTCAGCGATGCGCCCCGCAGGCAGTTCCTCCGTGGCCACGAGGCGCAGGATCGCACGCCTGCGAGGCTCGGCGATGGCTCGCAGCACGTCGTCCAGGTCCCCGCTCATGTCTTCGATTCTAGCGAGCGACCAGGCCAGTGCCGTTCCTCATCGCCGGCCGGGCGTGCATCCCGGCCGGCCGGGCTTTCGCAGGAAGAGATCCTGCTCCATCGTGGGGCTGTCAACTCGCCCACCTCGCACCCACCGCCCGAACTCGATCGGGGGTGTCGCTTAACCGGAGATCAACTTATCATAAGCTTCCCTTTCGTTAGCGTCAACTGCCGGAGACGTCTGATGCGCCCTACGCGGAAGCACGGGCGTACGCCCGCGGGCGCGCAGGCACGACATGGCTGCGCCGGATCTGCGATTCCGCCGGAAGGCAGTGCAGGCGCCATTCCAGCATCCCCTCCTCCAGCCGGCGCGCACACCGGCCGTGCGCCCGCAGCAGCCAGACCGCCTCCCGGGACAGAAGGCAGTGGGCGCTCCGGCAGTAGGCGATGACCTCACCGCCCACGGGAATCTCGCTGATCCTGGATCGGAGCTCCTCCAGCGGGATGGAG
Source organism: Planomonospora antibiotica (assembly GCF_014647955.1). Lineage (NCBI taxonomy): Bacteria > Bacillati > Actinomycetota > Actinomycetes > Streptosporangiales > Streptosporangiaceae > Planomonospora > Planomonospora antibiotica. The sequence continues at coordinate 16,494 of NZ_BMQE01000028.1, read as the reverse complement.
ATCGCCCCGGGGATGTGCGCGGAGGCGTACTCCACCGTCGGCCGTACGTCGATGAGCACCGTCTTGCCGTCCCACAGCTTGCGCAGCACCTCCTCCCGGGTCACAACGTCAGCGGGGTGGGCCGAGCCGGCACGACCGGCGCTCAGCGCCTCGGCTGCGGGCAGGCGGTGCTGGGAGACCTGCCGGAGGGTGGCGTACAGGGAGGCGACGTCCTCACCGGCGAGCCGGTAGAAGATCCGCGTTCCCTCCCTGCGGCTGCACACCAGCCCGGCGTCCCGCAGCACCTTGAGTTGAGCGGAGGTGTTGCCGACGGGGACGTCGGCGGCGGTCGCCAGATCCTCGACGTTGCGCTCGGCCTGAGACAGCAGGTCGAGGAGATGGAGGCGGACAGGATTCGCCATGGCCTTGGCCACGCGAGCGAACTCGCTGAGCACGGTGCTCATCGTGTGCGTGGACATGCTCACCACTTCTTTCCAGACCAAGGAGACGGGCGGGGGCTAGGCGTTCCAGCGTTTGAGCCAGTCGGCCTCCTGGTCTGCTTTCTCCTGGTGAAAAAGAGCGGAAGGCTCATACAGCGTCACCTCGGGTGCCGGCGGTTCGAGGAAGTTCCCCTCCCCCTTGGCCGCCAGGTGACCTCCCAGTTCGATGTAGCAGGATCCGTAGCCCGTGAACCAGGGTTCCGGGGCGTCGTACCCGAGGTGGCGTGCCACCCCGGAGGCGATCACATCGGCCGCCCCTTCAGCGAACACGGCCGCCTTGGGCAAGGGCTTGCCGTTGGGAAGGGTCAGCAGCGTCGCATCGCCCAGCGCCCACACCCCTTCGGTCCCCGTGGCCAGAGTGCGCGCGTCGACGGGGATCCATCCGGCGCCGCCCAGGCCCGTCCCCGCTGCGGAAGCGGGCGGCCGGTGCGGCGGCACGACGGCCAGAAGGTCGAAGCCCTCGCGGCTCCCATCGCGGAAGACCAGTTCCCGCGCGTCACCGTCGACCTTCTCCACCGCCCGCTGGGCAAGGAAGCCGATGCCGTGATGGCTGAGCATGTCCACGAGCGCCTGGCCCACGACGGGACCGGCGACGGGCATGGGCAGCGGATCCGGAGTGATGGTGTCCACTTGCACGTGTTCCCGTACCCCCTGTTCCCGCAGCAGGTCCGCGGCCAGGAACGCGGCTTCGAAAGGAGCTGCGGGGCACTTGAAGGGCAGGCCGGCGATCAGCACCACCAGACGGCCCTGGCGCAGGTCCAGCAGCTTCCGGTGAAGGGAGAGCGCGCCCTCGGCGGTGTAGAACTCCGCGGCGCTTTCACTCTCGAGCGCTTCCGCCAGCCCGGGGACCTGGGAGGGAGCCAGCTCCGCTCCGAGCGCGATCACCAGGGCGTCGCAGTCGAACGCACCGGCGTCGGTGAGGACTCGGCGCCGTTCCGGCTCGATGAGCGTGACGGACGCAGTGATCATCTCGATGCCCGGCAGGGCGGTGGCCGTCGGCCGGACCCGGACGTCCTCGGGGGTACGCCACCCCCGCATGATCCACAGCAGGGACAGGCCCAGCGTCCCGTCGAAGGAACGGTCGATGAGGAGGATGCGGTCTTTGTCGGGAAGCCGCTCGCGAAGACGGCTTGCGACGGTCAGGCCGCCGACACCGGCCCCGAGGACTACAACGGTCTTTGACATGGTGCAGAGCTCCCGCCGAACTGAGACGTGATCATCTTTTCGGTGCGGACACGCAGCAGAAGAGCCATCGATCAGGCTCGGACGCGCTGGATCGCCACGACCAGCGCAGACGTCGTTCATCGGTGCTTGACGAAGCAAGGAAAACGGGGACAGTGACGATCGAAAAAAGCTATACTCCTCCATGCATCCATTAATCCATTGCTCCTTGGAGGATTATATGGTCGGAGATCCGGCTAGGAAAGCCTCCCTTTTCGACCAAATCGCCCGGGTCGGTAAGGCTCTCGGTCATGGGAAGCGGCTAGAGCTCCTTGACCTGCTCGCACAGGGAGAACGAAGCGTCGAGATCCTGGCCCAGACCGCAGGCTTGGGCGTCACGAGCACCTCGGCCCATCTGCAGACCCTCAAACAGGGCGGCCTGGTCTCCACCCGCCGCGAGGGGACCCGTGTGCTCTACCGCCTGGCCGGTGACGACGTCGTCGACCTGTACGCGCGTCTGCGCAACGTGGCGGCCACCCACCTGGCGGACGTGCAGGTCGCGGTGGCTGCGTACCTGGGAGAGCACACCGAGGAGGTCACCCGCGAGGAGCTGCTCGAACGGGCGGCTTCGGGACAGATCACCGTGCTGGACGTCCGTCCTTACGAGGAGTTCGAGGCCGGGCACATCCCCGGCGCCGTCTGCATCCCCATCGACGAGCTGCCGGACCGGCTGAACGAGCTGCCGGTCGACGCCGAGATCGTGGCCTACTGCCGCGGCGCCTACTGCGTGTTCGCGCCGGAGGCGGTGCGCCTGCTCGCCAGTCGCGGCATGAACGCCAAGCGCCTCGCCGACGGCATGCTCGAATGGCAGGTGGCGGGCCTGCCGGTGGAGAGCGGAGGCGCGTGACGGGCCTTCCTTGCGGCGAAGGGACCCGAGACGGTACGGCACCCGACATCGTGGTGGACGGCGTGCCGGAACACAAGGTCCGGCTGCTCCTACATCCAGCCGAGCCGTTCGCTGAGCAGCGCCTGCTGGGCGGGATTGGCCGTCATCTCCAGTGCGCGCCGGTCGGCGGCTTGGGCCTCCTCGAGACGGCCGAGCGCACGTAGCAGGTCAGCGAGGGCGGCGTGGTAGAGCGGATAGCGATCGAGTTCCCTGCCCAGGTTCTCCAGCTCCTTCATCGCTGCATCCGGCCCTTGGGCGTACCGCACGGCGACGGCCCGATGCAGCCGCGTCACGGGCGAAGGGGTCATGTGGAGCAGCATGTCGTACAGGACGACGATCTGCGGCCAGTCGGTCTCCTCCCACCGGCCGGCCTCGGCGTGACAGGCGACGATCGCGGCCTGGAGCTGGTAGGGACCCGGCCGCCGATGGCAACGGGCCGCCCTGGTGAGCAGCGCGGTCGCATCCGCGATCGCCTCCCGGTCCCACAGCGATCGATCCTGGTCCTGCAGGAGCACCAGCCGGCCCGCGGCGTCGAACCGCGCGGCGGCCCGGGCCCGGTGCAGCCGGATCAAGGCCAGCAGGCCGGCGGCCTCCGGTTCACGCGGCATCAGCCCGGCCAGCAGCGCCGCGAGCCATTCGGCGTCGTCGGCCAGGCTGCGCGAGTGCGACCGCTCGCCGCCGTTGGACAGGTAACCCTCGTTGAACATCAGGTAGACGGCGGCCAGGACTTCGTCGAGGCGCTCCGGAAGCTCCTCGTCGGCGGGGATGCGGTACGGGATCCCCGCATCGGTGATCTTTCTCTTCGCCCGGGTCAGCCGCTGGGCCACCGTCGCCTCCGGCTCCAGGAAGGCCGCGGCGATCTGGGCCGTGGTCAGACCGCACACCACCCGCAGGGTGAGCGCGATCTGCGCCTGCCGGGACAGAGCGGGATGACAGCAGGTGAAGAGCAGCTTCAGGCGGTCATCCGCAACGGGCTGACGCGGCCAGTGCAGCTGGGCGAGTTTGTCCCGGTAGGTCGCCTCCCGGCGCAGCACGTCCAGCCCGCGCCGCCGCGCCACGGTGAACAGCCACGCATCCGGCCGCTCGGGTACGCCTTCGGTCGGCCAGCGCCGCAGTGCCGCCTCGACCGCGTCCTGGACCAGGTCCTCCGCCGCGGAGAAGTCATCGAGCAGGGACATCAGGGACGCGGCGAGCCGGCCCGCGTGCTCACGCACCACGCGGGCCAGCACGTCATGTGCGGCGTCGGCGGTCATAGCGCCGGGCGCACCTCCACGACCGGGCAGGCCGGCCAGGAACGTGCCATCCGCAGTGCCTCGTCCAGGTCGCCGAGTTCCACCTCGACGTAGCCGCTGACGACCTCCTTGCCCTCGACGAAGGGGCCGTCCGTGATGACCGGGTCGCGGCCGTCGTCCAGCCGCACCGTGGTCGCGGCCGTCGCGGGGTGCAGTTGGGTGCTGTGCGTGATGCTGGTGGCGTGCTCGGCGAACCAGCGGCCGACCTTCTCGAACGCCGCATCGCGCTCGGCCTGGTCCTTGGCCTCCCAGTCCTTCCTGTACTGCTCCGTCTCTATGAACATCAACACGTACTTCACGTGTACCACCTCCTACCCCTTAGACGAACGGCGGCGGCCCGGATTCGACACCTCGCTCCGGCAATGTGGTCCGGCCGCATACGCCGTGCGTGATTCGCCGAAACACCTGACAGGAGTCGGTAGGAGCAGATCCCCGACGTCCGAGGCCGTGCCAGGGTCGTCGCGGCGGTCCTGGACTCTTCCGCAGAGCACCGGGACGACATCACCCGGTCAGCGGATACGGCGCAGGTTTCGCTGCCGGCACAGTCTCACACGCGTGCGGGGCGGGAGGAGGCGAGATGGCGATATCCGGGTACGGCCGCCTTCGCCGCCGGATCGACCGGTCCTGCGGACCGGGAAGGCGCAAAAGCCGGGAAGACCGGCGGTCCCTACGTCCCCCGGCGCCATCGCGCCCGGCAGGGCGAACGGACGCGGCGCCTCGGGCGAAGAGGCGCCGCGTCCGCTCTCACATGAAGTTGCGCGTGTGCAGAGCGGACAGTTCAGCCGCCTCGTCGTGCGGGAACCCGAGACGGACGAGTCGATGCTGCCGCCCTTCGTCCATCTCCGCCTGCAGCTCCTGCACGGCCGCGTACCCGCGTTCTATGCCCTGGGGCGTCCACTCCCCCGCGGCCAGGACGACCAACGCGTCGAACACGTCCTGGTTCAGGCCGGAACTCGTGATCAGCGCCTGATGCCGGTGCTCCACCGCGTTGCGGAGTCGGCCCCGAAGCGAGGAGTCGACCGTGGACTGGTGCTGCAGATGGGCGACTCCGAACGCGACGTGGCGCGCCTCGTCCTGCCGGGCGAGCTTGACCACCTGGCGTGTCACCGGATCGGGGGCGTGCCTGTCCAGGAAGGTCAGCAGGTTGAGGAAGCTGCCTTCCCCCAGGACGGACAGCAGGAACGACGCGAGGGAGAAGTCCGGCTCGGTGAGCAGGGTCGTGAGCGACTCGCGGCCGCTCACCGAGGAGGTGCCCATCTCCCCTCCGGTGAGCAGCGCCCTTCGGGTGAAGACCTCCACGTGCCTGGCCTCGTCCGCCGCCTGGACCGCCAGGAGCTGCAGGACCTCCCTGAAGTGCGGATGGACACGGGCCAGAAGACGGGCGGGGATCACCAGCGCCGCCTGCTCGTTCTCCACGAGAAAGGTCATGACCTGCACGACCGCTTGTTCGATCTCCGCGGGGACGCTGAATTCGGCATCCCAGTGCACCGCCTTCGCCGGGTCCCACTGCGCCGCGGCCGCGTGCGCGTACAGGCTCGGCGCGATGTCGGCCCACACGAAGTCGCGGTCGACGAGATCAGCGTTGATCTTCGGTCCGCCCGGCTCGACGAGCGCTCCCCGCGCCGCCAACCCCCAGTGCAGCTCAGGCCTGGCGACGATGCCGCCGGGATCAGGGCCTCCGGCCCGTTCCGCACGCGCCCAGCGGTCGAGATCGGTCCGGCCCCGCGTGATCCACGCGCGGACGTCGTCGTCGGTGTCGCCGGCGCGCCGTACCTGGTGCCCCTGCTTACGGCACCAGGCCTCGAGATGGACCAGGAGCGCGGGATCGCGCCCGGTGACCGCCAGTTCGGCCCCCGGCCGCAGTTCACCCAGAGCCCGCTGCACGAGCAGGTGGGCGCCGCGCTCGAAACCGAGCTCGCCGAGGTCCAGGAAGCGCGGCGTCATGGCGCGTACCCGGCCGCCGTGACCGCGCCCTGCCCGTCGTAGAAACCGCTCTCGTCGACGGCGGTCTCCAGCGCGGCGTACCCGCTGGTCCGACCGGGCTGCCACACGGTCAGGCCCTCGAGGTCGAACAGCGGCCGCACCTGCGGATCCGCATACGACATGGACAGGAGCAGGGCACCGAACCTGCGCATCACCTCCTCCGGCACGGTGTCGCCCACGCTCATGTTGCAGTGGTCGAAGGGCGCGGTCTGGGCCAGCACCCGGGTGCTCCCGGCCGCCAGCGTGCCCTCGCGTCCGAACAGCAGGTGATTGGCGTCGATCATGCACGCCGCGGCCACCTCGCCCGCCATGAGAGCCCGCGCGGCGTCCCGCTCACCTCCGATGTGGTCACCGTGCAGGCCCACGCCCACGTCGAAGCGGCGGATCGCGACCTCGGCCCCCGGCCGCAGGCCGCGTCCGGCCAGGAACGAGGACGGGATGAGCGTGGCCTGCGGGGAGTCCACCGCACCGACCGCGACGGTCTCTCCCTTCAGGTCCGCGACGTCCTTGTACGGCGAGTCGCTGCGGACCACGATCACGGAGGTGAGGTCCCGATCGGTGTCGCGCATGACGAGGGGCGTCAGCCGGCGGTCGGCCGCCTCGGCGAGGCGGCGCGCCCGGATCCACGCCAGCGGCGAGTTCCAGGCCGCGTCGATGCGCCCTGCGACGAGGTCTTCGACCTGCCGCTCGTAGTGCGAGTAGAGGACGAAGTCGAAGGGAAGCCCGTGCTCGATCAGCCAAGCCCGGAAGCCTCCCCAGATGGTGACCACCTTGGGGTCGTAGGCGACGGCGCCCATCACCAATGTCATCGTGGGGGTCCTTTCCTAGAAGAGGGGCATGCCGAGCGTCGCCCGGCCGACGAAGTCGTGCAGCGCTTCGGTCGTCGGAGCCATCACCCGGGCGGCCAGCGCATCGCGGAACAGCCGCTCCACGCCCGTCTCCTTCCGGAAGGCCGATCCCCCGCACAGCCGCATCACGCCGTCGGCGACCTCCGCGGCCGCTTCCGCCGCCACGGCCTTGACCTGCAGGACGCGCAGGGTCGCGTCCTCGCGCCCGCTTCCCAGAGCGGCGAGGGTGTCGTCGATGAACGCCCGCACCATGTCGGTGCGGATGCTCAGCTCCGCGAACCTCGCACGCTGCAACGGCTGGTCGGCCAGGCTCTGGCCCAGATGATCGAGCCGGGAGTGGAGGAGGTGGTCATGCGCCTTGGCGACCAGCGCCTCCATGAGCCCGAGCGAGAAGGAGGCGTTCAGCACCAGGAAGTACGGCAGGGCGGTCTGCAGCGCGATCTCGAGGCCGGCGCCGTCGCCCCCGAGCAGGGCCGAGCGATCGACCGTGACGGACCGGCCCGTCACCGGTTTGGAGGCGTTCCCCCGCAGACCGAACCCGTCGAACGACCCGATGATGTCCAGACCCGGCGACCTGCTGGAGACGAACCAGATGCTCATCGGCCCCTCCGCCTCCACGGGGCGGCTCGACCACACGTAGCTGTCGGCCTCCCCCGCCGCGGTGATCCAGCTCTTGCGCGCGTCCAGCCGCACCCGGTCGCCGTCGGCCGTCGCCGTACCGAGAGGCGCCCAGAAGTGGCTGCGAGAGCCGGCTTCGGAGAAGGCGAGGGTCGTCAGGTGCTCGTCTCGGGCGATCTCCCGGCGGACGCGCTCGTCACCGTGCGCCTCGATCAACGCGGTGGCGGCGTAGTGCATGAGCACGACCATCGCGGTGGAGCCGCAGGCACCGCTCAGTCGCTCGATCACCCGTGCCGCCGCGGGGAGCCCTTCGCCGCGCCCGCCCATCTCGGCCGCGCTGATCAGGCCGAGCAGTCCGGCCTTGGCGAGTGCGTCGATGCTGGAGCGGGGGAACGCGCCGGCCCTGTCCGTCTCCGCCGCCTGGGGAGCGACAGTGGTCTCGATCGCCTCGTTCAAGGAGGTCATGTGGTCATCGGACATGGACGTCACCTTTCCGCGTTCGGGGATTGTCGATTTCCAGCATTCGATCAGGAGCTATTCGATGATATGCAGAGCAAATCAAGGCCTTACCGGAACGGGTTTCCCTCGACCGTCAGAGGAAAAGCAAATAGGTCGGCCGCCTTTGAATTCAGTGCAGATGGATGGATTGCCCCGTTCCCTGCCGTCCCGTCCGGATGATCGGAGCGATGGGAGGAGGCGGGCCATCCGACGCGCCCTTCATGTGCCTGGGCGGCCCGCAGGGTCCCGATGGATGGATCCATAGCTCAGATGATTATTCCGGACGATGTTCATCGGCGCCCGAGACGCTTTCTTTGGTGGCGGGCTCGCCGAGTCATCGCAGTTCCGGCCAGTCTCCTTCGTGTCGCAAACGTGCGTGAGGTTTCACAATCCGGCATTTCTCCGGTCGCGATCGATTGGCGGGTGAGCGCTACGTCGGCCCCGATTGAATAACATGGTCAGCCTTCGGGGAGAGTCATACAGATCTCCGCCTTAAAGGCGGTCATCATTGTCCGCGAGTTCTTGACCCGGCGGTCCTGCAGGGGATCCATTTATAATATGCAAACAACATCGGCACTTCTGGAACAGTGGGCGACCACATACAGAGAGTACGCTCCGCCTTCCGTTAGCGTCAACTGTCAAAAGGTGTTCATGTCAGCCTTCGGATCAGATGCCTTGATCGGAGACGGAGTCCACCGATCGCGATACTTCCTGAATGAGCTGCCCGGAATCCATATTCCGATCGACCGATATCGGGCGCCCCGGCGCACTCGCAGTCGCTGATCTTTCGTCCGTAGCGGTGCGACGGCCCGGCATTCGGCGCCGCCAGCCTGCTCCCGCGGCCGGTGACGGCTCGGACTGCTCCGGTGATTGCGCACCACTCCGCACGAAGACATATTCCATCAAGCCGTCCGGATGATGAGCTGCAGCTTTCCTTCAGTCGGAACCGCTCTTCCTGCCGACCCGCGGTTGACGGCGACGAAGACGGCCTGTGGGAGGGGAGGAGATCCATGGTGTCCTCGGTAGCCCTCCGACAGCGCCAGCCGCTGACGCCGACGCCGACGCCGTCCAGGCCGTCGACGGGATGGGCGCCGAGAAGGCCAAGCTCATGCTCGAGGAGCTGGCCGAGCTGCGGCCGCTGATCGACAAGCTGATCGCGGCGGGCGTCAACATGACCGAGCCCGGCGCCGTCGCGATGTCCGCGGACCCGGCCGTCGGCGGGGACGGCGCCGGGAACGCTCCGGCCGCCGCGCTGCCGCTGGCGGGCATGGCGGTGGTGGCCACCGGGACGATGACCGGCCGTCCGCAGGAGCTGTCGCGCAACCAGGTCAACGAGCTGATCGAGCGCGCCGGCGGCAAGGCCTCCTCCAGCGTTTCGGCCAAGACCGCGCTGCTGGTCGCCGGGGAGAAGGCCGGATCCAAGCGGGCCAAGGCCGAAGACCTGGGCGTGCGGATCGTCACCTGCGAGGAGTTCGCCGAGATGGTCGCCGCCTTCCTGTGACCTCTGCGTGCCGGGGGGCGGCCTGCTGATCATCGCTCACGTGTGCAACGACATCGGCGCGTGGGAATGCGGCTTCGTCACCGCGCTCTCCCGGCGCTGGCCCGAACCGGAAGCCGCCTGCCGCGCCTGGTACCGCTCCGGCGACGGCTTCGCCCTCGGCACGATGCAGACCGTTCAGGTCGCCGGCGGGCTCCGGGCGGTCGACATGGTCGCCCAGCACGGCATCCGCACCGCCGCCGGCCTGCGCACCGCCGCGGGCGTCCAGCGGGGCGACCGCAGCGCCCCCTCCGCTACGGCGCCCTGCAGCAGTGCCTGACCGCCCTGGCCGGAGCCGCCGCCGAACGCCAGGCGACGCGCATCTGCCCCTCATCGGCGCAGGACCGGCGAGTGGATCATGGGACCGCATCGAACCCCTGATCAACTGTTGCCTCGACGATCGGGGCATCGCCGTCACCGTATACGATCTGCCGTCGGCACGCTGACCCGGCCGAAAGGCGCACGAGGATGGACATGGCGGATCACGAGCAGGAGCGCGCCGCCGCATCGGCGGCAGCCGCGCAGCTGGTCACGCACGCCGGCGAGGGCTTCGACCGGGTGGTCGAAGAAGCCGGGCGGCTGGCCGGCCAGTACGGCCCCGCCGCGGCGTGGGCCATGCTGACCAGCAGATACACCACCGAGTTCGAGTGCATCACACCGAACCAGCAGCGTGCCGTGGAGATGCTGATCGCGGCCGCGCTGCGGGCCGCCGAGAGCGCCTGAACCTTCCGCCGCACGCCGGACGGCTCAAGGCGGGGATGGTCGGCGGCTAGCTCAGATGCCGGGTGAAGAACCGGCCTGCGGCGTCCCCCTCGAACTGCGGGACGCCGGTGTGCCCGCCCATATTGGCGTGCAACGTCTTCTCCTTGGAGCCGAAGGCGTCGAACAGGTCCAGGGCCATCCGCCGGTCATTGCCCTCGTCGTCCCACTGCAGCAGGACCAGCAGTGGAATGGTGACCCGCCGGGCCTCCTCGAACATGATGCGCGGCACGAAGCTCCCGGCGAACAGAACGGCGGCCGAGATGCGCGGCTCGACCACCGCCAGCCGGGTGCCGATGGAGATCACCCCTCCCGAGTACCCGACCGGACCGCCGATCTCGGGCAGCGCAAGGAGGGCGTCCAAGGTGGTCTGCCATTCCGGGACCGCCTTTTCGACCAGCGGGAGGACAAGCCGGTCGACGATCTCCTCGGAGACCGGCTCGCCGGCCTGCAGCGCCCGCTGCAGGTCGGCGCGGGCCTGCTCGGCGGCGGCGAAACGAGGCCGCTCACCGCCCCCGGGAAGCTCGATGGTGGCCGTGGCGAAGCCGTCCGCCGCGGCGTGCCGGGCTCGGGCCACCAGCCGGGAGTGCATCTTGCGCACTCCGCCGGGGTGGCCGAGCAGGATCAGCGGCACCGGTGCGGATGCGGACGCCGATGCGGGCGTCCACAGGGTGCCGGGGATCTCACCGAGGGTGAATTCGCGCTCGAGGACGCCGTCGTCGAGGCGCTGCTCGGAGGTGAATCGCATGGTCGTACCTTTCGGGAGTGCTCTGAACGGCGCTCCCGGACGACCTATCGCCCGACCGCGACCCCGGAGGGGAGCACCCATGTCGACACTGCGTTCACGGGTACCACCTCCTCGTTCTCTCGCACGGCCTCCGCCAAGGTAACAGTGGTCGCCGTGGTCCGCCAACGGGTTTTGACGAGGCGGAGCGTGTCGGTGCGGGGAGGGACTTCCACCCTGAACGTGGACACCGGTTGCTATGCGGCGGCTGCCAGCATAGATGATCTCTTCTCGAACTCGACCGGGCTGAGGTAACCCAGCGCCGAATGCCTGCGCCGCATGTTGTAGAACGCCGGCCACCGGAAGACCTCCAGCCGCGCCTGGGCCATGCTCGCCCGGCCCCCGGCCGGCAGGATCTCCCGCTTGAGGGAGGCGAAGAACGACTCCGCCAGCGCGTTGTCGGCGCTGGAACCGACCGCGCCCATCGACCGGCGCACCCCGAACGCCTCGCAGGCACAGGTGAAGGCGGGCGAGCCGTACTGCCCGCCGTGATCCGAGTGGAAAACCACCCCGGTCACCTCGCCGCCCCGGATCCGCACCGCCGCCGCCAGCGCATCGACCACCAGTTCGGCGCGCATGTGCTCGGCCGTCGCATAACCGACCAGCCGCCGCGAGTACACGTCGATCACCGTGGCCAGGTACATCCACCGCCCGCCCACCGGCAGATACGTGATGTCGCCGACCCAGCGGACATCGGGCGCGGGCGCGGTGAAGTCCCGCTCCAGCAGGTCCGGCACGGTCGAAAGAGCCGGATCCGGCACGGTGGTGTGCACCCGGCGCCGATGGTGCCGGCCCACGATCCGGTGCTCGCGCATGAGGCTCTCCACCCGCTTGCGATTGACGCACAACCCGTTGCCGCGCAGCTCGGCGTGCACCCGCGGGTCTGCCCGGAGGCGGCGTGCACGGTCCGGATGCGTTCGGCCAGACGCTCATCGGCGGCGATCCGCGCCCGCCCGGGCGGGCGCGGCGGCACGCCGGCGACAGAACCCCGAGCGGGACAGGCCCAGGACCCGGCACAGCCGTTTGACGCCGAAGGCGCGCGCGTGGTCGGCGACGAAGGGCCAAACGGCTCACCCCAACGTCTCCCGCGCGAAACAGGCCGCGGCCTTGCGCAGGATCTCGCGCTCCAGCTTCAGCAACGAGGACTCCTCTCCCTGAACCATTCCATGGTCCAGGTCTCAAGGTGTCCACGTCCAAAGTGGAAGTCCCCCCGAGCGGCAGCCTGAAACCGACGAAGGCGGCCGCTGCGAGTAGGCGCCGCCGCTCACCGCCGTGGCGCCGCGCTCGCTTCGAGGCCGTCGAGCAGCAGACGTAGGCCGGTCCGCCAGCCGCTGTTCACGGGTGTGGCCGCGGGTTGCGCGCCTGCCGCCGAGGTGGCGTGCGGGTGGCTGTTCCCGTCATCGGCGAACGTGGCGCTGGCGCGCAGGAGGGCCGGGTACTGCGCCGGGTGTTCCCGCAGTCGGGCGAGCAGGCGTTGCCCGGTGTCGCCGGGAAGCGTCCAGGGCTGGGTGCCCGTGCCGGTGACGGCGGCGGAGCGCACGAGGGCGAACATGGCCAGCACGACGTCCAGGCGCTGGGTGACCGGCAGTCCACTCGGGCCGATGGCGGCCAGCGCGGTCTCGATCCAACCGACCTCGTGTGGGCCCATGGGCCGATCGCCGATCGTGGCCGCCGACAGCCACGGGTGGCGTTGCCAGACGGCGTGCAGGTCGTCGGCCCACTGTTCGACGCGAAGGCGCCAGTCGGGGATGGGGGACAGGTCCGGCGGGTCTTCGACGGCGTGTTCGATGGTCAGCGCGATGAGCTCGGCTTTGCTGCGCACGTAGCGGTAGAGCGCGTTCTTCGTGACTCCGAGGGCGGTGGCGACTCGCTGCATCGACACGGCGTGCAGACCTTCGGCGTCCGCGATGTGCACCGCGGCCGCGGCCAGGGCGGCACGGGTCAGTGAGGGCTGTGGTCCGAAGCGTGGTGGTGGCGGCGGGGACCACAACAGCGTCAGGATGCTCTCTTCGTCGTCGGCAGGTGTGGTGGTCATCGTCGATCCCTTCTCGCAGCCCGATCTTGCAACCCGAACGGGACTATGCCTATCGTACACAGTGTGCGACGGGCACAGTGTGCGACGGGCACAGTTATTCCACAGGCATCCAAGATCTCAGGAGTTCCACGATGCGACGCGTGATCGTCTCGGCCTTCGTCACCCTCGACGGCGTGATGGAGGCCCCGGAGACCTGGTCGTTCGACTTCCACGACGAGGAGAACATGAAGGACGCGCTCGAGCTGGTGCTCGGCGCGGAGGCCCTGCTGCTGGGCCGGACGACCTACGACGGTTTCGCCGAGGCCTGGCCGTCCCGCAAAGATCCGATGGGCTTCGCCGACAAGATGAACACGATGCCCAAGTACGTCGCCTCGACCACATTGCGCGAGCCGACCTGGCACGGCGCCGAGATCCTCGATGGCGCCCACGGCGATGTCGCCGACCAGGTCGCCGCCCTCAAGCAGGCCGGTGACGGCGACCTGCTCATGTACGGCAGCGCCGCCCTCATGCGCCACCTGCTCGCCGCCGGCCAGATCGATGAGATCCGGCTGCTGCTCAACCCCGTCGTCGTCGGTTCCGGCCGTAAGCTGTTCCCCGACGGCCAGCCGCGCACCGCACTGGACCTGGTCGAGACGCACCGGTACCCGGGCGGGATGGCCCGACTGACCCTACGCCCGTGCGCATAGTCTCCCCGCCGGTTCGGCATGCCGGCGTTGAGTTCTGGTGGGCAGCATGTCGGCGCGGGTTTCGTGGCGGGGTGGGCGGGGAGTCGGCTTGTCCGCAACCAGCATCCACCGGCAGATGCCCGCGCCGCGATCCGGGTCACCTGATCCCAAGAGAACAACGATCGTCTGAAACGGGCTCGGTCGAGAGGTTCACCAGGCCGTCGACCAGCATTGCCGATGTCCGCCGGCCCGCACCCCCATGTCCGCCCAGCCGTACGGAGACGTCCGCCGACCAGCGCTTCCTCGTGTCCGCTTAGTCCGTCGGCCCATCCGCCGTGGCGGCCGATGCGTTCCAGGGCGTGGCCCTGGCGGCGGGCGGCGGTGGCGAACCCGCGGCGCAGCGAATGCCCCCTCCAGTCGCCGAGCAGGACTGCGGCGGCCGCCAGGCAGGCCACGACGTCGGCGACGGCCTCGGGAGTCATCCGGCCGTCGGGGTCGCCGATGGCCGTACCGCGCCGGGTGACCTCGGGGCAGAAGCGATGGGCGTGCGGCTCGGCCCGCTGCAGGAAACCGGTCGCCTGTTCCCGATGGTCAGTGCCGGGTAGGGCTGATCTGCGAGCATCGAGATGATGACGCCATGACACAGGGAGGTCGGCGATGGGCGAGGAACCGGCGGCCGATGCGACCGGACGGGTGCGCGAGCTCGATGAGCTGAACGCGCTGGAGAGCCTGCTGGAGCCGGACTTCCAGGCCATCGCCATCTCGGCCGCGCACGTCTGCCGGGCGCCGATCGCGCTGGTCAACCTGGTCGCCGAGGATCGTCAGTACGTCAAGGGCCGCGCCGGCACCGACCTGACCGGGGTGAACCCGCCGGTCCCGTTCTGCGACCACACCGTGGCCGGATGCGAACTGCTGGAGGTCCCCGACGCGGCCGCCGACCCGCGGTTCCGCGACACCCCGATCGTGACCGGCCCCCCGCACATACGGTCCTACACCGGCGTCCCGCTGATCACCGGCCAGGGAAACGCCCTGGGCACGGTCTGCGTGATGGACCACCGCCCGCGCCGGCTCGATGCCGCCCAGCACCAGGCCCTGCACACCCTGGCCACCCACGCCGCCACCCTGATCGAACTGCACGGCCGCGCCCACCAGACCGAAGAGGTGCTGCGGCGGCTGCACGCCCTGGAGCAGCTGAAGAACCAGTTCCTGCGCAGCGTCAACCACGAACTGCGCACCCCGCTCACCGCGATCCGCAGCTACCTGGAACTGGCCCAGGACGGCGACCTGGACACCGCCACCACCCGGCGCTTCCTGCAGGGCATCGAACGCAGCAGCGAGCGCATGCTGCGCCTGGTCAACGCGCTGCTGCTGATGGCCAGCCTCAAAGCGCAGACCGCCACCTTCACCCCCGCCCGCATCGACCTGGCCGAGCTGGCCCGCCAGACGGTCGAGCGATCCGCCCCGGCCGCCGAGCTCAAACAGCTGGTGCTCAACCTGCACGCCCCCGGCCCGGTGGTGGTGTGGGCCGATGCCGAGCGGCTGGGCAACGCGCTGCTGCAGGTCCTGGACAACGCGATCAAGTTCACCTCCCGCGGCGGCGCGATCGACGTGGTCGTCGTCGCCGGTCCCGCGCCCGGAGTGGAGATCCACGACACCGGCGTCGGGGTGGAGTCGGAGGACCTGCGGCGCGTTTTCGAGGAGTTCTACCGCACGCCGCAGGCCGAGGAGCAGGCCGTCGAGGGCGCCGGCATCGGCCTGTCCATCGTCGAGAAGATCATGGAGATGCACGGCGGCACCGCGCGGATGGAAAAGGAACGACACGAAGGCGTGTGCGTCCACCTCACCCTGCCTCCATCGGCCGCGACCGGTGACCGTCCCGGCTCCGATTCCAGCACGACCTGATCCAGCGCAGGCCTCCCCGTCGCCGGCGGCGGACGCGAGAGCCCCTACCTCGAGATCAACGACTTTTCGGATCTGCGACGCCGACGTCAGCGCGGCCTCCTTCCCGCCCTGGAGGGTGGGGGCCGGCCGAACGTCGGCCTCATCCGGCGACCAGGTGCAGCCCGCCGTGCTCCCGGGCGGCCTTGGTCTCGGCGAGGCGGGCGGCGACCTTGTCGGCCGCCGACCTAGGGCACGTATCGAGTTGTGATCAATTGCGGGGATTCGTTCTCATGCCGGGGTCTGATCCGGTAGACCGTCGGGCGTGACGCGTGCGCAACTGACGGACGAGGAGTGGCAGTTCATCGAGCCGTACCTGCCGATTGGCAGGTACGGCCCGTACCCGCAGCGGCTGCGGCAGCAGTTCGAGGGCGTGATCTGGCGGTTTCGGACGGGCGGGCAGTGGCGGGAGATCCCGAAGGAGAAGAACGGCGACGCATCCGGCGGCGACGGAAACTCCGGCTGAAAGCCGCCCTGCTCGGACGGTCGAGGGGCGGGCAGACCAGTAAGATCCATCTCGCCGCCGACCGCGGGTGCCGCCCGCTGGCGTTCGTCGTGACCGCGGGGCAGGCCGCCGACAGCCCGCAGTTCGTCCCGGTGCTGCAGGGGATACGGGTGCGGGGGCCGGTCGGTCGTCCCCGCACCCGGCCCGGCGCGGTCGCCGGCGACAAGGCCTACTCCTCCCGCGGCAACCGCGCCTACCTGCGTAAACGCCATATCAAGGTAGTCATCCCGGAGAAGCGGGACCAGGCCGCCAACCGGAGGAAGAAGGGCAGCAGGGGCGGCCGGCCCGTCAGTCACGACGCCGAGCTGTATAAGGAGCGCAACACCGTCGAGCGGTTGATCAACAAGATGAAGGCCTGGCGGGGCATCGCCACCCGCTACGACAAGACCCAAGGCCGCGTAGTTAAGGATCTCGGACGTGCGGCAAGCCACCGGTGAGTACGGCCA
>NZ_BMQE01000027.1:0-94281 GCF_014647955.1 Planomonospora antibiotica | reverse complement strand
GCGCTCTTTCCAGGCGTCGGTGAGTTGCTCGCGGCGGGCGCGTTCCAGTGCCTCGTGCTGGCCGCGAGGGCGGACGGTGAGCTGGCGCAGCCCGATCGCGGCGGTGGTGCATCGCGGGCGCAGAGGGCAGGGCCCGCAGCCGGGCCAGCTCCTCCTGCTCGGACTCCTTCAGCGTTCCGCCTCCGCCGTTCCCGCCGGCCGACCCGTCGGCAAGCCGGTCCATCTGCACCCAGTTGTGCAGCGTGTACGCGTTGATGCCGAGATCCCGCGCGACGTGCGCGACGGGCTTGCCGGTCTCCTTGACGATCCGTACCGCTCCGGCCCGGAACTCCGGATCAAAGCGACGCCTCGTGGTTCCTGCCACGACCCAACCTCTCTCGGTTCGGTCTCCACGTTACGAGGGGAAGCTCATTCAGGGCATCAGCCGCTTTCGAGAAGCCACGACGAATTGAGCAACAGAGTCCTGAAGGCCGAGGCCTTCTGCGGACCTTCGGTAAACGCTTGACCTTCGGGATCAACACGAGACCCCATCGCTTGTCCAGCGTGACGCCAACGCCGTACCGTTGACCGCGTGACTACGCCGCTACTGCCCGACCCCGAGCCCAGGCGGCGGGACCATGTGATCATCTCGGCCGACGACCACCTGATCGAGCCGCCCGACATGTTCGAGGGCCGGCTCCCGGAGAAATACGCCGAGGTCGCGCCCAAGGTGGTGGAGACCGAGTCGGGCCACCAGGTCTGGCGGTACGGCGGGGCCACCTACCCGTGCGCCGGCCTCGACGTCGGCGCGGGCCTGCCGCGCGAGCAGCGGACGCTCGACCCGGTCCGGTTCGAGCACATGCGCCCGGGCTGCCACGACATCGAGGCCCGGATCGGGGACATGGACCGCGCGGGCATCTGGGCGGCGCTCTGCTTCCCCGGCATGCTCGCCGGGCAGGCGGGCATGGTCTTCTCCCGCACCCGCGACCAGGAGCTGGGCCTGGCGGTCCTGCGGGCCTGGAACGACTGGCACGTCGACGTCTGGGCCGGCGCCTACCCGGAGCGGATCATCGCCCTGCAGCTGCCGTGGCTGACCGACCCCGAGCTCGCGGCCAAGGAGGTCCGGGACAACGCCTCGCGCGGGTTCAAGGCCGTGCTGTTCCCCGAGTTCCCCACCCGGCTGCGCCTGCCGTCGATCCACGGCGAGCACTGGGACCCGTTCTTCCGCGCCTGCGAGGAGACCGGCACCGTCGTCTGCCTGCACACCGGTGCGGGCTCCTGGACCCCGGTGCCCTCGCCCGACACCCCCGTCGAGGCGATCACCACGCTCATGCCGGCCAGCGCCATGTTCGCCTGCGCCGACTGGCTCTGGTCGGGCGTGCCGCTGCGCTTCCCCGCGCTGCGGATCCTGATCGTGGAGGGGGGCGTGGGCTGGCTGCCGATGCTCGCCGAGCGGGCCGACTACGCGCTGGACCACCCGGTCGCCGGAGAGGCCGCCTGGGAGGGCGGGCTGAAGCCCAGCGAGGTCCTGCGCCGCAACTTCTTCTTCGGCACGCTCGACGACCACGCGCTGTCGGGCGTGCGCCTGGCGGTCGGCCTGGAGCACGTCCTGCTGGAGAGCGGCTACCCGCACTCCGACTCGACCTGGCCCGACACCCAGCAGGCGCTCGCCCGCAACCTGGGCAGCCTCCCGCCCGCCGACATCGCCCGGGTGGCCTACGGCAACGCCGCCCGCCTGTTCGGGCACCCGCTCCCGTCGCGGGCGTGGCTCAGGATGGAGCAGATCTAGCGCAAGGGCCCGGCGGCGGGAGGGCCGGCGAGACGGCGGCGCTCCCACTCGACGTAGCGCCCGCTCTCACCGAGCAGCGAGCCCATCAGCCAGAGGAAGACGCCGAAGTCGTCGGCCACCCCGACCAGCGCCAGGAAGTCCGGGACGAGGTCGATGGGCGAGACCATGTAGAGCACGCCGAGGCCCATCGTGGCCAGCCTCCCCCGCCCCATGCCGGGATACGCGCCGCGCATCACCGAGCCGACGAGCCGCGGCATCGCCCGCAGCCGCGCGCCGAGCCCGGGAGACCCGGGCTTCGACACGTCCCGGTACACCCGCCACGCCTGTGCCGCCCGCGCCGCCTTCGCCATGGGGAACCTCCTCGCAGAACACGTCCGCCGGACCGCGGACTACCCCGTGGTCTTGCGATATAACGCGTGGCCCCCTCTTCGGGTTCCCGGGACTCCGCACCCGTCCCGCCCGGCGGCCCCGCGCCGCGTCGGCCCCACCCGGCGCCGGGTCGTCCGCACGGCCCCGCGCTCACTCCGCGTTCGGCGCCAGATCCCGTACGGCCTGCGCGATCGGCACCTCGCCGCCGGGGATGGGCGCGAGCACCGGGGTGTCGAGGCCGTTCTCGACGTACCGGCGGATCCTGGCCCGGCAGGTGGCCGCGTCGCCGTGCACGATGAGCGCGTCCACGACCTCGTCGGGGATGGCCGCCAGCGCCGCCTGCCGGTCCCCCGCGGCCCAGGCCTCGTGCATCGGCCGCAGCACGTCGCCGCGTCCCAGCCAGTCGTGGAAGGCCGCGTAGACCGGGACGGTCAGGTAGCTGGCGAGCATCCACCGGCCCAGTTCCCGGACCTTGTCGGCGTCCTCGCTGACGCACACGAACAACCGGGCGACCAGCTCGGTCTCCGGGCCGATCTCCGCGCGGACCTTCCGGACGTCCTCCGGCGAGAGCCAGTTGGTGATCGCGCCGTCGGCCTCCTCGGCGGCCAGGCGGAGCATCCGGGGCCGCAGCGCGGCCAGCACGATCCTGGGGGCGACCTTGGGCGCGCGCTCCAGCTTGAAGCCCTTGACCTCGAACGTCTCGTACTTCTCGGTGACCTTCTCGCCCGCCAGGGCCTTCTTCAGGAAGCGCAGCGTGTCGCGGGTCCTGGAGAAGGGCCTGGTGAACTCCCCGGCGTTCCAGCGCTCGACGATGGCCGGGGAGGAGGCCCCGATGCCCAGCACGAACCGGTCCGGGGCGAGGTCGGCGAGCGTGGCGGCGGACATGGCCAGCAGGCCGGGGCCCCGGGTGGAGGCGGGGACGATCGCGCTGCCCAGGCGCAGGCCGGGAGCCCACTCGTTGGCCAGCGCGAGCGGGGTGAAGCCGTCGACGCCGTTGACCTCGGCCGACCACATGTCGGTGTAGCCGAGTCCGGGGAGCTCGGCCACCAGTTCCTTCGAGCCCGCCAGTGAGCGGTCGTAGAAGGGGACCGTCATCCCCCAGCGTGCGCCCGTCGCCATCATGTGCCTCCCATGCTCCCTGCCCGGACTCCGTCCCGCGGCCCGTGCCGCGGTCCCCGCCCCTGCCGCCGCCCCGCCGGTGCGACCGGCGGCGTGGCCGTCGACGTCACCGTCTAGAACGAAATTCTGTTCCAGCTTGCCGTACCCGACCCGGGGGATGTCAACGATCTGACCGTACCAACCGGACGGTATGTTACGGGAGCGGGCCGTCAGGAGCGCAGCTCGTGCACCCCGGCGATGAAGTCCTTCGCCACGCCCCGCAGACCCGGCAGGTGGGACAGGCCGACCAGCCGGTCGACCAGCGGCACGGTCAGGTCGATGAACCGGTGGGTCCGCCGACAGCCCTCCGAGTCGTCGTGCACCCAGAACAGCACCACGCCCATGGACAGCAGCCAGAGCAGCTCCGGCAGCTCCGCCCTGATCTCGGCGTCCATCCGGCCGGCCGAGCCCTCGACGACCCGGCGGTAGATCGCGATCGACGCCTCCCGCGCCGGCGAGGAGTCGGCGCTGAACGGGCTGAGCGGGTTGCTCGGCTCGGCCGCGTGCTTGAAGAACTTCACCGCGAACTCGTGGTACGGCTCGGAGACCCGCACCCACTCCCGCAGCACCCCGCCCAGGCGCCCGGCCAGGGACCGCTCGGTGGCCAGCACCCGCTCGCACGCCGCCTCGTGCTCGGCCTGCGCCCGGTCGTAGTAGGCCTGGACCAGCGCCTCCTTGGACGAGAAGTAGTAGTAGGCGTTGCCCACGGAGACCCCGGCCTCGGCCGCGATGGCCCGCATGGTGGTCGCCTCGTAACCCCGTTCGCGGAACAGCCGCAGGGCCGTCTCCACGATCGCTTCGCGGGTCCTGTCGGATCCCCTGGTCCTCCGGGTCGGCTCGGCCACGCTCGTCACTGTACGGCCCGATCCCCCGTGAGTCATGGCGCCTCACGGTGATCGACATCACAGGGCAAAGATCGGAGCGTCCCGGGCGTCATCCGGCTCCGGGCGTGGGACTGATCTTCTCGGCGGAAGGGCGAATCCGCGACAAGGAAAAGGTGTATGGGGACACGTCCCTGCGAACGGAGGGCTGTCCGGCTTGCCGCCGGCGCCCTGTTCGCCGTACAGACAACGTTCATCGCAGCGGCCGGCGTCACCGCCGCCCCTGCCCGCGGCCCGGTCCCGGCGCCGGTCTCCGCGGCCGCGTCGGGGGTTCCGATGCGGCTGGCGGCCCCGGCGTCCCGGCCCCGCCGGGTGCGGCCGGTGTGGCTCGGCCACAGCCAGGCGGCCAGGCGGGCGCAGCGGGCCGGTCTGGGGCTGTACTCGTCCGGCGGGTGCACCGACCGCTGGATCCGGCAGTGCACCTCGCTGGAGGCGATCAGGACCAGGACGCTGAGGGGGGCGATCCGGCTCAAGCGCCGCAGCGGCTGCCCGGTCACCCTGACCGGCGGCACCGAGATCGGCCACGTGGTCGGCCGCTACAGCCACGGGAACGGCTACAAGCTGGACGTGGCGCCCAACGCCTGCGTCGACCGGCACATCACCCGCACCCAGCCGTTCCGCGGCGTGCGCTCCGACGGGGCGCTCCTCTACGGCTCCCCGGAGTCCCTCTACGCCCGCACGCCGTCGCACTGGGACATCCTCTTCCGCTGACGCGCGGGAGGCCGGCTCCGACCGCTCCGGGTCCCCACGGGAACGGGCCCCTCCCGCCGCACGGCGGAAGGGGCCCGTCACGGTCCGGGCGAAGGCGTCAGCCGGTGAACTCGGCCGCGACCAGCTCGGCGATCTCCGCCGCGTTCAGGGCCGCGCCCTTGCGGAGGTTGTCGCCGCAGACGAACAGGTCGAGCGTGTTCGGGAAGTCCAGCGCCTGGCGGATCCGGCCCACGTAGGTGGGGTCGGTGCCGACGACGTCGGCCGGGGTCGGGTAGACGCCGTTGGCCGGGTCGTCCATGACGACCACGGTCGGGGCGGCCTCCAGGATCCGGTGGGCGTCGGCGACGGTGACCTCGCGCTCGAAGGTCGCGTGCACGGCCAGCGAGTGCGTGGTGATCACCGGGACGCGGACGCAGGTCGCCGAGACCTTCAGGTCGTCGATGCCGAGGATCTTACGGGACTCGTTGCGGAGCTTGAGCTCCTCGGAGGCCCAGCCGCCGTCCTTGAGCGAGCCCGCCCACGGCACGACGTTGAACGCCACCGGCGCCGGGAACGGCGACTCGCCGTCGCCCAGCTTGTTCTGCAGGGCCTTGCGCACGTCGCCCGCGGTCTGGCCCACCGTACGGTCGCCGGCCAGGGCCTCGACCTCGTCGTAGAGCCGCGCCGCACCGGCCACGCCCGCGCCGGAGACCGCCTGGTAGGAGGCGACCACCAGCTCGCGCAGGCCGTACTGCTCGTGCAGCGCGCCCATCGCGGCCATCATCGACAGCGTGGTGCAGTTAGGGGTGGAGATGATGTTCCGCGGCCGGTTGCGCGCGGCCTCCGGGTTGACCTCGGGCACCACCAGCGGGACCTCGGGGTCCATCCGGAAGGTGCCGGACTTGTCGATGACGACCGCGCCGCGGCCGGCCGCGATCGGCACCCACTCGGCGGAGACCTCGTCGGGGACGTCGAAGATCGCGATGTCCACGCCGTCGAAGACCTCGGGGGCCAGCGCCTGGACGACCACGTTCTCGCCGCGGACCTGCAGGACCTTGCCCGCGGAGCGGGCGGAGGCGACGAGCCTGATCTCGCCGTAGACGTCCTCGCGGGAGGAGATGATGTCGCGCATCACGGTGCCGACGGCACCGGTCGCGCCGATCAGGGCGAGGGTGGGCTTGCGGCTCATCGTCCGGTACCTCCGTAGATCACTGCTTCAACCTGGTCGGCGTCGAGGTCGAACGCGCGGTGCGCGGCGGCGACCGCCGCGTCCACCTCGTCCTGACCGACGATCACCGAGATGCGGATCTCCGAGGTGGAGATCATCTCGATGTTCACCCCCGCGTCGGCGAGGGCGGCGAAGAACGTCGCGGTGACGCCCGGGTGCGAGCGCATGCCCGCCCCGATCAGCGAGACCTTCCCGATCTGGTCGTCGAACTGCAGCGACTCGAAGCCGATCCGCTCCTGGACCTTCTTCAGCGCGGTCAGTGCCGCGGAGCCGTCGGTCGTGGGCAGCGTGAAGGAGATGTCCGTCCGGCCCGTCGCCGCCGCCGACACGTTCTGCACGATCATGTCGATGTTGATCTCGGCGTCCGCCAGCGTTTTGAAGATCGTGGCAGCCTCGCCGACCTTGTCGGGCACCCCGACAACGGTGATCTTGGCCTCGCTCCGGTCGTGCGCGACGCCGGAGATGATCGGCTGCTCCATCTCGTTTCCTTCGCTGTCGGGGTCGGAGACGACCCACGTGCCTTCCTTGGTGCTGAACGAGCTTCTGACGTGGATCGGCAGGCTGAACCTGCGGGCGTACTCGACGCAGCGCAGGTGCAGGATCTTCGCTCCGCAGGCCGCCATCTCCATCATCTCCTCGTAGGAGATCCTGGGGATCTTGCGGGCGGCCGGCACGATGCGGGGGTCTGCGGTGAAGATGCCGTCCACGTCGGTGTAGATCTCACACACGTCGGCGTCCAGGGCGGCGGCCAGCGCGACCGCGGTCGTGTCGGAGCCGCCCCGGCCCAGCGTGGTGATGTCCTTGGTGTTCTGCGAGACGCCCTGGAAGCCCGCCACGATCGCGATCTGGCCCTCGTCGAGCGCCCCCCGGATCCGGCTGGGCGTCACGTCGATGATCCGCGCCTTGCCGTGGGTCGAGTCGGTGATGACCCCGGCCTGGGAGCCGGTGAACGAGCGCGCCTCGTGGCCCAGGTTGGCGATCGCCATCGCCAGCAGGGCCATCGAGATGCGCTCGCCGGAGGTCAGCAGCATGTCGAGCTCGCGGCCCGGCGGCAGCGGCGAGACCTGCTGCGCGAGGTCCAGCAGCTCGTCGGTCGTGTCGCCCATCGCGGAGACGACCACCACGACGTCGTTGCCGGCTTTTTTCGTCGCGACGATCCGCTGCGCGACCCGCTTGATGCAGGACGCGTCGGCGACGGACGAACCACCGTACTTCTGAACAACGAGCGCCACGAGATGTCTCCGAAGCAATCTAGGGCTGTGGAGCTCTCAGTCTACTGTCGCGGCACCAGGGTTCTTCTGGTTTAGACCACTATGTGGACGATCACACGGTTGTGCGCTCTTCGGCCACGTCGAGACGGGTGTGGGCGACGAGCGCCTGGAGCGCCCGCATCGCCGCTCCCGCGTGGTTGCCCCAGGTGTTGAAGTAGGAGTACTGCCACCACCACAGCGCCTCCAGCGGACGCCCGGCCCGGTAGTGCCGCAGGCCGTGGATGAGGTCGGCCGCCACCGCCGTCAGGTCGTCCGAGAGGCGGTACGGCGTGACCACGGTGTCCTTGTAGGGGTCGAAGACCTCGGCGTAGTCGTCCACCGGGCCCAGCCGCTCGGCGAGCGCCGTGCGCAGGGGGTCGACGTCGGGGTCCGCGCTCAGGTGCGGCTCCCAGTTCTCCGACAGGATCACGTCCTGGCTCGCGCCGAGCTGTGCGCCGGCCGAGCTGACCTGGGCGACCTCGACCAGCAGCAGCGGCAGGACGGCGTCCCCGCCCTCACCGCCCGCCAGCCGGGTCAGGCCGTCGAGGTAGTTCTGCGCGTGCACCGCGATCCGGTCCGCGAACGCGCTCCACTCATTGGAGATCTCAGACATCCAGCAGCCTCCGTCCTTCGAACGCGCGGCCCAGGGTGACCTCGTCGGCGTACTCGAGGTCACCGCCCACAGGCAGACCGCTGGCCAGTCGTGTCACTTTCAGGCCCATCGGCTTCACCAGCCGGGCGAGGTAGGTCGCCGTCGCCTCCCCCTCCAGGTTGGGGTCGGTGGCGATGATCAGCTCCGTCACCCGGCCGTCGGCCAGGCGCGTCATCAGCTCCCGGATGCGCAGGTCGTCGGGGCCGACCCCGTCGATCGGGCTGATCGCCCCGCCGAGCACGTGGTAGCGGCCGCGGAACTCCCGGGTCTTCTCGATCGCCACGACGTCCTTGGACTCCTCGACGACGCAGATCACATGGGGGTCGCGCCGGGCGTCACGGCAGATCCGGCACTCCTCCTCCGCCGCCACGTTCCCGCAGACCCGGCAGAAGCGGACCTTCTCCTTGACCTCCAGCAGCGCGTGCGCGAGCCGTTTCACGTCGGCCGGCTCGGCGGCCAGCAGGTGGAACGCGATCCGCTGCGCGCTCTTCGGACCGACGCCGGGCAGCATGCCCAGCTCGTCGATCAGGTTCTGGACGACCCCTTCGTACATGGCCTAGAACCCGGGCAGCTGGCCGAGACCGCCGCCGCCCAGCCCCTGGGCGAGCGGGCCGAGCTTCTCCTGCTGCAGGTCGTTGGCCGCGCGGACCGCGTCCCGGATCGCCGCGATCACCAGGTCGGCGATGGTGTCGGCGGTCTCCTGGGGGTCGCCGGGGTCCACCGCCTCGGGGCTGATCTTCAGTTCCAGCAGCTCACCGCCGCCGTTGACCGTGGCCACGACCAGGCCGCCGCCCGCCGAGCCCTCGATCTCCGCGTCGTTCAGCTCCTGCTGGGCGCTCACCAGCTGCTGCTGCATGAGCTGTGCCTGCTCCAGCAACTGCTGGAGGTTGACATCCCCTGGGTTCACCGTCGTGCGCTCCTCGTCCATGACGTCAGTCGTCACGAGCCTACGGGGTCGGAGCCAGGTAGTGCACTGGCGGTCGCACGTGTTCCCCGAGTGCGCCCGCTAAACCTCCGCCGGGCGCGGTACGGCACGCCGCCGGTCGGCCGTGGCCGGACCTCCACCGGGACCGGTACGGCGCGCCGCCGGTCAGCTGTGGTCGATCTCCTCGATGATCTGCCCGCCGAGCTCGCGCTGGATGAGCGCCATGCCGGTGAGCGCGTCGACGTCGGCGTCCGCGTCGTTCAGCGGGTCGACGTCGTCGGACTCGAAGCCGGGCCCGCGGCCCGGGACCGCGTCCGGCCAGCCGGACGAACCGCCGGCCGGGCGCGGACCCGGCTGGGCGGGCGTGCGGGCACCGGCCTGGGCGCCCGCCCTGACGCCGCTCTGGGCCGCGGCCCTGGCGGCCGAACGGGCCGCGGCGAGACCGGGGCCCGGGGCGGGCGGCGAACCGGGGTCCTCCGGCAGGGGCGCGTCGGGCCACGACTCGTCCGTGGCGGCCGTCTCCCGGCGGGCGGGGGCGACGGCGACGGCGACGGCCTGGGCGGTCCCGGCCGAGCCGGTCGAGCCGGCCGGACCGCCCTGATCCGGCCGGGCGTTCCGATCCGGGCCTCCGGCACCGGGGGCCTCCGGCGCCGGACGCGGCGCGGGGGGCTGCGGCGGGGAGACCGGAGGGTGGTTGCCCCCGAACGGGGCGGCCCCGCCGGCGCCGCCCACGACGGCCTCGACCTTCCAGGCGCCGCCCAGCACGTCCTGCAGGGCCGCCGCGACGACCGTGTCCTTCCCGCCGCCGACGAAGTTCTTCATCGCGCCGACCTGGGTGAAGCCCAGGGTGAGGACCTTCCCCTCGACGCCGACGACCTGGGCGTTGGTGTTGACGTTCGCCCAGACGACGATGCTGCGCTGCTTCAGCGCGCCGAGCACCTGCGGCCACGCCTGCTGCACGGCCGCCACCTCGGAACCGGCGGCGGGGCCCGTGAGGGGCGCCGAGGCCGCGGAGGGCTGCGCGGGCACGGAGTGCGTCCGCTCCTGCGGAGACGGCGGCCCGGCCGGAGCGGCGGGGGAGCCGGGCTTGACCGTGACCGGCCAGTCGTCGGCGGGCGCCGGGGCGGAGTCCTGGGAGCCGGCCGGGGAGGCGGAGGCCGTACCGGCCTGCGGAGCCGCGGCCGGACCGGACGCGACGGCGTGCTGCGGCGCGACGGCGGGGACCGTGACGGTCTGCGGCGCGACGGTGGGCGGCGTGTACGGCGCGGTCGCGGCGGGGGCCGCGTAACCGGCGGCGGGGGCCGCGTAACCGGTGGCCGGGGCGTGTCCGGCGGCGGGGGGCGTGTATCCGGCCGCGGGGCCGGGGACGGTGAACGCGTGCGCTCCGGCGGAGCCCCGTTCCAGCCGCTCCAGCCGGGCCAGCAGCGCGGCCTCGTCCTGGGCGGCTCCGGGGAGCAGCACCCTGGCGCACATCAGCTCCAGCAGCAGCCGGGGCGAGGCCGCCCCGCGCATCTCGACCAGCCCGGCGTTGAAGACCTCCGCCGCCCGGGTCAGGTCGGCCGGCCCCATCGAGGCGGCCTGCTCGCGGAGCCGCTCCAGCTCGTCGTCGGGGCGGTCGAGCAGACCGCTGCCGGCCGCCTCGGGCACGTTGGCCAGGACCACGAGGTCGCGGAAGCGCTCCAGCAGGTCCATGGCGAACCGGCGGGGGTCGTGGCCGCCCTCGATCACCTGGTTCACCGCCTGGAAGACCCGCGCGCCGTCCCGCGCCGCGAAGGCCGCGACCATGTCGTCGAGCAGGCCCCCGTCGGTGTAGCCCAGCAGGGACACCGCCCGGGCGTAGGTGATGCCCGCCTCGTCCGACCCGGCGAACAGCTGGTCGAGGATCGACAGGGAGTCGCGGGCCGAGCCGGCTCCCGCCCGCACGACCAGCGGCAGCGCGGCGGGCTCGAAGGGGACGTCCTCGGAGGTGAGGATCTCCTCCATGAGCGCGCGCAGCGCGGCGGGCGGGATCAGCCGGAAGGGGTAGTGGTGGGTCCGGGACTTGATCGTCCCGATGACCTTCTCCGGCTCGGTGGTCGCGAAGACGAACTTCAGGTGGGGCGGGGGCTCCTCGACGAGCTTGAGCAGCGCGTTGAACCCCTCCCGGGTCACCATGTGCGCCTCGTCGATGATGTAGATCTTGAAACGCGCCGACACCGGCGCGAAGAAGGCCCGCTCCCTCAGGTCGCGGGCGTCGTCCACGCCGCCGTGCGAGGCCGCGTCGATCTCGATGACGTCGAGGTGGCCGGGGCCGGTGGGGGCGAGCGCCACGCAGGACTCGCACTCGCCGCACGGATCGGGGGTCGGCCCCTTCTCGCAGTTGAGCGAGCGGGCCAGGATCCGGGCACTGGAGGTCTTGCCGCACCCGCGGGGGCCGCTGAACAGGTAGGCGTGGTTGATCCGGCCGCTCCGCAGCGCCTGCCGGAGCGGCTCCGTGACGTGTTCCTGGCCCTTGACCTCGGCGAAGGTCCCGGGCCGGTACTTGCGGTAGAGCGCCAGACTCATCAAGGAGCTCCCGCCTGCGAGGGGTCCTGCAACGAAGGAACCCCTCGCACACCCGCCAGAGCCCGCTTATCCTTGCTGCCTTCCGGCCCTGGGGAGGTTCACAGGATGACGCCGCGCGAGGGGTCCGGACACAGTCTATCCCCCTGCGGCAGTGCTCGGGCCCGCGAATGTCGTACGGGCGCACGGTCACCCCACGCCCGAAAGTCCGCTAAGCTTTCCGGCGGAGGATTCGCCTAGTTGGCCTAGGGCGCACGATTGGAAATCGTGTTGGGGGCAACCCCTCAGGAGTTCGAATCTCCTATCCTCCGCCACTCAGAGGGGCCGGACCGCACACGCGGTCCGGCCCCTCCGGCGTTCCCGCCCCGGTTCCGGTTCCGTCCGCCGGCCCCCACCGGCACCGCCCCCGGCCGTTTCCCCGGCCGCTTCGCGGGCAGTGGAGGCGTCCCGAACGGATCGAAGGGACGTCGGCGATGGATTTCAAGGACGATGTCCGGCTGGACAGCTCGCAGGTCGAGAGCGGCGGCCGCCGCGTCCCCGGCGGCGGACTCGCGGTGGGCGGAGGCGTCGCCGGGATCATCGCGCTCATCGCCGCGCTGGTGTTCGGCGTGGACCTCGGGGGCCTCACCGGCGGCGGGGCGGCCCCCGCGCCGGTCGACTCGGGCTCGAACCTCGCGGCGCAGTGCAGGACCGGCCAGGACGCCGACCAGAACGAGGAGTGCCGGGTGATCGGCGTGGTCAACAGCATCCAGGAGTACTGGCCCACCGCCGTGGACGGCTACGAAGAGGCCAAGACCGTGCTCTTCTCCGGCGCGGTGGAGACCGCGTGCGGCGCCGCCGACTCCTCCGTCGGGCCGTTCTACTGCCCCGGCGACCGGCGGGTCTACCTCGACCTGAGCTTCTTCGACCAGCTGCAGAGCCGCTTCGGCGCCAAGGGCGGGCCCTTCGCCCAGGCGTACGTGATCGGGCACGAGTACGGCCACCACGTGCAGAACCTGACCGGGGTCCTGAGCCGTTCGCAGAACGACCGGCAGGGGCCGGAGAGCGGGGCGGTCCGGGTGGAGCTCCAGGCGGACTGCTACGCGGGCGCCTGGGCGAAGAACGCCTACGAGACCGGGCTGTTCGCCGAGCCGTTCACGCGGACCGACATCGAGGAGGCGCTGAGCGCCGCCTCCGCGGTGGGGGACGACAGCATCCAGGAGCGCACCCAGGGCCGGGTCGACCCGGAGGGCTTCACCCACGGCACCTCGGCGCAGCGGGTCAAGTGGTTCAGCACCGGTTACGAGACCGGTGACCCCAAGCGCTGCGACACCTTCTCCGGCGGCATCTGAACGGGCTCCGTGCGTGCCCCGGCCGTGGCCGGGCGAACGGACCCCGGGCGGGCCTCAGCCGTGACCAGGGCGGGCGCTGACCGGCACCGCGACCCGACAGGCAGGCAGGCAAACGACCGGATTGTCTCTTAAACTACATGGGGTGATCTTCAAGCTGGTCGGCGATGGACGGCCCTACCCCGAACACGGCCTCTCGAACCGCGAGTGGGCGCAGATACCGCCGCGACAGGTCCGGCTCGACACCCTGATCACCACGAAAGCGGTGCTCGACCTGCACTCCCTGCTCGCCAAGGACTCCACCTTCTACGGCGACCTGTTCCCGCACGTGGTCCAGTGGCGCGGTGAGCTCTATCTGGAGGACGGCCTGCACCGGGCGCTGCGCTCGGCCCTGCACCAGCGCCCGGTCCTGCACGCCCGCGTCCTCGACCTGCCGGACGCCTGAGCCCCGCCGCCTCTTCCGCACGTTCCCGGTTCACGGACCGCCGCCCCGCGACTGAGACATGATCGCGGTGACGGCCCCCGTCCGGTGGGCGTTGAACGAGGAGGCCCCATGGCGATTTCCCCCTACCTGAAGTGGCTGCGGCGGTATGTGGGGCACGATCTGCTGTTGATGCCGGCGGTGACGGCCGTCATCACCGATGACGAGGGCCGCGTCCTGCTGGTGGAGGACATCGACACCGGCCGGTGGATGCTGCCCGGCGGGGCGGTCGATCCCGGTGAAGGGCCGGCGGACGCCCTCGTCCGGGAGATACAGGAGGAGCTCGGCGTCGAGGTCGAGCCGACGGCCGTGCTGGGGGTGTTCGGCGGGCCGGAGTTCGTCGCCGAGTACCGCAACGGCGACCGGGTGACGTACGTGGCGACGGTGTTCGCCTGCCGGATCCTCATCGGCGAGCCGGTGCCCGACGGAGAGGAGGTCGCCGCCTTCCGCTTCACCGCTTCCGGCGACCGCGACCTGATGGACGTGGCCCCGACGACGCGCCACGTGCTGACCCGGATCGATCCGGGCTCACCCGAGGCCTGGTTCGATCCCCCAGTCCTCCGGCGGCACCGCTCCTCCTGACCGGAGGGGCGCGGGGCTCCTCTCAAGATCGGGGGCGGGGCCGTTTCCCCGTGGTCTCGAAACGCGAAGGGCCTCCGACCTGATCACACAGGTCGGAGGCCCTTCGCGGTGGCGGTGGTGGTGGGATTTGAACCCACGGATGAGTTGCCCCATCACACGCTTTCGAGGCGTGCGCCCTCGGCCACTAGGCGACACCACCGCCGAGCAGCTTACCGGATAATCACCGTTGCTCGCGCGGCCTGCGCGCGGCGAAGAACCCGGCGAGCACCTCGGCGCACTCGTCGGCCAGCACACCCATGGCGACCTCCGGGCGGTGGTTGAGCCGGCGGTCCCTGAGCACGTCCCAGAGCGAGCCCGCCGCACCGCCCTTGGCGTCCACCGCGCCGTAGACGACACGGTCCACCCGCGCCAGCACCGCGGCCCCCGCGCACATCGTGCAGGGTTCGAGCGTGACCACGAGCGTGCAGCCGGTCAGCCGCCACCCGCCCCGCCCGCGCGCCGCCTCCCGCAGGGCCAGTACCTCGGCGTGCGCGGTCGGGTCCGCCAGGGACTCGCGATCGTTGCCCGCCTGCGACAGCACCTCGCCGCCGGGACCGAGGACGACCGCGCCGACCGGCACCTCTCCGCGCTCACCCGCCCGTACGGCCTGCGCCAGGGCCAGCCGCATCGCGGGGACGTGGCCCGTCTCAGGGGAACCCGCCCCCACCGGACCCGTCCCTCCGGAACCCGCCCCCACCGGACCCGTCCCTCCGGAACCCGCCCCCACCGGACCCGTCCCTCCGGAACCCGCCCCCACCGGACCCTCCACCGGTCCCCTCACCGCCGCGGACCCGCCGGAGCCGTCACCGGAGCCGTCGCCGTGGCCCTCACCGCAGGCGGTCGAGCTCGTCCGCGAAGGCCAGCCGCTCGGCGATCACCGAGAGCGTGTCCGCCGGGAGGGCGCCCTCCTCCATGCTGAGCTCGATGAGTTCCTCCGGGCTCATGCCCAGATCGCTCAGGAGCTCGAAGTCGCCCGCCGGCCGTACGCCCAGCTCGGGCGTGTCGCCCTCCGGGGCGACCCCGGCCAGCTCGCCGAAGAGCTCGCCGAGCGTGTCGGCGCGCGCGGCCTGCGCGTCGGACAGGAAGGCGCGGGGCTCGGTGTCGCCCCGGTAGCGGACGATCGCGAACCACTCGTCCTCGGCCTCGACGCAGAGCAGGGCCAGTTCCTCGCCGTCGAGGCCGAGGCTCTCCTGGACGACGTCGCCGAGATCGTCGACGATCTCGGCTTCGCCGAGGTCGGCCTCGGCTCCCCGCCAGCCGTTCGCGGTGCGGACGAAGGCCACCGAGAAGAGCCTGCTGCCGGACGGTCTGGAGGCCATGGCGATCTCCTGAACTCAGCCGAACATCGAGTCGATGGCGCGTTCGAACGGCTCGGAGAAGCCGAGCCGCGCGGCGATGCTGGACAGCACGTCCTCGGGGAGCAGATCGATGTCCCCGGAGAGGATGCCGAGCTCCATCTCGTCGAGCCCCAGGTCGGCGAAGATCGACAGGTCTCCCGCGGGGAGCGCCGTCTCCTCGTCCTGCAGGATCGCGTCGAGCTCGTCCTCGTCGGGCATCGGGACGTCGAGATAGTCCAGCACCTGCTCCGCGAGCGGGAAGTCCAGCGACGCGGCGATGTCCGAGAGGAACACCTCCACCCGCTCGCCGAACACCCGTAGCGCCACGAAGAACTCATCCCCCACGGCGACCAGGCCAATCGCGCCGCTCAGGCTCGGCTGCTGGCGCAGGGCGTGGATCAGCCCGTGGAGATCGGAGGTGAGCGCCACGGGAAGCATCTCCGCCTCCCAGCGGTCATCCTCGCGATAGACCACGATGGCGAAGTCGAGCACATCTTCGTCTGTCATCGTCATCCCCACCGAGCGACCTGTACGGATGTCAATGCTTTCAGAAGTGGAGCACCACCGTACGCCACTCCGGCCAAATCGTGATCAAAATCCCCTCCCAAAACTCGTGTCACACATCGTCCGTTATCCACCTGCCTGTCGTCCCGGCTACCGTTGACGTCCATGGAGACCCTGGTCGTCGACCACCCGCTCGTGGCCCACAAGCTGACCGTCCTACGGGACGCCGACACGGACTCGCCCACCTTCCGGCGCCTCGCCGACGAGCTCGTCACGCTGCTCGCGTACGAGGCGACCCGGCACGTCCGGGTCAGCGAGGTCACCGTGGACACTCCCGTCGCCCCGGCGAAGGGCGTGCGCCTGGCCCACCCGCACCCTCTGGTGGTCCCGATCCTCCGCGCCGGTCTCGGCATGCTGGACGGGATGACCAGGCTCCTTCCGACGGCCGAGGTCGGCTTCCTCGGGATGATCCGCAACGAGTCGACGCTCCAGGCCGAGACCTACGCCACCCGGCTTCCCGACGACCTGTCGGGCCGCCAGGTCTACGTGGTCGACCCGATGCTGGCCACCGGCGGCACCCTGGCCGCGGCGATCGAGTTCCTCTTCGAGCGCGGGGCCGACGACGTGACCGCGATCTGCCTGCTGGCCGCCCCGGAGGGCATCGCCTACATGGACGCGGCCTTCGCCGGCAGCGGGAGGCCGATCCGCCTGGTCACCGCCGCCCTCGACGAGCGGCTCAACGAGCACGGCTACATCGTCCCCGGCCTGGGGGACGCCGGGGACCGCCTCTACGGCGTGGTCTGACGACCTCCCGGGATCTGTTCCCGCGAACGGAGGGTGTCGCCGACACCTTCCGTTACATTCCGTGATTACATGGGTACGGAGAGTTTCAACAAGGCATCTCTTCGGCACGCCCGGCCCGGCGATCGCGGACGCACACAGGGAGAACAGTGAACGAGGGCATCATCCCCGCCTCCGAACCGGACCCCTACGCGGACCTGAGCGCCGCGCTGCGGGAGGAGTTCTCCGCGATCCACCCGGCGGCCACCGTGACCCGCTGCGTGGATGCGGCCCGCTACGGCGCGCTGGAGATCACCGGTCACGCCCATCCCCTGCTGGTGGAGCGGATCGCCCGCAAACACCTGCAGGTGCTGGCGCTGGCCGCGAGCGGGCGCGACCGATGAGACCCGCGCCGGGCCGGTGAGGTCCGCCGACGGCGGAAGACCGAATCGGCTCACACGCTTTACCCCACGTAATGCGTGGGTAATGTATACGTCGGGTGCAGTGGGTGAGTGGTAACTGGAGGCCTAAGTGCAGGGCAAGAAGGTTCTGAAATGGAGCGCCATCATCTTCGTGGTGTTCTTCCTGTTCACCCGGCCGGATGATGCGGCGCACACGGTCAGAGGAGCCATCGACTCGATGTACACCGCGGCCGATTCCCTGGCCCAGTTCGTCTCCCATCTCTCATGAGGCTGGTGACTCACGGGGACTCCGCTCCCTCGTCGGTCAACCGCTACCTGCTCCCCCACGAACACCAGGTCATCATGGTGCGGCGTCACCCGGCCGTGCTGCTCCGTCCCATCGCCGAGGTCTTCGGCGGCCTGATCATCGCCGGCCTGCTCAGCAAGTGGCTCGGCGACCAGGGCGCCGGGGGCGGACTCGTCGTCGTCTGGTGGGCATGGCTCCTGCTGCTCATCCGCTTCGTGTGGAAGGTGGCGGAGTGGTCGGTCGACTACTTCGTCGTGACCTCCAAGCGCATGCTGCTCACCACGGGGCTGATCACGCGCAGGGTCGACATGATGCCGCTCGGCAAGGTGACGGACATGAGCTTCCAGCGCTCCCTGCTCGGGCGCATGCTGGGCTACGGCGAGTTCATCCTCGAGTCGGCCGGTCAGGACCAGGCGCTCTCGACGATCCCCTACATCCCCTATCCCGAGACCCTCTACCTCGAGGTCTGCCAGATGCTCTTCCCCGGCGGTAACGACTCGGATGATTAATCCCTGTATGTCCACTGTGACGTAGCGGAATTGGAACGAGTTCGACCAGGGATTCTGCACGGGGGTTACCCGATTCGACTGCTTCGTGCAATCATGGCTGCAACATTGACCATCCCCCGCCCTGAGAGATCAGATGCCGAGTCAGGGAACCATCGGTGACCGTGTCCGCGGACTGCGGCTGAGCAGGCGCATGTCCCAGGCCCAGCTCGCCGGGCCGGACTTGTCCGACAGCTACGTGTCCCTCATCGAGTCGGGCAAGCGCACGCCGACCCCCGTGGTCGCACGTCTGCTCGCCGAACGCCTGGGATGCACCACCGAGTTCCTCCTGCACGGCGTCGAGCCGCGTCAGCGCATCGACACCGAGCTCGGCCTGCGCCACGCGGAGCTGGAGCTCCACCACGGCGATCCGGCCCTGGCGGTGGACCGCTTCGGTGAGATCGTCAAGGCCGCGGGCGAGGAGAACGCCGTCATCTCCGCCCTCGCCCGGTTCGGCCGCGCCCGCGCCCTGGAGTCGCAGGGCCGGATCGGTTCGGCCGTCGAGGCCTTCGAGCGGCTCCGCCGCGAGGCCGCCGCCCATCCCGAGCGCCTGGCGGACCTGCCGCTGACCGTCGCCCTCAGCAGGTGCTACCTGCGCGCCGGCGACACCCTGCGCGCCCACGACCTGGCGCACGACGCCCTGGTCCAGGTGAACCGGCTGGCTCTGACGCAGGGCGAGATCGCGGTCGACCTGGCCGCCGCCCTGATGGAGACCGACTCCTCGCGGGGAACGGACTCCCCGGGCCTGGCCTACGTCCGGCAGGTCATCATGGACAACGGGGTGCCCTCCGCGGTCAACCGCGAAGCGGAGGTCCACTCCCTCTGGCAGGCGAGCGCGACCGCGGCCGAAGGAGAGGACTCGGCGCTGGCCGTCCGCCTCGCCGACGACGCGATCGCGACCGGCCGGCCGTCCCGGATGGCGCTCAGGCTCGCCCTCATCGCGATGGAGTGGTCCCGTCTGGCGGCGTCCCGCGACGACGAGCCCATGAGCGGGATCCCCGAGCTCGCGAGCGCGGCCGGCGAGGTCTTCGCCTCCTTCCCCTCCCACGTCGGCGAACGCGCCAAGAGCCTGATCGTGCTCGCCCACGTGCAGCTGCGGACCGGCGACTCCGCCGACGCGGTCCGCCTGGCCGACTCGGCCCTCGACGTCCTCGGAGAGCGCCCGGACGGCGTCGGCGCCACCGCGCACCTGCTGCTCGCCGAGATCGCGCTCGCATACGGCGAGGGCGACGCCCTCGCCAGCCTGCGGAACGCCCAGGCCCTGCTCGACGGCCTGAGCCCGGCGTCCGCCGGCTCCGACCGGGAGACCGCCCGGGTCTGGCGCCGGCTCGGCGACCTGTACGGTCAGGCCGGTGCACGGGACGCGCAGACCGCCGCGTATCGTAAGGCACTCGAGGCAGTCGGCGTGCGTGGCGCGCTGGTGGGCATGACGGTCGACTCGGCCCTGGTGCGGTAAGACTTCTCTTGCCCCCGGGGCTCCAGATTTGGATTTATGCCTCCGGAATAATTAGGGTCGATCAGTCATTGACTCATAGGATGATTGGTTCCCCATAGGAGGCGGACTGTGAGTCTGCGTACGGCGCACCGAGCGTCGCTCGTCGACCAGGTGATCGACCAGCTCAAGGAGCAGATCACGTCGAACTCCTGGCAGATGAACGCGAAGATCCCCACTGAGACGGTGCTCGCCGAGCAGCTCGGGGTCGGACGCAACACCGTGCGGGAAGCCGTACGGGCGCTCACCCACGCGGGTCTGCTGGAGTGCCGTCAGGGCGACGGCACCTACGTGCGCGCCACGAGTGAGCTCTCCGGCGCCATGCTCCGGCGGCTGCGCGCCGCCGAGCAGCTGGAGATCCTGGAGGTACGGCGAGCCCTGGAGGTCGAGGCCGCCCGGCTGGCCGCCACCCGGCGCACCGACGAGGACATCGCCCTCATCGAGGACGCCCTGGCCGCGCGGGAGCGGGCCTGGGAGATCGGCGAGCCCGACGGATTCGTCGAGGCCGACCTCGCCTTCCACATGGCCGTCGTCCACGCCACCCACAACCGCGTCCTGGTCGACCTCTACGAGGACTTCTCGGCCGCCCTGCGCGCCAGCATCAAGGCCGCCGGAACGTCGATCGACAGCAGTTACATCCCGCACGACGCGATCGCCCGCGCCATCGCCGCCGGTGACGTGACCGCCGCCGAGCGCGCGGGACACGCGTGCATGGAGCACATCCTGATCGCGCTCACCGACACCCAGGAAGTCTCCGCCTGACCTTCCGGAGCGTCCCCGCGCACATGGGGAAGGGCCCGCCCCGATGAGGCGGGCCCTTCCTCGTGACAGGCGTCCGAGGCAGGCTCACGCCTGGCGCAGGGACATGACGAGGTAGCGGAAGGCGGGCACCGCGTCGCCGGGGACCTCGGTGATGAGGGCCGGGCGCGTCGGTGACTCCATGTTGAGGCGGACGAACTCGCTCTCGACTCCGGAGAGACCGTCCAGCAGGAACTGGGACTGGAAGGCGATCTGGATGTCCCCGCCGGACAGCTCCGCGTCGAGGACCTCCGTCCCCCGGCCGACCTCGCCTCCGCCGGCCTGGATGGTCACCTGTCCCTGTCCGAAGGACAGGCGGATCGCGGTGGTGGGTTCGGCGACCAGCCGGATCCGCTTGATGGCCTCGACGAACGGGGCCACCCGGACGTCCGCCCGGATGGACCAGTCACCGGCCAGCCGGGCGCGGTAGTCGATGAACTGCTCGTCGAGCAACCGGACCGTGGTGCTCCGCCCGACGCTCTCGAACCCGGCGATGCCGTCGCCCAGCGCCACCGCCACCTCGCCGCCGCGCAGCGACCTGGCCACCTCGACGAGCACCCGGGCGGGGACCACGGCCGCCGCCGCGGCGTCGGGCCGCTCCGGCCGCCAGTCGAACTCCCTGGCCGCGATGCGGTAGCGGTCGGTGGCGGCCATCGTCACGTGCTCGCCGGAGACGTCGACCCGGACGCCGGTCAGCATGGGCAGGGTCTCGTCACGGCTGGCCGCGGGGGCGACCTGGCCGACCGCGCTCGCGAAGACGCCGCCGCCGATCGCGCCGATCCTCGGGGGCATCGCGGGCAGCGTCGGGAAGTCCTCCACCGGCATGGTGCGCAGGTTGAACTCCGCGCTGCCGCAGGTCAGCGTCGCCTCCGACCCGTCGGCGACGACCTCGACCGCCTTCCCCGGCAGGCTCCGCGTGATCTCCGCCAGGACCCGGCCCGGGATCAGCACCCGGCCGGGCTCGGCCACCTCGGCCTCCACTGAGGCCCTGGCGGAGACGTCGTAGTCGAAGGCCGAGAGCACGAGGTCCTCCTGCTCCGGCCTGGCCTCCAGGAGCAGGCCGGACAGGACGGGGATCGCCGGACGGGCCGGCAGCACCCGGGCCGCCCAGGCCACGGCTTCGGCCAGGACGTCACGGTCAACCCGGAATTTCACGTCGGAATCCCTTCTGAGTGCGGATGCCCGTACTCAGACAGACGTTATCCGCTGCCACCGACATTCGGCCCCGCCCGTGAGCCCGCCCGGTCCTCCGGCGTCTCCCGGTCCGACCGCGTGGTGGAGCATCCCGGCGCGACGGCCCGAGCCTGTTCCGGTGCGGCCTGGAGTGGAGCGGGACCGCGCTCCGGTTCAGGATCGGGCCGCGTTGAGGTAGGTCAGGACGGCCAGGACCCGGCGGTTGTCGTCGTCGGACGGGGCGAGGCCGAGCTTGGTGAAGATGCCCGCGGTGTGCTTGCCGACCGCGCTCTCGCTGAGGAACAGCCGCTGGGAGATCGCCGCGTTGGACCGGCCCTCGGCCATCAGCTCCAGCACCTCGCGCTCGCGCGGGGTCAGCGCGGCGAGCGGCTCGTGCCGGGCGGTGCTGGCCAGCAGCTTGGCGATCACCTCGGGGTCCATCGCGGTCCCGCCGGCCGCGACCCGGCGCACGGCGTCGACGAACTGGTCGGCGTTGAACACCCGGTCCTTCAGCAGGTAGCCGATGCCGCCGGAGCCGTCGGCGAGCAGCTCGCGGGCGTAGAGCTGCTCGACGTGCTGGGAGAGCACCAGGACCGGCAGGCCGGGGACCGCCCGGCGGGCGGCCAGTGCGGCCTGGAGGCCCTCGTCGGTGAAGGTGGGCGGGAGCCGTACGTCCACCACCGCCACGTCGGGCCGCTCGCCGGTCAGCGCCCGCAGCAGCTCGGGGCCGGACTCGACGGCGGCCACGACCTCGAAGCCGTGGGCCTGGAGCAGGTGGACCAGGCCCTCCCGGAGCAGGTAGAGGTCCTCGGCGATGACGGCGCGCAGGTTCATCGGGCCCCCTGCGGGAGATGCGGGGTCCGGGAACGGCGGGGAGGGGTGTGCGGGTTCATCGGGCCCCCTGCGGAAGGTGCGGGGTCCGGGAGCGCTGGGGAGGGGTGTGCGGGTTCATCGGTCCGAACATAGGCGGTGCGGAGCGGCCTCGGCCATCCACCGCCGGCGGGAGTGCTGGATCGGGAGCAGGACGGCCGCGGCGTACATGGCGGTGCCCAGGGCGATGTTGAAGGCGATCAGCAGCCACGACCACGGATCGGACAGGTAGAGCGGGAGCAACCAGCTCCGCTCCTCCGGAGCGACCAGCTTCATCACCAGGGTGACCAGCCCCTGCGGAAAGAGCGGCAGCCAGGCCAGACCCCAGCCGGTCCCCACGATGAGCCACTTCCACCAGGGCATCTTCTCCGTGCTCCGCTGCTCGCGGACGCCCCGCGCGTGCGGGAGCTCGATCACCGCGGTGGTCGG
Organism: Planomonospora antibiotica; assembly: GCF_014647955.1. Classification (NCBI taxonomy): domain Bacteria; kingdom Bacillati; phylum Actinomycetota; class Actinomycetes; order Streptosporangiales; family Streptosporangiaceae; genus Planomonospora; species Planomonospora antibiotica. The sequence continues at coordinate 71,753 of NZ_BMQE01000027.1, read as the reverse complement.
CCCGCCCGGCGGGCTGCTGACCGCGAGCACCCCGTCGAAGGCGGCCAGCCGCCGCTCGATGCCGCGCAGGCCGCTGCCCCGCGCCGGGTCGGCGCCGCCGGAGCCGTCGTCGGTGACGGTGATCCGCACCGCCCCGCCCCGGCTGCCGACGTCGATCCAGACGCGGTCCGCGCCCCCGTGGCGCGCCGCGTTGGCCAGCAGCTCGCTGACCGCGAAGTAGGCCGCCGACTCCACCGGCGGCTCGGGCCGCACCGGCAGCTCGACGGCGACCTCGGCCTTGAGCGGGCTGTCCAGGGCGAGGGCGCGTACGGCGTCGCCGAGGCCGCGCTCGGCCAGGACCGGCGGGTGGATGCCCCGGACCAGGCCGCGCAGCTCGGTGAGGGCGGTGGAGGACGCCTCACGCGCCTTCGCCAGCAGCGCCCTGGCCGCCGCGGGATCGGACTGCACCAGGGTCTCGGCGGCGCCGAGCGTCATCCCGATGGCCACCAGCCGGGCCTGCGCCCCGTCGTGCAGGTCGCGCTCGATCCGGCGCAACTCGGCCGCCTGCGAGTCCACCGTCTCCACCCGCTCCTGGTTGAGCTCGTGGATCCGGCTCGCCAGCAGGGACTTGGCCGTGGGGCCGAGGAACAGCTCGTTCCACCAGCCGTACAGGCGCAGCAGCCGCGGGAGCGCGGCCGCCGCCGCGGCGACCAGCGCCAGCCCCACCGGCACTCCCCCGAGCGGGTGCCAGGTCCACGACAGGGACAGGCCGAAGACCGCGACGGCGAGCGGCAGGAGCAGGAGCAGGCCGCCGGCCAGCGGGTTGAGCAGCAGCCAGGCCGTGTCCCGCCAGGTGGCCGGGTCGCCGAACATCCACTGCCAGCGGTTGTGCCAGTCCGGCCAGCGCGGGGTCCGGTAGAGCTGGCGGTCGTGCCGGTACCAGCCGTCGGGCTGCGGCCGGACCGGCGGCGGGGGCGGCAGGTAGGACGGTGCGATCTCCTCGCCGAGCCACCTGCCGTTCAGCCGCCGCGCCAGCCCCGTACGGCGCCGCACCGCCCTGACCGCCGAGGGGAAGAGGAAGATCATCCCCAGCGCGAACGCGAACAGGGCCGTCACCAGGACCCCCATCGCCAGGAACACGTCCGCCACGGCCAGCAGGCCCAGGAACGCCGCCCGGAGCGGAGCCGCCGCGTATCGCCGCATGACCTTCATGCCCTGCAGTCTCCGCCATCGGCCCCGGTTCCGCCCAGTGGGGCCGGGCGCCGTCCGGGAGTGGAGGTAACCCCACCCCCGCCGGGTGCCCAGGCCGATTCTCCCGCCGCGGCGCCGTCCGTAGCGTCGTGGCCATGAAGGTGATCGAGGTTGACAGCCTCCGCAAGCGGTACCGCGACCGGCTCGCGGTGGACGACGTGTCGTTCGCCGTCGAGGAGGGCGAGATCTTCGGCGTTCTCGGCCCCAACGGCGCCGGCAAGACGACCACCGTCGAGTGCGTCGCCGGCCTGCGCACCCCCGACTCCGGCACGGTGCGGGTGCTCGGCGGACTGCACCGCGACGCGCTCAAGGAGAAGCTCGGCGTGCAGCTGCAGAGCTCCGCCCTCCCCGAGAAGATCAAGGTCTGGGAGGCGCTGGACCTGTACGCCTCCTTCTACTCCAGGCCCGCCGACTGGAACGCGCTGCTGGAGCGCGTCGGCCTCGCCGACAAGCGCGACGCCCGGTACGGCAAGCTCTCCGGCGGCCAGCAGCAGCGGCTCTCGATCGCGCTGGCGCTGGTCGGCGACCCCGAGGTGGCGATCCTGGACGAGCTGACCACCGGGCTGGACCCGCAGGCCCGCCGGGACACCTGGGACCTCATCGAGCAGATCCGGGCGGACGGCGTGACGATCGTGCTGGTCACCCATTTCATGGAGGAGGCCGAGCGGCTCTGCGACCGGATCGCGCTGATCGACTCCGGGAGGGTGGTCGCCGTCGACAGCCCCGCCGGGCTGATCTCCCGGGTCGACCGGCGGCAGACCGTCAGGTTCCGGCCCTCGGGACCGTTCGACGACGCCGTGCTGAAGGCGCTGCCCGAGGTGACCGGCGTGCACGGCGGCGGCGGGAGGGTCGAGGTCACCGGCTCCGGCAACCTGCTGCTGGCGGTCACCACCGCCCTGGCCGCGGCCGGGGTCGTCCCCGCCGACCTCCGCGTCGAGCAGGCCACCCTCGACGACGCGTTCCTCGCCCTCACCGGCAAGAAGATCACCAATGGAGACGCCCGATGAGCAAGATGATCACGACCGAGGCCAAGCTGTTCCTCCGCGAGCCCGGTGGGCTGATCTTCGCGATCCTGCTCCCGCTGGTGCTCCTTATCGGCCTGGGCAACGTCATCCCCGGTCTCCGGGAGGCGAGCCCGGAGATGGGCGGCCAGCGGGGGATCGACAACTACTTCCCCGCGATGATGACGATCCTGTCCGTGGTGACGATGGCGCTGACCGTGCTGCCCGGCACGCTGGCGGCCTACCGCGAGGCGGGGGTGCTGCGCCGGATGTCCACCACACCGGTCAGCCCGATCCGGGTGCTGGTCGCCCAGCTGGTGAACAACCTCGCCGTCGCGGTGGTCGCCACGACCCTGCTGGTCGTCCTGGGCAACCTCTTCCTCGACGTGCCCGTGCCCAAGAACCCGCTGCCCTTCGTCGGGGTCTTCCTCCTCGGCACCGCCTCGCTGTTCGCGGTCGGCCTGCTGATCGCCGCGGTCGCCCCCAACGCCAAGTCCGCGCCGGCCATCGGCTCGCTGCTGATGTTCCCGCTGATGTTCGTGGCCGGCATGTGGTTCCCCCGGGAGTTCATGCCCGACCTGCTCCAGCGGATCGGGGACTTCCTGCCCCTGGCCCCGTTCGGCCAGGCGCTGCGGGACACCTGGGCTGGCGGCGCCCCGCAGACGCTGAACCTGGTGGTGATGGCCGCGACCCTGCTGCTCTTCGGCGGACTGGCGGCCCGGCTCTTCCGCTGGCAGTGACCCCGTGCGACTCGGCCCAGGACTTGATGGCGCGCATCAGCGGCTGCAGGTCCCGGCCGAGGCCGGTGAGCTCGTAGTCGACGCGGACGGGGACGGCCGGAGTCAGCAGTCGCAGCCGCAGCCGTCGCAGCAGCACGAGCAGCCCTCGCAGCACCCCGAGCACGCGTCACAGCACTGCCCGCAGGCGTCGCAGCCGCCGCAGTCGAGACGCTCGCCGCAGGACTTGTACCGGTCCTCGTCCCACGGCGGACGGTAGAGCCCGCACGAGCAGGCCATGAAACTGAGCGCGAAGCAGAGCCGGGGCCCGCAGCCGGGTTCCGGCTTCAGCCTCGGGTCACGCGGCGGGGCCGTCCCGGGGTCTCCCTTCCGCCGGGACCCCGCCGGAGCGTCCCTCTCCGGTGTCTCCCGGAACCCTGCCGGAGCGTCCCCGTCCGGTGCCCGCCGGGTCTCCGGGGCCTCCCGGGCGCAGGCGTCGCCGGCCGCCGGGGAGCCCTGCGCGAAGACCCGGTCCACCGAGCGGCCGACCTCCTTCACCAGCAGCGCCCTCACCAGGCCCCGCTCCTCCAGGTCCAGGTCGGCCACCGCCAGCCGCAGGCCCAGCAGCGCGTCGTCGCAGAGGCGCCGGGCCTCGGCGAGATCGGTCCCGGTGGCGAGCAGCGGGTTGTAGGCGCCCGCCGCCCGGTCCTCCTCCAGGTCCTCCACCGCGTCCACCAGGTGGGCGAGCCGCCCGAAGCAACGTCCCGCCTCGGCCAGCGGGACGGCGTTGTACGGCTTGCCGGACAGCTCCGCCGTGTGCGCGAACGCCGCGGCGACCGCGTCCTCGGTCGGGGCGGTCAGCGCGAGCAGGGCGAGTCCCGGCTCGGCCTCCAGCCGCGCCTGCCGGGCCACCGCGTCCACCAGCACCCCCGCGTCGAACCCGACGGCGGTGGCCGTCCGGGTCCCGGCGGCCTCCCAGCGCGCGGCCACCCGGCCCGCCGCGGCGGCGACCGGGCGCCGGGCGTACATCCCGTCGCCGTCGGCGATGTGGTCCCTGACCTTGCCCGAGGCCAGGATCAGCGAGGTCGCCGCCGCCAGCCGCACCCCCTCGGCCCGGGCGCCGACCACCTCGGCGCCGGAGAACCCGCGCAACGCGCACGGGGCGGCGCGGCGGCGCGGGGAGAGCGCCGGGGACTGGGCCTCGGCCAGGACCGAGACGAGCAACCCGTCGTAGTTGGTCACCAGCCGGGCCGCGTGCCCGTGCTCGTCGCGCAGTGCCAGGCAGAGCCCGCACAGGTGCGCCATCCACGACGCGAACAGTCCCCGGCACATTCCATGACGACATGGCCGAACGATCCCGAACATCTCCACCCCGCAGTCGTTGTACAGCTGGCGCAAACCATGACACAGGCGACTTAAGGATGACTTGAAATTCCGCATGCCCTGACCGGCCTCCCCTGCGGGGCAGCTTCCCCCTGCGGGGCGGTGGCCTGCTCCCTCCCGCGGGACCGGAGGCGATGTGGCCCGCCCGCCGTACCGGGCCGCGTGCCAGGCTCTTGCCATGCTGACACTGGCCCACCTGAGCGACACCCACATCGACGACGACCCGCGCAGCGCCGACCGGACCCGGGCCGTCATGCGGCACCTGGAGAGCCTTCCCGGGCCGCTGGACGCCGTCCTGGTGACCGGGGACATCGCCGACCACGGCCTGGCCGAGGAGTACGGGACCGCGCGCGACCTGCTGGCGTCCCGCTTCCCCACGGTCGTGTGCCCGGGCAACCACGACGACCGTGCGGCCTTTCGCAAGGTCCTCCTCGGTGCGGACGGCGACGAGGAGAGCGGGGACGGCGGCGACGGACGCGGGAGCGAGGACGGGGACGGGAGCGAGGACAGGGGCGACGAGCGCGGGCGCGGGGACGGCGGCGGGAGCGGGGACGAGAGCGGGCGCGGGGACGAGAGCGGTCCGGTCAACCGGGTCCTGCGGCTCGACGGCCTCATCGTCGCCCTGTGCGACTCCAGTGTCCCCGGGCGGCCGGAGGGCTTTCTGGAGGACGAGACGATCGCCTGGCTGGACGCCGTGCTCACCGGGTCTCCCGACACCCCGGCCCTGGTGGGCATGCACCATCCGGCCGCCGCGCTGGGCATCCCCTACGTGGACGGGATCGGGCTGCGCTCCCCCGAACGGCTGGAGGAGGTGCTCCACCGGCACCCCCAGGTCGTCGCCGTGCTCGCCGGGCACGCCCACACCCCGGCGAGCACCGTGTTCGCGGGCCTGCCCCTGCTGGTCGCCCCCGGTGTGGTCAGCACCGCCCTGACCCCGGCGGAGACGACCGCGCGGATCCCGGTCGACCGGGACCTGCCGCCCCAGTTCGCCCTGCACGTCTTCGACGGCCACCGCCTCACCACCCACGTCCGCACGGTGCCCTGACTCCGTACGGCGGGCCGCCGCACTGCCGGGGACGCCTCCGGACGCCGGTGGGCGGCGCGGCGGGCGTCCGCCGGACGGAGCACGGCTCCACCGCTGGACGTCCGGACCGGAGTCCTGGCGGGTCCTAGTGGGGGGCCATGTCGACGAAGCGGCTGTAGTGGCCCTGGAAGGCCACGGTGACCGTGGCGGTCGGGCCGTTACGGTGCTTGGCCACGATCAGGTCGGCCTCACCCGCCCGGGGGGATTCGCGCTCGTATGCGTCCTCCCGATGGAGGAGGATGACCATGTCCGCATCCTGCTCGATCGATCCGGATTCGCGAAGGTCGCTAACCATGGGCCTTTTGTCCGTTCGCTGCTCCGGACCGCGGTTCAGCTGCGAGATCGCGATGACCGGGACCTCCAGCTCCTTCGCGAGCAGCTTGATCGCGCGGGAGATCTCCGAGACCTCGTTCTGCCGGCTCTCGGTCTTCTTCGGCGAGGACATCAGCTGGAGGTAGTCGATGACGACGAAGCGCAGGTCGTGCCGTTGCTTCAGCCGGCGGCACTTGGCCCGGATCTCCATCATCGACATGTTGGGCGAGTCGTCGATGTAGAGCGGGGCCTCGGCCACCTCGCCCATCCGGCGCGCCAGCCGGGCCCAGTCCTCGTCCGTCATCGAGCCCGACCGCATGGAGTGCAGCGCCACCCGCGCCTCGGCCGAGAGCAGACGCATCGTGATCTCGTTTCTGGACATCTCCAGCGAGAACACGACAGTGGTCATACCGTGCTTGATGGCGGCGGATCGCGCGAAGTCCAGTCCGAGCGTGCTGTTGTGGGTGGGGATGCACGACCTGCTCGCGAGGTACATGTGGTCGGCGTTGTCGACTTCGACGCATCTCACAGGCCGCGAGGGAACGGCGCGGACATCCACGATGTAGCGGGTGAGGGTCTTCGGGTGCGCCGCGGCCACCTGCCTCACGGCCTTGCGCGTGAGCCGGAACACCTTCTCCGCCGCCGTAAAATTGATCATGTAGCAGGTGGAGGAGTCCGCGCTCCTTCCCTTGACCGCCTTCGTTCTCATGGTGGCGCGGTAGCCGAGACTGAGAACGAGTTCCAGTGCGTCCTCAGCGAGTCGCCTGTTCGTCACGGCGAACTGGATCTGACCGTTGCGGCTCACATAGCCGTCCGTATCCAGCAGGCCCGCCAGCAGCGCCCTCCGCTGGCCTTCCGATGCGCGGAGGTAGCGGCGGGGAATGTGCTTGTCACCGAGAACCCCCAAGGTCCGTAGGACCGCCTGCACCGTCCCGTGATGGTTTCGGCACGCCTGACACCGCCTCAACCCGCTCGACGGCCCACCGCAGTCGGAACACGTGGGCGCCGGGACCGGATCCGACACGGAACGCGCTCTTCCACCGCACGACCGACCGCAGGTGCGCACCTGGGACGTCTGCGGCGTGAACGATGCCCCGCAGACGGCGCAGGCACGCGACGCCACAGGCTGTGCGTCGGGGAACCTGATCGAGTAGGACAGCTCCGCGGCCGTACGGGTGACTTGCAGGCCTTCCGCCTCGACATTGGAGACGATCTCCATGTCCACCGTCGTGAACCGGGCGCCGTCGCTGTGACCGTCGCCGAGCCACACTCCCAGGACGTACGGCGGCAGCGGCAGGTCCTGCTCTTCCAGGTCGAACGGGGCCGCGACGGCGACCGCATGGTTCGGACGCCCGTCCGCCGAGGCGCAGCGCAACGTGGCGGCGATCTCCTCGGTGGTGACGACGTCATCGTGCACGGCGGTCGTAGCGGCGTTCTTCGGCCGCGTCACGCGGGAGTGCAATGCCCCGAAGAGGCGTCCGCTCACATATGCCGGGGTGTTCCAGACATGACTGCGAGCAGGCCCGGTGACGGGACGCGGAACCTTACCCGCAGATCCGATCTCCTTCTCCACGGTGTGGAGGAGATGACGGAACTCGTCCCCCACCGCGGAGAGCGCCTCTCGATGCGTGATGAGCCGCGCCGGGTCGGAAACCGAGGTCTCACAGGCATTCCTGACGCGTCCGATCGCCTCGGGGGACCAGCGGAGAGATCGTTTGTCCTCCGGTCTCCGGCGGCGGCTCGCACGGGTGGTCGTCCGCCACTGGTGCTGCGCGTCGGCGACGATGACCGTCCCGTCGCTGAACTCCACCTCATAGCAGGGCCGCCCGTGCATCACCTCGGTCGCCGCGACGACCCGAGTGGGTTTCCCGTCGGCTCCGATCAGGAGATCGCCCACCCCGACCTCGCCCATGGTCGTCCAACCGGTCGGGGTCGGAAGAGGGGTGTCGAGCGCGAGGGCCTTGCCGATGGCCGGCCGGGCGGCCACGACGATCATCTGGCCGGGGTGGAGGCCGTTGGTGAGGGCGTCGAGGTCCTGGAAGCCGGTGGGGACGCCGACCATCTGGCCGCTCCGGCCGCCGATGGCCTCCAGCTCGTCGAGCGCGCCGGGCATGATGTCGGCCAGCGGCGCGTAGTCCTCGGAGGTGCGGCGCTCGGTGACCTTGTAGATCTCGGCCTGGGCGCGGTCGACGAGGTCGTCGACCTCCTCGTCCTGCCCGCCGTACCCGAAGGAGACGATGCGGGTGCCGGCCTCGATGAGGCGGCGGAGGATGGCCTGCTCGCGGACGATCCGCGCGTAGTAGCCCGCGTTGGCGGCGGTGGGCACGACGGCGGTGAGCGTGTGGAGGTAGGCGCCGCCGCCGACCCGGGCGACCTCGCCGCGCTTCTGCAGCTCGTCGAAGACCGTGACGGCGTCGGCCGGGTCGCCCCGGCCGTAGAGGGCGGTGATGATGTCGTAGATGAGCTGGTGGGCCGGGCGGTAGAAGTCGTCGGACCGCAGGATCTCGACGACGTCGGCGATGGCGTCCTTGGACAGGAGCATGCCGCCCAGCACGGACTGCTCGGCCTCGATGTTGTTCGGCGGCGTGCGCTCGAACCCCGGCTCGAAGACCGGTGGATCTGCGATGCTCACCGCGCACCCCCTCTTTCATCGCGGTCGCGCCACCCCTAGTTTTAGCCGACCGGTCTGACAGTCTCGCCGCTCCGCGGACCGGGCGGCAACGCGGCCTGTCGACAGACCTGTGGATAACGTGTGCAGTTCTCCCCCAGAGGTGTGGGCAGCCTGGGGACAATCCTGTGGATAACTGTTTTCCACAGGACGGAAGACCGGCGTGAGCTGGGAAAACTTAATCCACCGCCTGTGGAGGAAAGAAAGTTGTGACAGCGTGCCCGGACCGGGCCGCCGCCGCGACCGGCTCCCGTCCGCACGGGATCCTGTCGGAGGTAAGAGGCACAATGAACACGTGCCTCTTACCCTCCACGCGGACGACCAGCGGATCCTCCGGCTGGCCGTCCCCGCCTTCGGCGCGCTGGTCGCCGAGCCGCTGTTCCTGCTCACCGACACCGTCATCGTCGGCCGCCTGCCCGCGCCCGCGCTCGGCGCGCTGGGCGTCGCGGGCACCGTGCTGAGCGCCGTGGTGGGCCTGTGCGTCTTCCTGGCGTACGGCACGACGGCGTCGGTGGCCCGCCAGCTGGGCGCGGGAGACCTGCGGCGGGCGCTCCGGCAGGGGGTGGACGGCCTCTGGCTCGCCGCCGGGGTCGGGGCGGTGGTCATCGCGGTGGTGTGGCCGCTCGCGCCGTACCTCGTCCACATGCTCGGCGCGGAGGGGGAGCTCGCCCGGCAGGCGGTGACCTACCTGCGGATCAGCCTGCTCGGCGTGCCGTCGATGCTGCTGGTGCTGGCCGGCACCGGCGTGCTGCGCGGCATGCAGGACACCGCCACGCCGTTGCTGGTCTCCGTCGGGTCCTTCGCGCTCAACGCGGTGCTCAACGGCGTGTTCGTCCTGGTCCTGGACTGGGGCCTGGCCGGGTCGGCCTGGGGCACCGTGACGGCTCAGACCGTGGCCGCCGCGGTCTACCTGGCCATGATGTTCGGCCGTCACCGGGCGCCGTTCCGGCCCGACCTCTCCGGGATCAGGGCGGCGGGGTCGGCCGGGGTCGCGCTGGTCGTCCGCACGCTCTGCCTGCAGGCGGTGCTGGTCATCGCCACGGCGGTGGCCACCCGGATGGGCGACGAGCGGCTGGAGGCCCACACGATCGTCTTCCGGATCTGGATCCTGCTGGCCTTCGCCCTGGACGCGATCGCCATCGCCGGGCAGGCCATCACCGGGCACACCCTGGGCGCCGGAGACGTGGCGGGGACCCGGGCCGCGACCCGGAGGATGGTGGCGTGGGGCGTCGGCTCCGGGGTCGTGCTGGGCCTGTCCGTGGTCGCGGCCGCGCCGCTCATGCCCGCGCTGTTCGACACCGGCCCGGCGGTGACCGGGGAACTGCTCCCCCTGCTCTGGGTGGTCGCGCTCCTGCAGCCGGTCGCCGGGGTCGTCTTCGTGCTGGACGGCGTGCTGATCGGGGCCGGCGATCAGTCGTACCTGGCCTGGGCGGGGCTGTGGACGACGCTGGCCTACCTGCCCGCCGCGCTGCTGGTCGTCGTCTCCGGCGGGGGTCTGGTCGCGCTCTGGGCGGCGCTCGGGCTGTGGATGGCGGCCCGGATGGCGACGCTGGGCCTGCGCGCACGCGGTGACGGCTGGCTGGTGACGGGGGCGGGGCCCGGACCGGGCCGTGCGTGATCCGGAGGCGGGCACGGAAGCCCCAGGCGGGAGCGCGGTCCGGAGGCGGACTCGGGAGCCGGACCCGGCCGTGCGTGATCCGGAGGCGGGCACGGAAGCCCCAGGCGGGAGCGCGGTCCGGAGGCGGACTCGGGAGCCGGACCCGGCCGTGCGTGATCCGGGGTGGCCGGGACGTGATCTGGTGGTGTCCACCACGTGATCGCTCGCCTCTTGTACCGGCTGACCCCCTGCGGCACTGTGAACAAGTCCGGCAACAAGGATGTTGCTCCGAGCTGATTGGTCGCCCCGTGTCCGAGGACCGCTCTCCGTCGATCACCCGCCGCCTCCCGCCGAGCGAAGCGGTGGACCGCTGGACCGGCGCACGCCACGGCCTGGCCAAGTCCTACGGGCAGGCCGACCTCATCGTGCTCGGCATCGGCGTCATGATCGGCTCGGGCATCTTCAGCCTCGCCGGCCGGCAGGCGGCCACCATGGCCGGACCGGGCGTGGTCCTCTCGTTCATGATCGCCGGTATCACGAGCCTGCTCGTGGCCTTCTGCATCGCGGAGCTGTCGTCCGCCATGCCGGCCTCCGGCAGCGCCTACACCTTCACCTACGTCATCTTCGGCGAGGTATGGGCCTGGATCGTCGGCTGGGCCCTGGTGATGGAACTGCTCGTGGCCGCGGCGGTGGTGGCCCGCGTCTGGTCGCTCTACGCCGCCCAGATGCTGGCCGACCTCGGTGTTCCCATCCCCGGGCCGCTCTCCGGGGTCATCGGCCAGGTCGAGGGCTTCGACCTGTTCACCCTCTTCATCCTGGTGCTGCTGACCGGGGTGGTGGCGCTCGGCGCGCGGGTCGGCCTGCGCGCCCTGTGGATCATCGTGATCGCCAAGCTGCTGGCCGTCGGGGCGGTGATCGTGGTCGGCGCGGTCCACTTCGACCAGCGCAACCTGGCCGCCATCCCGGTGCCGTCCGCGCCGGTCGAGACGGCCGCGGACACCCTGGACTCCCCGCTCCTCGGCCTGGTCTTCGGCCAGACGACCGCGTTCGGCTGGTTCGGCATCTTCGCCGCCTCGGCCACCATCACCTTCGCCTACATCGGCTTCGACGTCGTGGCGACGGCCGCCGAGGAGGCCGAGGACGCCCCCCGGTCCATCCCCCGGGGCATCATCCGCAGCCTGGTGGCGACGACGGTGATCTACATCGCGGTCGCGGTGGTCATGGTCGGCATGACCTCCTACGACAGGATCGACCCGGGCGCCCCGCTCGCCAGCGCCTTCCGCCGCACGGGCGACGGCTTCATGGTCCACGTCATCAACATCGGCGCGGTGCTCGGCCTCACCACGGTCGTCCTGGTGCTGCTCGTGGGCCTGACCCGGGTGATCTTCTCCATGGCCCGCGACGGGCTGTTCCCCCGGTCGCTCGCCAAGATCAACCGTGCTTACCACAGCCCGACCAGGGCCACCCTGGTCATCGGCGGGGTGGCGATCCTGCTCGCCGAGTTCGTGCCGGTGCTCACCCTGGAGCCGCTGGTCGTGATCGGCACCCTGTGCGTGTTCGTCGCGGCGGCGGCCGGCGTGATGCGGATGCGCCGGACGATGCCCGACCTGCCTCGGGGCTTCCGCACCCCGCTCTCCCCGTACGTGCCCGTCGCGTCGATCCTCGCGAGCCTCTGGCTGATGGTGAACCTCCAGGTCGTCACCTGGCTGTACTTCGCCGCCTGGATGGCCTTCGGCATGCTGGTCTACCTGCTGTACGGCAGGCGCAACAGCGTGCTGGCCGACGGCCGTCCGCCCGCCGACCCCGCCTTCGAGTCCCGTGGGCGGCACCGCCGCTGACCCGCCGGACCGGACCGGCTCCGCGGCGGAGGAGCCCGCCAGGTCCGCCGGGAGGGGTTCACCGGCGGGCGCAGAGCGGGAGGGGCTCACCGGCGGCGGACGTCGATCGGGAGGGGTTCACAGGCGGCGGGCGTCGAGCACCGTCCGCAGGAACTCCCGGGTCCGGGGTTCCCTGGGATCGGTGAAGATCTGCTCGGGGGTGCCGCGCTCCAGCAGCACCCCGTCGTCGAGGAAGCAGACGGTGTCCGCGATCTCCCGGCAGAAGCCCATCTCGTGGGTGGTCAGGATCATCGTCATCCCGCCCGCCTTGAGCTCTCTGATGATCTCCAGGACCTCCGCGACCAGCGCCGGGTCCAGCGCCGAGGTGACCTCGTCGAGCAGCATCAGGCGGGGTCGGGTGGCCAGCGCCCGGATGACGGCCACGCGCTGCTGCTGGCCGCCGGAGAGCCGGTCGGGGTAGGCGCCCGCCTTGTCCGCCAGGCCGAACCTGGCCAGCAGCTCCCGGGCCTCCTCCTCGGCCCGGGCCCGACTGGTCCCGTGCACCCGGCGGGGGGCCAGCGTGATGTTGTCCAGCACGGTCATGTGCGGGAACAGGTTGAAGGCCTGGAACACGATGCCGACGCTCTTGCGCACCTCGTCGGCGTCGGTCCTGACATCGGTGATGTCGGCGCCGTCGAGGCGGATCACACCGTCGTCGACGGTCTCCAGCAGGTTCACGCAGCGCAGCAGCGTGGACTTGCCCGAGCCCGAGGCGCCGATCAGGCAGACCACCTCGTGCGCCTCGACGGACAGGTCGATCCCGCGCAGCACGCTGTGGCCGTGGTAGTTCTTCCAGACGCCCTCGATGGTCAGCAGGCTCATGCTCCGCGCCGCCTCTGCGAACGGGCCGCCAGGTGGTCGGTGAGGCGGGCCATGGGGATGGTGAGCGCGATGAACAGCAGCGCCGCCACCAGGGTGGGGGTGTAGTTGAACGTGCTCGCGGCGTAGATCTGCGCCTGGCGCAGCGCCTCGACCACACCGATCGTCGAGACCAGGGCGGTGTCCTTCTGCAGCGAGACGAAGTCGTTGAGCAGCGGCGGGACGACCCGGCGCCAGGCCTGCGGCAGCACCACGTGGCGCATCGTCTGGCCGTGGCTCAGCCCCAGGGACCGGGCGGCGGCCCGCTGGCTCGGATGGACCGAGTCGATGCCCGCCCGGAACACCTCGGCGACGTACGCGCCGTAGGAGAGGACGAGGGCGACGACCCCGAGGGTGATCTCGTCCGTGGGCGCGCCCTGCAGCCCGAGCGCCGGGATGCCGAACCCGACCAGCAGGATCACCAGGATGGTCGGCACCCCGCGGAACACGTCGGTGTAGGCCACCGCCAGCGCCCGGAGCGGGAAGAAGGCCGGAGTCCGCAGGTTCCGCGCCAGGGCGACGAGCAGGCCGAGGACCAGGATGATCGGCTCGGCGATCAGGAAGATCTGGACGTTCGTCCAGAATCCGGCGAGCACGTCCGGCCACGCCCTGGCGAAGGCCTCGGTGTCGAAGAAGGTCTCCCGGACCCGCGGCCAGCCCGGCGAGCCGGTGACCACCGCCGCCAGCACACCGAGGAAGGCGATCGTGGAGACCGTGGCGACCGTGCCGGACCGGACCGCCCGGTTCCGGCGGACCCTCTCTCGCTGGACCTGCCGCTCGCTCTTGACCCAGGTGCGCTCGCTCATGCGTCTGGCCGGACCGGGACGGGAACACCGGGCCGGACCAGGGCGGGAACACCGCACCTGACCCGCGCGGAACCGCCGGGCCGCGGATCCGGTCGGACGGCGAGGGCGGTCCGGGCGCGCCCGCAGGCCCCTCGGCGGGTCACTTCAGCTCCGGGGCGCCCGCGGCCGAGCCGAGCCAGGTGCTCTCGATCTTCTCCAGTTCGCCGGAGGACGAGAGCTCCTCGATGGCCGCGTCGACGCAGGAGACCAGCGGGCTGCCCTTCTCGAAGACCAGGCCGAACTGCTCGGGGGCGCCGCCGGCGGCGTCGAACTGGCCCACGATCGCGGAGCCCTCCACCTGCGCGGCGGTGACGTAGAACGCCGTCGGCAGGTCCACCACGATCGCGTCCACCTGCTTGTTCTTCAGCGCGTTCACCGCGTCGACCTGCTGGCTGTAGACCTTGGGGTCGGTGGTGGGCCGGATGACGTCCTTGACCGCCTGGAGACTGGTGGTGCCGACCTGGACTCCGATCCGGGCCTCCTTCAGCGATGCCAGGTCCTTGGCGGAGGCGAACTTCGAGCCCTCGACCGCGACGACGGCCTGCTTGACGGTGTAGTAGCCCTTGCTGAAGTCGACGACCTTGGCCCGGTCGGGGGTGATGGAGACCTGGTTGACGTCGAAGTCGAACTTCTTGGCGCCGGGCGCGAACGCGGCGTCGAAGGGCACCGTCTCCCAGACGACCTCGCCGGGGGCGAAGCCGAGCTTTCCGGCCACCGCGTAGGCCACGGCGCTCTCGAAGCCCTCGCCGCTCGACGGGTCGTCGTTCTTGAACCAGGGCTCGTAGGCGGGCTTGTCGGTGCCGACGGTCAGCTTGCCCGGGGTCTTCAGCGCGAGCGCGCCCTTGGCGCAGGCGTCCGCGGCCGGGGAGCCGACGGGGGCGGAGGTGCTCGCCTGGCCCGCCGTGTCCGAGACCGGTGCGCAGGCCACCGCGGTCGCCGCGAGGGCACCGAGCGCGAGCAGCAGAGAGGGACGGACCATGACAGACCTCCGGGGAGAGCGATGACCTCCGAATTCTACGTACGGCGCCCACCAGGGGATGAACGGCCTCCCCGCACCCGGTGCACGGGCCCGGCATCCGGATCCGGACGCCCGCCGGGACACGTCGGGCCCCCGCGGGAGGCACCGCACCCACCGGGGCGCACCGGTCGTTCGCCGGGACACGCCGGACGCCCGCCGAAGCCACCGCGCCCAACAGGACACGCCGGGCCCCCGCCGGGGACGCCGGACGCACCGGCACACGAGAAGAGGGCCCCTCCCCGGAAGACCGGGGAGGGGCCCTCGTTCATGCCTGCGGTCAGGCCCCGACGACCTCGATGTCGAGGGCCGCGGAGACCTCCGGGTGCAGCTTGACGTTGACCCGGTGGGAGCCGAGGCTCTTGATCCCCGAGGGGATCTCGATGCGGCGGCGGTCCAGCTCGGGGCCGCCGGCGGCCTTGACGGCCTCGGCGATGTCGCCCGTGGTGACGGAGCCGAAGAGGCGGCCGGACTCGCCGGCCTTGGTCTTCAGGGTCACCTTCAGGGACTTGAGCCGGCCCGCGACCTCCTGGGCGGTGCCCAGGTCGCGGATCTCGCGGGCGTCGCGCGCCTTCTTGATCGAGGTGATCTGCTTCTCGCCGCCGCGCGTCCACAGGATCGCGAAGCCGCGGGGGAGCAGGTAGTTGCGGCCGTAGCCGTTCTTGACCTCGACGATGTCGCCGGGGGCACCGAGGCCGGTGACCTCACTGGTGAGAATGAGCTTCATTGGTCCGGACCTCCTTAGCGCGCGGTGCTCATGTACGGCAGGAGCGCCATCTCACGAGCGTTCTTGATAGCGGTCGCCACGTCACGCTGGTGCTGGGTGCAGTTGCCCGTCACCCGGCGGGCACGGATCTTGCCGCGGTCGGAGATGAACTTCCGAAGCAGCGCCGTGTCCTTGTAGTCGACGTAGGAGATCTTGTCGTGGCAGAACAGGCAAACCTTCTTCTTCGGCTTGCGCAGTGCCGGCTTGGCCATCGTGGTGCTCCTTTCAGAGCCCCGCCGTCAGGCGGGAATGGTCGCTGCGGATACTGGGACTGGGTGGGCGCGATCGCGGCGGCCGGGAGGGCCCCCGCGGATCGTCCCCTTTAGAAAGGCGGTTCGTCGCTGAAGTCGCCGCCGCCGCCGAAGCCACCGCCCTGCTGGGGGCCGCCGCCGAAGCCGCCGCCGCCCTGCGGGCCGCCGCCCCCGTAGTTGTTCCCGCCGCCGTAACCGCCGCCCTGCTGGGGGGCGGGCGCGGCGGAGGCCCACGGGTCACCGGCCGGGCCGCCGCCGAAGCCGCCGCCACCGCCGCCGCCCTGACGGGCGGTCTTGTTGACCTTCGCGGTGGCGTTGCGCAGGGACGGGCCGACCTCGTCGACCTCGACCTCGTAGACCGTGCGCTTCTCGCCTTCCTTGGTCTCGTAAGACCTCTGGCGCAGCCGCCCCTGGACGATGACCCGCATGCCGCGCTGGAGGCTCTCGGCGACGTTCTCCGCCGCCTGCCGCCAGATGTTGCAGGTCAGAAAGAGACCTTCGCCGTCTTTCCACTCGTTGGTCTGCTTGTCCAGGAACCTCGGAGTGGACGCGATGCGGAACCGGGCCACCGCTTGCCCCGCGGGGGTGAAGCGCAGCTCCGGGTCGTCGACGAGGTTGCCGACGATGGTGATCTGAGTGTCGCCTGCTGCCATGGCTAGCGTGCCCTTCCTGCGGCCTCGGCTGGTTATCGGCTCAGAGTACGGCTGCCGCCCGACAAAAAGCCGGGGTCAGTGCACGTCCGGACGGAGAACCTTGGTGCGGAGGATGCCCTCGTTGAGGTTCATCTGCCGGTCGAGCTCCTTGACCGTGGCGGGCTCGGCGGTCATGTCGATCACGGCGTAGATGCCCTCGGGCTTCTTGGCGATGTCGTAGGACAGCCGACGACGACCCCACACGTCGACCTTCTCCACGGTGCCGCCGTCGTTGCGGACCACCGTGAGGAACTGGTCGAGGGAAGGGGCCACCGTGCGCTCATCGAGCGAAGGGTCGAGGATGACCATCATCTCGTAACGACGCATGCTGACTTCCAACCTCCTCTGGACTCTTGCGGTCACGACACCGTGCCGTGACAGGAGGACGCTGACGTCTTCGTCCCGTGCGCCCATTTCGGCGCCCGGCACGGGGAGGGCGGCTCACAGCACACGCCCCCATACAACGCAGCCGAGCCAGCCTACCAGTGTGTCAAGGGTTGGGTGGACGTTCCACGGGAACCCCGTACCAGGGGGAAAGGGGTGATGATTCATGTCGCAAGCGACTCGTCCCACCCGCAGACGGGCACCGAAGTTCGCCAGGCTCCCGCTCGGCGGCGACGGCGAGCCCCATCCGCTGGAGAACGGCCTGAGCCTCGCCACGTTCGCGGTCGGACTGCTGGCCTTCGTGTGCGGGATCTTCACGGCCGCGCACGTGGCCGCGTCCTGGCTGGGCCTGATCGGTTTCTGGGGAGGCTTCTACTCGCAGTACGTCTCGGCCACGACGCCGGAGCGTGCGCTCAACATCGTCGGCATCGTGGCCTCGTTCGTGGGGGTGGCTTTGGGCGTCTACCACGGCGGTTTCATCCCGTGACGCCGCGCGGGGGCCGCCCGCCGTACGGCGGCCGGTGCGACGACCGGCACGGGTCCGGTCCACACCGCCGTACGGTGCCCGGCGGCGTCCCCGGACGGGCCCGGCCGCGGCGCCGTGCGGCGGCCGGGCCGGGCGGCTATCCGCCCAGGTGCAGGTCCACGCCGAGCAGGACGAGGAACCAGAGCAGGACCGCGAGCAGCGCCTCGGCGATGTCCCTCAGCAGCGCCGGGGTGATGTACTCGTGGACCCAGGCGACGTAGAGGCCGATCAGGATGTAGATGAGGCCGACAAGACTGATGCCTCGGCGGTAGCGGTAGGGGGCCATTCTCGACTCCTCGGGCCGGGCCGCCGGGGGGAGGGCGGCGGGGGGACGCATCCTCGCGGCTGCCCCCGGACGGCCCGCCGAAACGGCCGGTTCCGCAGCCCTGGCCCGATGGTGAGGAACGGCTAGGCTCGGCGCATGCCACGTATCGGAGCCCACGTCGACTCGGACGACCCCCTCGCCTCCGCCAGGGCGCGCGGCGCCGAGGTCGCGCAGTTCTTCCTCGGCGACCCGCAGGGCTGGAAGGGCCCGGTCGTCGGCGAGCGGGCCCGCGAGATCGTCGGCTCCGACGTCGACGTCTACGTCCACGCGCCCTACGTGATCAACGTGGCCACCGCCAACAACCGGGTCCGCATCCCCAGCCGCAAGCTGCTGGCCGCGCACCTGGCCGCCGCGGCCGAGCTGGGCGCCAAGGGCCTGGTCGTGCACGGCGGGCACGTGGGGGCGGGCGACGACCCGGCCAAGGGCTTCGAGAACTGGCGCAAGGTGTTCGAGCGCATGGAGGAGCGCCCCGTGCCGGTGCTCATCGAGAACACCGCGGGCGGCGGCAACGCGATGGCCAGGAAGCTGGAGCGGATCGCCCGGCTGTGGGACGCGCTGGACGGCTTCGACGTGGGCTTCTGCCTGGACACCTGCCACGCGCACGCGGCGGGCGAGGAGCTGTCCGACGTGGTCGACCGGGTCATGGCGATCACCGGCCGCATCGACCTGGTCCACTGCAACGACTCGCGCGACGCCTTCGACTCCGGCGCCGACCGGCACGCGAACCTCGGCGCGGGCACCATCGACCCCGGGCTCATCCTCGACGTGTGCCGGCGGGCGGACGCGCCGATCGTGCTGGAGACCCCGGCCGCCGGCCAGGCCGAGGACATCGCCTTCCTCAGGAAGAACCTCTGATCCACGATCGCGGGGAGTTGTCCCCAGCCTGTGGATAACTTCCCTGGATTACTTTTCCCCGAAAAGGGGTAAGGGCGGTCATCCCACCCAGGCGCCCTCCATGAAGCTCATCGTGTGGAAGACCGCCAGCGGCCCCAGCACCAGCGCGTAGACGGCGACGACCCCCGTCCGCCAGCGCGGTCCCGGGGTGGAGGCCCGGGCGACGAGCAGGAAGAGCGGCCACCACAGCAGCGCCGAGCGCGGGATCGACAGATAGTACGCCGAGCAGATCAGCGCCCCCACCTGCAGCCCCACGTAGACGAACTCGCTCCACCGGCGCAGCAGGAGCAGGACCGCCACGAGCGCGACCCCGACGGCCGCCCCGGCGAGCTCCATCCGGAACGCCCAGGCGAACTGCCCGTCGCCCATGGCCGAGTCCCACGTCGCCGACAGAGACTCCCAGGGCCAGACCATCGTCCGGCCCCACCCGGCCTCCTGGGCGGTCTTCCACGCCATCCAGTCGCCGGTGCGCCCGTACTGGTAGGCGGAGTAGGCGGCCAGCGGCAGGAACGGCACCGCCAGCCAGGGCGCCTCCCGCAGCGGCCGGCGCTGCACGGCGAACTCCACGATCAGGGCGAGCGCCAGGAACAGGCCGGTGATGCGCACGCAGGACGCCCCGGCCGCGAGCAGTACGGCCAGCGGCCAGCGGCCCCGCCGGGCGGCCAGCCAGGCGGGGATCGCGAAGGCCAGGAACAGCGACTCGCTGTAGCCCGCGAACAGGAACACCGACATCGGCCAGAGCAGCAGCGCCAGCACCGCCCGCCACCCCGCGCCGGGCGGCCCCTCGAACTCGGCGAGCCGGGCCAGCGCGACCACCGCGACGGCCCCGGCCACGAGGGAGATCAGCAGCCCGGCGAGCCACCAGTCGCCCGTGATCAGGCTCACCGCGCGCAGCGCCAGCGGCATGCCCGGGAAGAAGGCGGGCAGCCCCTCGTCCGGCTCGCGCGACGGGTCGCCGCCGTAGCCGTGCTCGGCGACGACGGCGAGCAGGCCGGCGTCCCAGTGCTTCCAGCGCTCCGGGAACGGCGCAACGGTCCCTCCTTCTGCCAGCAGGGCCTGGGCGGACGCTGCGGCGAGGACGACGATCCCCAGGCGGGAGGCGACCCAGAGCGCCAGCGCCTCCGCTCCGACGATCTGCGGGGTCCGTGCGGACCGTCGGACGGCCTCGCCCCCGGACCCGGCGGCCCCCTTCACGGTCCCGGCGCTCTCACCCCCGGAGCCGGCGGCCCCCTTCGCGGCACCGGCGGTCTCGTCGGTCTCGTCCACGGGCCTCCCCGGCCTCCTTCGCGGTGTCGGCGCTGTGCGCTGCTGCGTCAGGTGAGGGCGACCCGGAACCGGTCGGGGGCGCCGTCGAAGACGCCGCCCGAGACGTCGTCGCTCCCGTCCCGCCGGACCGCGTCCCCGTCCGGCCGGAGGACGTCCCGCACCACGAAGGCCATCATGATCAGAATGGTGATCGCGCGTCCCCAGACGGCGGTGAAGTAGGTGTCACCGGCGATGCCCAGGTGCTCGTTGCCCTCCTGGATCCCGACGAGGTACAGCCAGATCGCGAAGAAGTACCAGCACTCGGCGGCCATCCAGAGCGCGATCGGCTTCCAGTTGGGACGGGCCAGCACCGCGAAGGGGATCAGCCACAGGACGTACTGCGGCGACCAGACCTTGTTGGTGAGCATGAAGGCGGCCAGGGTGAGGAAGCAGAGCTGCATCAGCCGGGGCCGTTCCCGGGCGGTCAGCGCCAGCACCGCGATGGCCGCGCAGAACGCGGCGAGCGACAGCACGCCCAGGGTGTCGAGCCGGTCGGCGTCGCCGACGATCGGCCACTGCTTCTGGTTGAAGAAGTACCAGAGCGAGCCCCAGTCGGCCGGCCGCTCCTCGCTGAAGACGTAGAACCGCTTCCAGCCGTCGAAGGCGAAGACCATCACCGGGACGTTGACGGCCAGCCAGGCGCCCGCCGTACCGGCGGCCGTCTGCAGGAACGGCTTCCACCGGCCCGTCCGCCAGGCCAGCAGGAAGAGCGGGCCGAGGAACATCAGCGGGTAGAACTTCGTGGCGATGGCCAGGCCCAGCAGGGCGCCCGCGAGCCACTGCCGCCGCTTGGCCCAGGCGAGCAGCGCGCCGAGCGCGAGGGCGTTGGCCGCCAGGTCCCAGTTGATGTACGCGGCGAGGATCAGGGCGGGCGCCAGGGCGTACCAGAGCGCGTCCCAGCGGCGGGCCGGACCGGCCAGCGCGGCCATCAGCAGCACGCCGACGACCAGGCAGACCGCCATGAGGATCACGGTCAGGTCGTAGAACACCGTCCCGGCCGCCGTGGTGTTCGCGTCGCCGGGGATGATCCGGCGGAAGAACTCCATGATGGCCCCGATGCCCACGGGGTACTCCACCGGGAAGTCGACGTAGGGGACCATGCCCTCGTTGAGCTTCTCGTTCCACCACAGCGGATAGATGTCGGTGTAGCAGAAGTTCGTGAACTGGAGCGTGCCGTGGTTCCAGGCCCCGCCGAAGCGGCACGGCCACTTCCACACGTAGGCCAGGACCGCCCCCAGCCCCGCGAACAGGGCCAGGGGCAGGTACGGCACCGCCCGTGCGCCGAAGTCCGTCAGCGACTCCGGCAGCGGGTCCTCCGTCGTCCGGGCGCCCATCAGGACCGCCGGCCGCTCGGCGTCGGCGTCGGCTTGGGCGTGACCGCCGGCGGGGTGCCGCCGACGTTCGTGTCGAAGCCGCCGTCACCGCCGCCGTCGCCGCCGCTGTCGCCGATGCCGCCGTCGTCGATGTCCGGGGGACCTCCGTCGGCCCCGGTCTCGCACGCCCAGTCACCCGGCGCGCACCGCATCCCGTCGGGCGTCTCCGGCATGCCATCACCCGGCCAGCCGTCGCCGTCGCCGTCGCCGTCCATGGTGGGCGTCGGGGTGGGCGACGGCTTCGGGGTGGCCAGGTTGTTCACGCTGCCGACCCCGGCCTTCGGCGGGAACTGCTTGACCTCGTCCTTGGCGGTCACGGCGGCCATGTAGTCGTGCCAGATCTGGGTGGGGGTGCCGCCGCCGCCGATGAAGGAGGGCATCGGCTCCTCGTCCCAGTAGATCGGCTTGCCGTCGTACTTCTCGGGGTTGGCGACCTGGCCGAACTCGTTGACCTTGATCCGCTTGCGCCCGGGCTTGTCGCGCGGCCTGTCGTAGGGCACGTCCTTGGACATGCCGACCGCGGTGACGAGCTGCGGGGTGAAGCCGACGAACCAGGCGTCCTTGTACTCGTTGTTGGTGCCGGTCTTGCCGGCCACCGGCCGCACGCCCAGGTTCGCGGCGGTGCCGGTGCCGCCCTTGACCACGGACTGCATCGCGAAGGTCGCGTCGGCCGCCGCCTCGGGGCTGATCACCTGCTCGGGCCGCTTCTGCTCCGCCGCCAGCAGGGTCCCGTCCGGGCCCTTCACCTCCCTGACGGTGTGCCACTTCACGTGCTTGCCCTCGTTGACGAAGATCGCGTAACCGGCGGCCTGCTCGACCGCGGTGACCGCGGCGCTGCCGATGGTCACGGCGTACTTGTGGTTGTCCACCGCCCAGTCGACCGAGTTCTTCCCGCCGTAGGACGGGTGCGTCTTCGCCCGCTCGCCGACGCCGGCCGACTTGGCGACCTCGGCCACCTTCTCCAGGGTGACCTTCTCGCCCATCTGGACGAAGACCGTGTTCACCGAGCTGGCCATGGCCTTGACCATGTTGATCGGGCCGAAGTTCTGCTTGCCCGAGTTGCTGATCGGCTTGGTCCCGGGCATCTCGATGGTGCTCTTGCCGTCGACGTAGCTGTCCAGGGAGTAGCCCGCCTCCAGCCAGGCGGCCAGCACGTACGGCTTGAACGCCGAGGCGGCCTGCTTGAGGGAGTCGAACGCGCGGTTGTTGAAGTCCTGGGTGTAGTCGTCACCGCTGTAGAAGGCGAGCACCCGGCCGTTCCTGGGGTCCACCGAGGCCACCGAGGCGTGGATGGTGGGGTCGAGGCCCTTCGTCCTGGCGTTCACCGTCTTCTTGGCGGCGATCATCATGTCCTTGTCGAAGGTGGTGACGATCCGGAGCCCGCCGGTCTCCAGCCGCTCCTTGTCGAAGCCGCGCGCATCGAGCTCGCGGCGCACGATGTCGAGCATGTAGCCCTTGAGGCCCTTGTTGACCTCGGCGTACTTGACCTCCTCGAACTTCAGCTTCTCGAACGGCGCCTCGGCGTACTTGCCGTACGCCCCCGGGTTCATCAGGTTCATACCGCTGAGCGCGTACTCGTAGCGCTCCTTGGTCGCGGCGAAGTTGCCGTCCTCCTCCAGGGTGTCGAACCGGCTCGGGTTCTGGATGCGGCCCGCGAGGTAGGCCGCCTCGGGCACGCTCAGCTCCCAGACGTGCTTGCCGAAGAACGCCTTGGCGGCGGCCTCGATGCCGTTGGCGCCCCTGCCGAAGTAGATGGTGTTGAGGTACCGGGTGAGGATCTCCTCCTTGGTCAGCTGCTTGTTGACCTTGACCGCGACGAAGATCTCGGTGATCTTCCGCTTGATGGAGACGTCTTTGCTGATGCCCTCGTAGTAACCTCGGACGTACTGCTGGGTGATGGTCGAGGCGCCCTGGATCTGGGTGCCGCTGACGGTGCTCCAGACCGATCGGGCCATACCGCTGAAGTCGATGCCGCTGTCCTCGCGGAAGCTGCGGTTCTCCACGGCGATCACCGCGTCCTGGACGTGCCGGGGGATCTGCTTGTACTCCACCGGGGTGCGCTTGACACCGATCGTGGCGATCCGGGTCTTGCCGTCCCGGTAGTAGATGACGCTGCCCCGGTCGTTCACGTCGTCCTTGGGCAGTTCGGGGACGGGGGTGTTGGCGTAGGCCACGGCGATCATGCCGAAGACGCCCGCGGTGAGGATCGTGAAGCTCGCCAGCACGATCTTCCAGCTGGGGACGAAACGCCTCCAGCCCCTGCGGCCGGGCTCGTCCTCCGCCAAGTGATCCTCGGGTCCGCCCGGCCCGCCCGGCCCACCGGAGCCGCCCGGCCCGCCGGAGCCGCGTCCGCCCCGGCCCCGCCTGCCCCGCCCGCCGCCGTCGCCCGGCGGGCGGCCGCCCCCGCCCCCGGCGGCCTGCGCCGCCATCATGGACTGGGTGTCCTCGAAGGCCGCCTCGGGACGGCGGCCCCGCGGATCGGTGTCCTGGCGGCGCACGCCGCCCGCCCCGCCCGCCCGGCCCGGACCCGGGCCGGCAGGGCCCGACGGTCCACCCGGTCCGCCCGGTCCGCCCGGTCCACCTGGTCCACCTGGTCCGCCCGGTCCGCCCGGTCCGCCCGGAGCATGGCCCTGCCGCGGGTCGGGGCCCGCCGGGGGTCGCGGATCCGGGCCGCGGCCCTGCGGAGCCGCGCCGTACCGGGGATCGGCTCCCCGGCCCTGCCCGGGTGCGGGCGCGCCGTACCTCGGGTCGGGCTCCTGACCCTGCGGCGCGTACGGCTGCGACCGGGGCAGACCTCGGTTCGGGTCGCCGGTTTGGGACGGCGGGCCCGGGGGGACGGTACGGGGAGCGGCGGCTCCCGGGTTCGAGCGACGGCGCCGCCCCTGACGAGCCGATCCGTCCGGGCGCTGCTGAGGCCCGCTCGGCTCCGGGTCATGGCTGCTGCTGTAACTCAACGCGTCCTCGTTCGGTCATCGGGGTCTACGACGGCGTGCAGGCGCGGGTGAGATTACCTCTTAGGCAGGGGACATCTCAGCACCTTGGCTCACTAGTAGCCGACCTCTTCGGGGGGATCTCCGTTCCCGGGGGCGAATACGCCCCCCGAGCGGCTCCGGGAGCAACCGCGACGGGTCTCTCCTGCGCAGACGTGAAATTCCCCGTGCCCATCGGCGGTCGGGAGCGCGCGCGGGCCTGAGCCCACCACCGCTCGCTGTGACCACATAACGGCCAGACTACGGCTTTTTTGCGTTTGCTCCCAACCCCTTGGGAAAGTCGCCCGTTGCCGAGTATGTCGCGCCGACGTATCCTCCTGATGTATCGGCTCGATACATCGGCGCGAGAGGTGGTGGTTCCAGTGGCCGGTTCACGAGGCGGCGTGCTGGAGCTCGCCGTGCTCGGGTCGCTGCACGAGACCCCGCTGCACGGCTACGAACTGCGCAAACGGCTCAACGCCCTGCTCGGCATGTTCCGCGCCTTCTCCTACGGCTCGCTCTACCCGTGCCTGCGCCAGCTGCTGACGGACGGGCTCATCGTCGAGGAGGAGCCCGCCCCCGAGAGCGCCGTCCCCCTCACCGGCCGCCGGTCGAAGATCGTCTACCGGCTGACCGCCGAGGGCAAGGAGCGGCTGCAGGAGCTGCTCACCCAGGCCGGTCCGTCCGCCTGGGAGGACGAGAGCTTCGGCATCCACTTCGCCTTCTTCCGGCACACCGAGGCCGAGGTGCGCCTGCGCATCCTGGAGGGGCGCCGCAGCCGCCTGGAGGAGAGGCTCGACGCCGTCCGCACGGCCCTGGCCCGCACGCGCGAGCGACTGGACAGCTACACCCTGGAGCTCCAGCGCCACGGCCTGGAGTCGGTCGAGCGCGAGGTGCGGTGGCTCAACGAGCTGATCGAGACCGAGCGGCGGGGATCCGCGGCGAGCGCGGCGCCGGACACCGGGCGGCGGAGCTCCGCCGCGGGCGGCGAACCGCGGCCGGCGCACGAAGACACGTCCCGGGCGGCCTCGCCCGGAACCGATGGTCCGGAGCGGCCCGCCGCTCCGGAGGACAACTGATCAAACAGGACTAAGGGGAGCGAGTGCCATGGGTTCGGTGCGCGTAGCCATTGTCGGTGTAGGCAACTGTGCCGCGTCGCTCGTGCAAGGCGTGCACTACTACAGGGATGCCGACCCCGGCACCCGGGTGCCGGGCCTGATGCACGTCAAGTTCGGCGATTACCACGTCGGCGACGTCGAGTTCGTCGCCGCGTTCGACGTCGACGCCAAGAAGGTCGGCCGCGACCTGTCCGAGGCGATCGTGGCCTCGGAGAACAACACCATCAAGATCTGCGACGTGCCGCCGACCGGCGTGACCGTGCAGCGCGGCCACACCTTCGACGGCCTCGGCGAGTACTACCGCGAGATGGTCGAGGAGTCCGACGACGCCCCCGTCGACGTCGTGCAGGCGCTCAAGGACGCCCGGGTGGACGTGCTGGTCTCCTACCTGCCGGTGGGCTCGGAGGAGGCGGACCGCTTCTACGCCCAGTGCGCCATCGACGCCAAGGTGGCCTTCGTCAACGCGCTGCCGGTGTTCATCGCCTCCGACCCCGAGTGGGCGCAGAAGTTCACCGACGCGGGCGTGCCGATCGTCGGCGACGACATCAAGTCCCAGGTCGGCGCGACCATCACCCACCGGGTGATGGCCAAGCTGTTCGAGGACCGCGGGGTGGAGCTGCTCCGCACCTACCAGCTGAACTTCGGCGGCAACATGGACTTCATGAACATGCTGGAGCGCAAGCGCCTGCAGTCCAAGAAGATCTCCAAGACCCAGTCGGTCACCTCGCAGATCCCGCACGAGATGGCCAAGGCCGACGTGCACATCGGCCCGTCGGACCACGTGCCGTGGCTGGACGACCGCAAGTGGGCCTACGTCCGCCTGGAGGGCCGCTCCTTCGGCGACACCCCGCTGAACCTGGAGTACAAGCTGGAGGTGTGGGACTCCCCCAACTCCGCCGGCGTCATCATCGACGCCGTCCGCGCCGCCAAGATCGCCCTGGACCGGGGCATCGCCGGCCCGATCCTCTCCGCCTCCTCCTACTTCATGAAGTCCCCGCCGGAGCAGTACTCCGACGAGGAGGCCCACGAGTACGTCGAGAAGTTCATCCGCGGCGAGGTCGAGCGCTGACCTCCCCGCCCTGAGAGCCCTCCGCCCCTCCCGGGACGGAGGGCTCCTCCTTTTCCAAAGAACGATCTTTCTAGCCCCTACCCTGGTTAATATAACTGGACTATGGGCTATGAGCCAGACGTGGAGAAACCGTCCGCGATCTTCGCGCGGGACTTCGAGTGGAGCCTGCTGGACAGGTTCATGGGCCCGTATCCCGGGCTGCACCTCAGCGTCATGTACGGCAGGCGCCGCCAGGGCAAGAGCTTCGTGCTCTCCCACCTCTCCGAGGCCTTCCAGGGCCTGTACCACATGGCCCTGCCCGACGACGACCGGCTGCTCGCCCTCGAACGGTTCAGGACGACGCTGGGGGAATGGGCGGGCTGGCCGGCGTCGAGGATCGAGTCCACCGTCTACCGGGACTGGGAACCCGCGCTGGAGGAGTGCCTGGCGGAGCTTCGCACCCGCGCCCTCGCCACCGGCCGCCCCCAGCTCCTCGTCCTGGACGAGTATCCCTTCCTGCTGGCGGGCGCGCCCATGCTCTCGGGCGTCGTCCAGAAGCTGTACGACCGGTCCGCTTTCCGTGAGCACCAGGACGAGACCGCGCCGGCCGTACGCCTCATCCTCTGCGGCTCGACGTTCTCCGTGATGTACGACCTGCTCTCGGGCAACCGCCCGCTGTTCGGCCGCTCCAGTTACAACATCCGGATGTTCCCGTTCGACTACCGGCTGACCGCGAAGTACTGGCGCGTCTCCGACCCCGAGGCCGCCTTCCACCTCTACGCCTTCGTCGGAGGCACGCCCGGCTACCGGCGCGGCGTCGCGGGGCGGCAGCCGCTGTCGTCCCCCGCCGACGTGGAGAGATGGGTGATGGACGAGGTCGTGACCCCGGACGGCACCCTCTACGACGAGCCCTCCTACGTGCTGCGGGAGGACCCCCGGATGGTCGACCGCTCCCTCTACCAGACCGTACTCCAGCACATCGCCCAGGGCCACACCACGCCGACGAAGATCGGCGCCCGGATGGAGCGGCCCGCGACCGCGCTGGAACACCCGCTGCGCGTCCTGCTGGAGTCGCGCATCATCGCCAAGGAGGAGGACGTGCTCTACCAGCGCAAGATCTCCTACCACCTGAGCGACCCCCTGCTCCGGTTCCACCACCTGGTGGTGCAGCCGCGCGTCCACGACGCCGAACTGGGAAACGCGGAGGCGGTCTGGACCGCCGCACGGGACACGGTCCAGTCCAAGATCCTCGGACCGGCTTTCGTGGAGGTCTGCCGCCGCTGGACCCGGGTCTACGGCCTGGAGCGGCTCGGCCTGGACGGCGGCGGTGAGGTCGGGGAGACGACGATCTCGTGCCCTGAGTGCCGGAAGAGCCACCAGATCGATGTGATCATGCTGGGTCCGGGAGAGCAGGCCCGGTCGAAGAGTCCGGCGGTGAGTGTGCTGGGCGAGGCGAAGTACACCGCAGAGCCCCGCGGCAGCGCCGACCTGCACCGGCTGGAGCACCTCCGGGCGGTCATCACCGCCAAGCGCGTTCCGGCGGAGGACGCCAAGCTGGTGATCTTCGCCAGGAACGGCTTCACCGCCGACCTGGAGGCCGAGGCCCGGCGTCGCGGCGACGTCGTCCTGGTGACACTGGCCGACCTCTACTGACGGGGTTCGCCGGATGGTCCGCATGGTTCGGCGGGCAGGTGGGGCCCGGTGCTTCGGACGGGGTCAGTGGCCGCCGCCCGCCAGGTTGAGGCCGACGACGCCGCAGAGGATGAGGGCGATCGAGGCGATCTTGATGAGGGACACGTCCTCGCCCAGCGCGATCATGCCCAGCGTGGCGGTGCCGACGGCACCGATGCCCGTCCAGACGGCGTAGGCCGTGCCGACGTCGAGGCTCTTGAGGGCGAGCGCGAGGAGTCCGAAGCTGAGGACGGCCGAGACGGCGAAGCCGATGCTCGGCAGCGGTGCGGAGAACCCGTCACTGAGCTTGAGCGAATAGGCCATGGCGACCTCGAACAGGCCGGCGACGATGATCATGATCCAGGCCATGACGGCTCCCTCCGATGCAGGAGCGTCGTCTTTGCAGGCCGGGTACGGCGCGTCTCGTCCGGGCGGTTCCCGGAAGCGGGGCCGCGTCGGCGACAACGGCGGCGGTCTCCCGGAGATTCCCGCCACCGTTCACGGAGTCAGCGCGCCGCAGGCGGGAGGGCGGCGGGATCGGCGACGGGCCAGCGCAGGGGGTCGGCGCCGAGCCCGTCGAGGTGGGGCACCTGCTCCCGGCACCACGGGGAGATCGCCAGGCTCCCGTCGAGCACCCCCCGGGCGAACTCCTGCCACGGCGTCCACCGCACCTCCCCGACCTCGTCGGGGTTCGGCGCGGCCGCGGTGTCGGCCCCGGTGTCGACGACGACCCGGTAGACCGGGCAGAGCTCGCGCTCGACGACGCCGTTGTCCATGACGGCCCGGTAGGAGAAGCGCGGCAGCAGCAGGTCCGCCGCGACGACCGTGAGCCCGAGCTCGTAGTCCAGCCGCCGGACCACCGCGTCGTGCGTCGACTCGCCCGGCAGGGGGTGGCCGCAGCAGCTGTTGGTCCACACGTCCGGCCAGGTGATCTTGTGCGACGCCCGCCGGGTGAGGAGCACCCTGCCGCTCCCGTCGAACACGTAGCTGGAGAAGGCGAGGTGGAGGGGGGTGTCGGGGCCGTGCACCGCCGCCTTCGGCGCCGTACCGACCGCGTTCCCGTCGATGTCGACGAGCACGACGTGTTCATCAGGTGTCACGGATCGAGAGTACGTGATCATGTCTGCTCATCACGCCCACTCGGCAACACGCGCGAAAAGTCCATATATGTCACATGGTTGCCGTTCGGTGGTCTCAGGGGCATCCCCGATCCCCCGCGCCCGTCCCGCACGTAGGCTGAGCCCGTGTCATTCCTCTCCGATCTCCGCGTCGTCCTGGAAGGTCGGGACTTCCGGCGGCTGTACGGCACCCGCCTGGTCTCCCAGTTCTCCGACGGGATCTTCCAGTTCGCGGTGACCGGATTCGCGTTCTTCAGCCCGGAGACCAGCACCAGCGCCGTCCAGATCGCCGTCGGCCTGGCCGTGCTGTTCCTGCCGTACTCCATCCTGGGGCCCTTCGTCGGCGTGTTCATCGACCGCTGGTCCCGGCAGCGGATCCTGGTCGTCGCGCCGCTGGTCCGGGGCGTGCTGCTGGTGGCCACCGCGGCACTGCTGGCCGGCGGCGCCCCCGACGCCGTCTTCTACGCCGCCGCGCTCTGCGTGCTCGGGGTGAACCGGTTCTTCCTGGCCGCGCTCGGGGCCTCGCTCCCGCACGTCGTCCCGGCCGACCGGCTGATGGTGGCCAACGCGGTCACCCCCACCTCCGGCACCGTGCTGACCTTCGTCGGCGCGGGCACGGGCATCCTGCTCCGCAAGGTCCTCGGCAGCGACGACCAGGGCATCGCCGTCCTCCTGCTGATCTCCGGCCTGATCTTCGGGCTCAGCGCGCTGATCGCCCGGACCATGGACCGCGCGCTGCTCGGCCCGGCCTACGACCCGGACCGGCCGCAGGCCCGCGAGGCCGTACGGCACGTCGTCAGCGGCCTCGTCGACGGCGCGCGGCACATCGCGGGCCACCGCGCCGCCGCCGCCGCGATGGGCGCGATGGCCACCCACCGCTTCATGTACGGCATGTGCACGGCGATGCTCGTCATGCTCTCGCGCTACTACTTCGCCGAGAGCGCCGAGGACGCCCTGGACGCGGTCACCGTCGTGGTCGCCACCTCCGGGGTCGGCTACTTCCTGGCCGTGCTGGTCACCCCGTGGGCCACCGAGCGGTTCGGGCTGCACCGCTGGGTCCCGGCCATGCTCGTCACCGCCGGGGTGCTCACGCTGGGGCTGTGCGCGACGTTCCAGCAGTGGGGGTTCGCCGCGGCCGGCTTCGTGCTGGGCATCGCCGGGCAGAGCGTCAAGATCTGCGCGGACACGGCCGTCCAGCGCGACGTCGACGACGCCTACCTCGGCCGGGCGTTCTCGATCTACGACATGCTCTTCAACGGCAGCTACGTGCTGGCCGCCGCCTGCGCGGCGGCGCTGCTCCCGGCCGACGGCAGGTCGCTGACCGTGCTGGTCCTCATCACCGCCGGATACGTCGGCGGCGCCGTGCTCTACCGGGTCGTCAGGCGTCCCGGCCGATATCCGCAACCGCAGCCGTCATCGCGGCCGTGATCCGCGCCAGGTCCACGTCCCCCGTGGCGTACGGCGGCATCGTGTAGATCAGCCGGCCGAACGGCCGGAGCCAGACGCCGTGCCGCATGACGGTGTCCTGGACGCGCCCGACGTCGACCGGCTCCAGCGTCTCGACCACGCCGATCGCGCCGAGCACGCGCACGTCCTTCACCCCGGGGGCGTGCGCCGCCCCGGCCAGGCCCGCCGTCAGCCCCCGCTCGATCCGGGCGACCTCCTCCCGCCAGGGGCGCTCGGCCAGCAGGCCGAGGGAGGCGTTGGCGACGGCCGCGGCCAGCGGGTTGCCCATGAAGGTGGGCCCGTGCATCAGCGTGCCGATGCCCGCCGCCACCCGCTCGGTGCACAGCGTCGCCGCCAGGGACAGGTAGCCGCCGGTCAGCGCCTTGCCCACGCACATGATGTCGGGCCGGATCCCCGCGTGGTCGCAGCCGAACAGCTCACCGGTCCGGCCGAATCCGGTGGCGATCTCGTCGGCGATCAGCAGCAGGCCGTGCTCGTCGGCCAGCTCGCGGAGCCGGCGCAGGTGGGCCGGATGGTAGAAGTGCATGCCACCGGCGCCCTGGACGACCGGCTCGACGATGATCGCCGCCAGCTCGGAGGCGTGCCGGGCGACCGTCTCCGCCAGCTCGGCGAGGTAGGCCTCGTCATGCTCCGCGGGAGGCCGGGGGGCGAACACGTGCTGCGGGAGCGCACCGGAGAACAGGTGGTGCATGCCGTTCACCGGGTCGCAGACGGCCATCGCCCCGAAGGTGTCGCCGTGGTAGCCGCCCCTGACCGTCAGCAGGCGGTGCCGCCCGGTGAACTGGAAGGCCATCTTGATCGCGACCTCGACGGCCACCGAGCCGGAGTCCGCGAGGAAGACCTTCGGCAGCCCGGTCATCTCCGCCAGCGTGCGCGCCAGCCGTACGGCGGGCTCGTGGGTGAGCCCGCCGAACATGACGTGCGCCATGTCGGCGAGCTGCGCGGTCAGGGCGCCGTCGAGGCGCGGGTGGCCGTAGCCGTGGATCGCCGCCCACCACGACGACATCCCGTCGACCAGCTCGCGCCCGTCGGCGAGCGTCAGCCGCACCCCGGAGGCCCGCACCACCTGGTGGACCGGCACCTGCGGGGGGACGGAGGCGTACGGGTGCCACACGTGCGCGCGGTCGAGCGCCGGCACGTCCACATCGATCGCGTCCACCGCGCCACCCTAACCCGGCGCGCCGCCCGTCAGGCGGGCGGCGCACCGCCGGTCGCGGTCCGGCGGCCCCGACCGGGAACAGCCGGTCGGCGCGCCGTCGGCCGAGCCGGATCAGCCCGGCAGCACGCCGTTCGCCCTGGCCCACTCACGCAGGGCCTCGGCCGCGGTCTCCTTGCCGACGACACCCTCGTCCATGCGCATGTCGAGGAGGAACTTGTAGGCGCGGCCGACCACCGGACCGGGCGGGACGCCGAGGATCTCCTGGATCTCGTTGCCGTCCAGCTCGGGACGGATCTTGCCGAGCTCCTCCTCCTCGGCGAGCCGGGCGATGCGCTCCTCGAGCTGGTCGTAGGTGCGCGACAGCGCCTGGGCCTTGCGCCGGTTGCGGGTGGTGCAGTCGGCCCGGGTCAGCTTGTGCAGCCGCTCCAGCAGGTGCCCGGCGTCCCGGACGTAGCGGCGGACCGCCGAGTCGGTCCACTCGCCCGTGCCGTAGCCGTGGAAGCGCAGGTGGAGCTCGACCAGGCGGGCGACGTCGGCCACCACGTCCTTGGGGAACTTCAGCTCCGTCAGGCGCTTCTTGGCCAGCTGGGCGCCCACCACCTCGTGGTGGTGGAAGGAGACACGGCCGCCGGGCTCGTGCCGGCGGGTCTTGGGCTTGCCCACGTCGTGCAGGAGCGCGGACCAGCGCAGGATGCGGTCGGGGCCGCCCTCCTCCAGGTCGATCGCCTGCTCCAGCACGATCAGCGTGTGCTCGTAGACGTCCTTGTGCCGGTGGTGCTCGTCGATCTCCAGGCGGAGCCTGGGCAGCTCGGGCAGGACGTACGCGGCCAGGCCCGACTCGACCAGGATGCGCAGCCCCTCGCGCGGGTTGTCCCCGCAGATCAGCTTGTCCAGCTCGTCGCGGATGCGCTCGGCGGAGACGATCTCGATCCGTCCGGCCATCGCGGTCATCGCGTCCAGCGCCGCCCGGTCCACCGCGAACCCGAGCTGGCTGGCGAACCGGGCGGCGCGCAGCATCCGCAGCGGGTCGTCGTCGAAGGACCGCTCCGGGGGACCTGGGGTGCGCAGGACCCTGGCGTGCAGGTCGTCGAGGCCGCCGTGCGGGTCCTCGAACTCCCGGCCGGGCAGCCGCAGCGCCATCGCGTTGACCGCGAAGTCGCGCCGGGCCAGGTCGCCCTCCAGCGTGTCGCCGTAGACCACCTCGGGCTTGCGCGACTTCGGGTCGTAGGACTCGCTGCGGTAGGTGGTGATCTCCAGCAGCCAGTTGCCCTTGCGCGCGCCGACCGTGCCGAAGTCGATGCCGATCGTCCAGATCGAGTCGGCCCAGTCGCGGATGAGCTCCAGGACCGCCTCGGGCCGCGCGTCCGTCGTCAGGTCCAGATCGTTGCCGATCCGGCCGAGGAAGACGTCGCGGACCGAGCCGCCCACCAGGGCGATCTCGTATCCCCGCGCGGCGAACAGCTCGCCCAGCTCGTCGGCGACCGGGGCGATCTTGCGGAACAGCTCGCTCATGCCGTGCCGCTGGCTCTCAGACAGATTTGAAAGGGACAAACCGGGTAGGTCCTTCGGTCAGGGAACACGTTCCCCACTGGGGAGACGCCGTACAGCGATCACCAGGCTACGTTCAGCCGCGGTCCGGGCGGAGCCGAGCGCCGAGGCAAGGAGGACCTGTATGAAGGACGCCCTCGCGATCCACCGCTGGCTCCTCGCACTCCAGATCCATCATGAGATCGTACGCCTTCCCCGCGTGTTGACGAGTGCCGACGAGCTGCCCGAGGTCCTGTCCGCGAGTCCCGCCACCTGCGTGGGCGTCTCCGTGTTCGAGGTCACCACCCGGATCGGTCCCGAGGTCGTCGCGACCGTCGCCCCCGTCGGCGCCCCGCCCCGGCCCGGCACCGTCGGCGGCGTCCTGGACGTGCGCCGGGTCCGCCCGGCCTCCGCCTTCACCGTGAACTCCGCCACCGACTACGCCGCCGGGCTGGTCTGCCCGCTGCTGCTCCCCGACGGCCTGACCGTGCTGGTGGACGAGCGGCTCACCAGGATCGACGGCCCCGTCCACACCCCCGCGGGCGAACGCCACACGGCGCTCCGGATCGACGCCGGCGACCTGCTCTCCCTCGTCCCCGGGAAGATCGTCGACCTGTCCGTTCCCCGGCCCCGAGGAGAGCCGATGACCGCCCGGCTCGTCGGATAGGCCATAGCATTGCGGGCGTGCGCCGTATTTCACCCTTGGCCGGCACGTGATCCGCAAGCACGTGCCGCTCGTCGTCCTGCTCGCCACGCTGCTCTCCCTCGCGGCCGTGGCCACTGGCGGTACGGCGACCGCAGGAACGACGACGGCGGCCCGCCAGACCCTCCAGCTCGTGATCGCGTCGATCACCCCGGACCTGCCGAAGGAGCCCGCCACCGAGATCAGGGTCTCCGGCACGCTGGCGAACACCGGCACCGAGGCCCGGACCGGGCTGCGCTACCGGCTGCGCTACTCGGCCCAGCCCTTCGCCCGGCGGGCCGACATGGCCGCCTACCTGAGCGGCCAGGAGCACGTCCAGCCGGGCGGCCTGCGTGACGAGAGCTGGCTCCAGCAGCCGCTGGCGGCCTCGGCCAAGCTGCCGTGGGAGTTCGTCTTCACCCCCCAGCAGCTGGGGCTGTACCGGTTCGGCGTCTACCCGCTGGCGGTCGAGGTGGTCGACGCCGCCGAGCAGAAGCTCGCCGTGCAGCGCACCTTCCTGACCTACCTGCCGAAGGGGACCGAGACCCCGCGGACCCCGCGCACCCGCCTCGCCGTGGTCCTGCCGGTCATCGACCAGCCGCACCGCGCCGACGACGGCACCTTCCTCGACCAGGACCTGACCGCCGCCCTGGCGGAGGGCAAGCGCCTCGACGACCTGCTGAAGACCGCCCAGGGCGTCTCCTCCGCCAAGGGGGTCACCTGGGTGGTCGACCCCGCCCTCCTCGACGACGTGCGGACGCTGGGCCGGGCGCACCGGGTGAAGGCCGGCGCCGAGACGGTGAGCCGTCCCGCCGACGCCGCGGCGACCCGGTGGCTCGGCGCCCTGCGCACGGCCCTGGCCGGCTCCCCGGTCGTGGCCACCCCCTACGCCGACCCGGACGTGGCCGCCCTGGCCCACAACGGCCTCGACGGCACCACCCGCAAGGGCGTCGCGGCGGCCGTGCGGACCGGCAGGGAGCTCCTCGGCCGCGACGTCGTCACCGACGTCAACTGGCCGGCCGGCGGGGTGATCGACCACGACGGCCTGGACGTCCTGTCCGTCGCCGGGGTCCGCAGCGTGCTGCTGAGCGAGGCCGGCCTGCCGCCCGCCGCCCCGGCCGTCACGGTCCCGGGCGCCGTCGCCCAGCCCCCCGCGACCACCCCCAACGCCGTCGCCACCCTGCAGAGCGTGAGCGGCCCGGTCCGGGCGCTGGTGGCCGACCCGGTGCTGAGCGACATCGTCGGCGCGACGGCCTCCAGCCCCGACTGGGCCCTGCTGAACCGCCGGCGCTTCATCGCCGAGACCGCGATGATCAGCGCGGAGCCCGTCACCGGCCGCAGGACCGTGGTGGCCGCCCCGCCGCGCCGCTGGTCGCCCGACCCGGCCTACGTCGCCGGCCTGGTCGAGACGGCCGGGTCCCTGCCCTGGCTCTCCCCCGCCACGCTCGACGCGGTCAAGCCCGGCAAGGTCGTCACGCCGCGCGCCGGGCTCACCTACACCCCGCAGGACCGGGGCCGGGAGCTCGGCAAGAAGTACCTCACGGGCGTCCGGCGGGTGGGCGAGCGCGCGGGCCTGGTCACCTCCGTCACCCCCGACGGCCCCGAGGCCGACGACTCCGGCATGTTCGACCTGGCGCTGCTCCGGCTCGCCTCCTCCGCCTGGCGGGACAGGACCCGGGCCGCGGAGCCGTACGTCGAGCAGCTGCGGAGCACCGTCGACGGCCGGATCGACCAGGTGAGGATCGTCGGCGGCGAGCAGGCGGAGCAGATCCGCACCCTGGCCGGTGAGGACGGCGAGGTGCCGATCAGCGTCCGCAACGAGCGCAAGGGCGACGGCAGCACGGTCGCGGTCCGGGTCAAGGTCACCTCGCAGAAGCCCGGCCGGCTGAGGATCGAGCCGTACGAGGACCGGATGGTCATCTCCGGCGGCCAGACCCAGACCGTGCGGATCCCGATGACCATCACGGGCGCCTCCGGCGGGCAGACCTCGGTGACGGTCCAGCTCACCACCGACGACGGCCGCGCGTACGGCCAGCGGGTCAAGCTCACCGTGCGGAGCACCGGCTACACCGGGATCGCGCTGGTGATCGCGGGGGCGGCCCTGCTGGTGATGCTGGCCGCCGTGGGCCTGCGCGTCCTGCGCCGCCGGGGGGCCCGCCGGGCCGCGACCGCCGCCACCCCGTCCCGGCGGGCGAGCGTGCCGGCCGGCACCGAGTCCTGAAGTCCGGGGCCCCGACGAGGCCCCCAGCCCCCCCAGCCGGCAGGCGTTCACCAAGCGGAGGAAGAAGCATGAGCAGGGTCCTGCGTGCGAGCGCGATCATGGCCGCGGGCACGATGGTCTCCCGCGTCACGGGCTTCGTCAAAGCCGCGGTGCTCGTGGCCGCGCTCGGCAGCGCGCACATGGGCGACGCCTACACCGTCGCCAACGCGATCCCGTTCATCCTGTTCGACTTCCTCATCGGCGGGATCCTGAGCAGCGTCGTGGTCCCGTCGATCGTGCGGCGGCAGAAGAGCGATCCGGACGGCGGCCGGTCCTACGAGCAGCGGCTGCTGACGATCGGCACCGTCGCGCTGGTCCTGCTCACCGCCGCGGCGGTGCTGCTCGCCCGGCCGCTGATCGGCCTGTACACCGACGACGACTGGAGCGCCCGGCAGACCGAGGTCGCGGTCATGCTGGCCCGGTACGTGCTGCCGCAGATCGCCTTCGTCGGCGTCGGGGCGCTCGCCGGGGCGATCCTCAACACCCGCGACCGCTTCGCCGCGCCGATGTGGGCTCCGGTGCTCAACAACGTCGTGATGATCGGCGTCCTGGTCCTCTACCTGGTGACGGCGGGCCGCTCGGGTGCGGACGTCGAGGCGGTGAGCGACGCCGACCTCACCCTGCTCGGCCTCGGCACCACCGCCGGGATCGTGGCCCAGTGCCTGGTGCTGATGGTCTCGCTGCACCGGGCAGGCTTCCGCTTCCGGCCCCGGTTCGGCCTGCGCGGCGTGGGCCTGGGCGAGATGGGCCGGACCGCCGGCTGGGGCATCGTCTACGTGCTCATCACCCAGGTCGGCTTCTGGGTCACCACCATGATCGCCTCCGGTGCGGGCGGGGAGGTGGAGGGCGCGGGGAACACCGCCTACGCCCAGGCGTTCCAGCTCTTCCAGCTCCCCTACGGGATCATCGCGGTCTCGGTGATCACCGCGATGCTGCCCCGGATGAGCCGGTCGGCCGCCGAGGGGGACCTCGGCACGGTCCGCGACGAGTTCGCCTCGGCCGTGCGCCTGGTCGCGGTCCTGCTGGTCCCGGCCGGGCTGCTGCTGATGGTGCTGGGACCGGCGGTCACCGTGCTGATCTACTCGTGGGGCAACAACACCCTGGACAACGCCGTCTACATCGGCAACGTGCTCCAGGTCTTCGGCCTGGCGCTGATGCCGTTCTCGCTCTTCCAGCTCCTGCTGCGGGTCTTCTACGCCTTCGGCGACACCCGCACCCCGGTCTTCATCGGAGCGGGCAACACCGCGGTGAGCATCGGCCTCAGCCTGCTGTCCGCCGCCGTCCTGCCGCCGCGCTACATCGTGATGGGGCTGGCGTGCGCGCTCACCGCCGCCTACGCCACGGGCACCGTGGTCGCCTGGGTGCTCGCCTCGCGCCGTACGCGGGGACTGAACGGGCGCGTGGTGGCCTCGGGGCTGTCCCGGATGTACACCGCCGCCCTTCCGGGTACGCTGGCGGCTCTCGGTGTGCTCTGGCTCACCCGTGAGCTGGCCGACCTGACCCCGCTCAGCGCGGCCGTCATGCTCGTGGCGGGCGGCGGGGCCGGCCTGGCGCTCTACCTGGTCGTCGCGCACCGCATGCGCATCCCCGAGGTGAGTTCGATCGTTGGAATGGTCACAGGACGAGGACGCCGGTGACTCCGATGTTTTCCCCGCCCGTCCGGTAGGGAGAACACGGGTGGAACGGTGCGGCACTACCATGGTGCGACGCGTGTGACGACGCGCGGTGAGTGGAAGCAGGAGGGCGTGGGCGGATCCACCCGGCATCGTGTGATGAGGCCTGACGTGCCCGCAGGGCGCGACGCTGACGCGTTCCCAGTTTCGGAGAGTTCATGAGCACCTCCTCGGCGATCGAGCCCGGCACGAAGCTGGCCGAACGGTTCCGGCTCGAAGACCGCGTCCACGAGTCCAGCGGGGCCACGCTCTGGAAGGCCATCGACGAGGTGCTCGCCCGGCCCGTCGCCGTCCACACCTTCGATCCCGACTTCCCCCGCCTCAACGAGGTGATCTCGGCCGCCCGTACGGCCAGCCGCCTCACCGACCCGCGGCTGACCCAGGTCTTCGACGCCACCGAGGACGACGGCTGCTCCTACGTCGTCAGCGAGTGGGTGACCGGGGACAACCTGGCCGACCTGGTCGCCGCCGGGCCGATGGAGCCCGAGCGCGCCGCCGCACTGGTCGCGGAGGTCGCCGAGGCGCTGGCCCACGCCCACGAGGCCGGTGTCCCCCATCTCTGCCTGACCCCCGAGCACCTGGTGTGGACGGCGGGCGGCACGGTCAAGCTGCTCGGCCTCGGGGTCGACGCCGTCCTCGCCGACGTGGTGCACGACAGCATGCGGGTCGAGGACGCCGCCCGCGGCGACGCCGAGGGCCTCGGCCGCCTGCTGTACGCCGGGCTGACCGGCCACTGGCCGGGCGAGGAGACCCCCGGCGGGCTGCCCGTCGCGCCGACGGACAACGGGCACTACTGCACGCCGCGCCAGGTCACCGCCGGCGTCCCCGGTTACCTCGACACCATCGTCTGCCGGGCGCTGCTGCCGGAGAGCAAGCGCGGCCAGACCCCGCTGACGAGCCCCGCGGAGGTCGCCGAGGCGCTCAGCTCGGTGCCCCGGCCCGCCCCCATGCCCATGCCGGCGCCGCCGCCCGCCCCTCCGCTGGCGGCCTCCCGCTCCGAGGGCCTGGACACCGCCGCCTCTCCGCAGCGCCACACCCCGCCTCCGCCCCCGCCGTACCGGCCGGTCCATCAGCCGCACCCCTCCGGGGGCGGCGGTGCGCTCGGCAAGGTGGCCGTGGGGCTGGTCGTCCTGCTGGTCATGGCCGCGGTCGGCCTGGGCGCCTGGACGCTCGGCCGCAGCATCGGCAAAGCCGGTGACGCCCCGGAGGCCGGCGGCGGCGCGTCGCCCACGCCCACGACGGGGACCACCGCGACCCGCGAGGTGAAGCCCGACTCCGCCCAGGGCTTCGACCCGCTGGGCGACGGCGACGAGCGGAGCGAGCTCGCGTCCCTGGCCCTGGACGGCAAGCCCTCCACCGACTGGCACTCCGAGTCGTACCCCTCCGCCGACTTCGGCCGGTTGAAGAAGGGCGTCGGCCTGCTGATCGACCTGAAGGAGAGCGTGGCCGTCAAGGAGGTGACGGCCGACTTCGGGCCCGTCTCCGGCGGCGCCGTGGAGCTCCGGGTGGGCGACTCCAAGGACCTCGACGACCTGGGCGCGGTGGCGAAGGCCTCCGGGCTGGGCGGTAAGGAGACCCTCACCGCCAAGTCCCCGAAGAAGGGGCGTTACGTCCTGCTCTGGTTCACCGAGGGCCCCTCCTACCAGGGCAAGTACCGCGCCCAGGTGAACGAGGTGAAGGTCCGCGCGGTCAAGTGACCGGTGGGTGCGGCGAGACGAAAGCGGTGCGATTTGATCTGGTTTACCGCTCTTCTTGCCGATCATGAGAGATTTCGTGGCACCATCTATTCCGTAGAGGTGTTCTCCCGGATCGGCATAGCAGGACTTTCCTTGTGAATTCCCCACCCGATACCCCGCCGACGGCGGATCAGCAGGAGGCGCGGACGGCCATGTCCGACGCCGATCTGCTGACCCGGCACATCGCCGGGGATCCGCACGCTTTCAGTGAACTGGTCAAGCGCCACCGAGACCGCATGTGGGCGGTCGCCCTGCGCACGCTGGGCGATCCCGACGAGGCGGCCGACGCCGTGCAGGACGCGTTCGTCTCCGCCTACCGCAAGGCGGACAGCTTCCGCGGCGAGGCGGCCGTCACCACGTGGCTGCACCGCATCGTGGTCAACGCCTGCCTGGACCGCATGCGCCGCAAGTCCGTACGGCCCGTCGCCGACGACGAGCTGATCGAGGCCGCCGAGCGCGAGACCCCGGTGCCCGACCAGACGGCCGAGCGCGAGGTCTCCATGGAGGTCTCGTCCGCGCTCAAGCTGCTCCCCGCCGACCAGCGGGCGGCCCTGGTGCTCGTCGACATGATGGGCTACTCGGTCGAGGACGCGGCCCAGGTCCTGCAGGTGCCGAGCGGCACCGTGAAGAGCCGGTGCGCGCGCGGTCGCGCGAAACTTGTCCCCATTCTTTCGCATCTGCGGAACCGATCCGACCTGTCTCGCGTCTCATCGGCGAAGGGAGCAGAACTTCGTGACGGGTGATACGCACTACGACCTGGAGGTCCTGGCCGAACTGGCCGAGGGTCTCCTCGACGCCGCCACGGCCATGCGGGTTCGCGAGCATCTCGCGATCTGCGATCCCTGTGGTGAGAGCCTCGCCGACCTCGCAGCGGTCCGTGAGCTTCTGGCGGCGACGCCCACCCCGGCGATGCCGATGGGGGTCGCGCTCCGCATCGACCGGGCGCTGGCCGCCGAGGCCGAGAACTTCCGTGGAGGTGGAATCGGGCTGGTGGAAGCACCGGCCTGGGACGACATAATGCGCGACGCGCCCTGGGAGGCCACGCCTCTCCCGGTGCCGGAGCCCGCGCTCACCGCACCTGAGCCGGAGCCCGAGCCGGAGGTCCGGCCGGAGCCGGTGCCGGCGCCCCGGCTGGGCGTCGTCGGCGACGACGGCACCGTCGTCCCGGTGACGCCGTCGAGACGGCGCAGGGCCACGGGACGGCGCCGCTGGGCGTCGGTCGCCGCGGCGGCGGGCGTGGCGGCGGCGGTCGCCGGCGCGACCGTGATGGCGACCGGCATGCTCTCGGCGGCCGGTCCGGAGAAGAAGCCGCTGATCACGCAGCCCCTGCCGAGTGCGGTTTCGAAGTACCAGCTGACCGACAGCAACTGGAACTACACCGACAAGGAGCTCCGCGGCTCGCTGATGGAGTACATCAGCCCGGCGCCCGTACTGGGCACCGCGGCCACCTCCGAGCTGACCCGCTGCGTGCAGCAGGTCTCGGCGAAGGTCGGCAAGCAGCCGTTCGCCGTCGACCGGGGCTTCTACAACGGGCAGGAGGCCAACATCGTGCTCTTCTGGCACGACCAGCCCAAGAACCGCGTGCGCGTGCACGTGGTCGGCCCGTCCTGCGAGAACGTGCGCAAGCCCGCGCTCGCCAGCTGGCGCTGATCCCGCCCGGACCGCTCAGGAGCCCGGCACGGAACCGTCCGTGCCGGGCTTCGGCGTCATCGGGAATCACCGACGCCTAGGATCTGTTGACGCGACTGGCAACAGCAGAGGGAAAGGCGCAACGCGTGATGGACGTCCGCAATGTGATCATCATCGGATCGGGTCCCGCCGGTTACACATCGGCTGTGTACTCCGCACGCGCCGACCTCAAGCCCCTGGTGTTCGAGGGATCGGTCACCGCCGGCGGCGCGCTGATGAACACCACCGAGGTGGAGAACTTCCCCGGTTTCCCCGACGGCATCATGGGCCCCGACCTGATGGACGGCCTGCGCAAGCAGGCCGAGCGGTTCGGCGCCGAGCTCGTCGCGGACGACGTGGTCGAGGTCGACCTGACCGTCACCCCCAAGGTCGTCAAGACCGCCACCGGCACCTTCCACGCCAAGGCCGTCATCCTGGCCACCGGCTCGGGCTACCGCGAGCTGGGCGTGCCCAACGAGAAGCGGCTGTCCGGCCGCGGCGTCTCCTGGTGCGCCACCTGTGACGGCTTCTTCTTCCGCGGCCAGGACATCGTGGTCGTCGGCGGCGGCGACACCGCCATGGAGGAGGCCACCTTCCTCACCCGGTTCGCCGCCTCGGTGACCGTCGTGCACCGCCGGGACGAACTGCGCGCCAGCAAGATCATGCAGGACCGCGCGTTCGCCAACGACAAGATCCGTTTCGTCTGGGACAGCGAGGTCGTCGACGTCCTGGGCGAGGAGAAGGTCTCCGGCGTACGGCTGCGCAACCTCAAGACCGGCGAGGAGAGCGAGCTCGCCGTCACCGGCCTGTTCATCGCGATCGGCCACGACCCGCGCACCGAGCTGGTCAAGGGCCAGGTGGAGCTCGACGACGAGGGCTACGTCAAGGTCGCCTCCCCCTCGACCCGCACCAACCTGGACGGCGTCTTCGCCGCGGGCGACGTGGTGGACCACACCTACCGCCAGGCGATCACCGCCGCCGGCACCGGCTGCGCCGCGTCGCTGGACGCCGAGCGCTGGCTGGCCGAGCACGACGAGCAGTGACCCCCAGAACCGAAAGCGGACCGAAAGCAGTCGCAGGAACCCGGATACAAGGGAGCAAGCAGTGGGCGCCATCAAGAACGTGACCGAGGCCAGCTTCGAGGCCGACGTGCTCAAGAGCGACAAGCCCGTCCTCGTCGACTTCTGGGCCGAGTGGTGCGGCCCGTGCCGCCAGGTCGCGCCGATCCTGGAGGAGATCGCCGGGGAGCAGGGCGAGAAGCTGACCATCGTCAAGCTCAACGTCGACGAAAATCAGGCGATCGCCCAGCAGTACGGCGTACTCCAGATCCCGACGATGAACGTCTATAAGAACGGAGAGGTTGTGAAGCAGATCATCGGCGCCAAGCCGAAGGCCATGCTGCTTCGCGAGCTCGAGGGCATCATCTAGGCGGCCTCCGCGCGGGGCCCCCGGAGGGCCCCCTGCGGCCGGTCGCTCCCCACGGCGACGCATGGCCGTACCACCCGCTTCCGAGCGGCACACCCACCCAAGTGAGAGCCCCCTCCTCCGGAGGGGGCTCTTGCGCGTCCGCGGGCTCTGCCGGAGTCCTCCGGGAGTCCGGGCGGGGGCCCAGAGCCGCTCAGACGGGCCGCAGCGCCCTCTCCGGACTCATGGATCCCAGGAGCCTCTCCAGTGCCACCTCGACGTCCTCGCGCCACGAGACGGCGGTCTTGAGCTCCAGGCGGAGCCGGGGGAAGCGCAGGTGCGGCCGGACCGTCTTGAAGCCGACCGCCAGGAGATAGTCGGCGGGCATGACGCACGCCCCGGCCTGCTCCCACTTCAGGTCCCCGAACGCCTCGATGGCCCGCACCCCGCGCCGGGTCAGGTCCTTGGCCACGCCCTGGACCAGCATCCGGCCCAGACCGCCGCCGGAGAACTCCGGGACGATGTGCGCGGTCATCAGCAGCACGGCGTCGGCGCTGACCGGCGAGGTCGGGAAGGCCGCCGAACGGGGCACGTAGAGCGGGGGCGCGTAGAGCACGAAGCCGGCCGCGGCGCCGTCCACATAGGCGATCTTGCCGCAGCTGCCCCACTCCAGCAGGGTGGAGGAGATCCACGCCTCCTTCTCCAGCCCCGGGTCGCCGGCCTCCAGGGCCCGGTCCCCGCTGACCGGATCGAGCTCCCAGAAGACGCACCGGCGACAGCGGCGCGGCAGGTCGTCGAGGTTGTCGAGAGTGACGTTCACCAACCGACGCGACACCTGTTGGCCCCAATCGCGTGCGAGACGAGTGCCCAGGCCTTCCTGGCCACGGTGGGAAACCCGCGAAAACCGCTTCCCCAGCTGGCATCGTAGCCCAGCGGAGGTCATCGTTTCAGGGCTCCGATCCCCCACGGGGAGTAGAGGTACCACTGACGTACCCTGGTTTATCTAGCTTGAGCACGTTGTGCTCCTATGACGAGGAGGTGGACCGTGGCATCCCAGGACTCGGATCACGGTCGGACCGTCGCGGCCCACGGGTCGCGCATCGACGCCTACGTCGATCGGTACGCCGCACGGGCTACCGGGATGGTCGCCTCCGAGGTCCGAGCTCTCTTCGCCGTCGCGTCGAGGCCCGAGGTGGTCTCGCTGGCCGGCGGCATGCCGTACGTCACGGCCCTGCCCCTGGACGTCGTGGGAGAGCTCGTCGCCGACCTCGTGGCCCGCCGCGGCCCGGTCGCGCTCCAGTACGGCTCAGGCCAGGGCGACCCGCACCTGCGTGAGCAGATCTGCGACGTCATGCGCCTGGAGGGGATCGAGGGGCACGCCGACGACGTCGTGGTGACCGTCGGCTCCCAGCAGGCCCTCGACCTCATCACCCGCATCTTCATCGACCCCGGCGACGTCATCCTGGCCGAGGGCCCCTCCTACGTGGGCGCCCTGGGCACCTTCTCCGCCTACCAGGCGAAGGTCGTGCACATCGCGATGGACGACGAGGGCATCATCCCCGAGTCGCTGGCGCAGACCGTCTACGCGCTGCAGACCGCGGGCAGCCGCATCAAGTTCCTCTACACGATCCCCACCTTCCAGAACCCGGCGGGGGTGACGCTCAACGCCGCGCGCAGGGCGCAGGTGCTGGACATCTGCCAGCGCGCGGGCGTGCTCATCGTCGAGGACAACCCGTACGGCCTGCTCGGCTTCGACGGCGAACCCATGCGGGCGCTGCGCGCCGACAACCCCGACGGCGTGGTCTACCTGGGGTCGTTCTCCAAGACGCTCGCCCCCGGCTTCCGGGTGGGCTGGGCGCTCGCGCCGCACGCCATCCGCGACAAGCTGGTGCTGGCGATGGAGTCGGCCGTGCTGTCGCACTCCGCCTTCACCCAGCTCGCCGTGGGCGAATACCTCGCCACCCAGCCCTGGCGCGAGCAGATCAAGACCTTCCGGGAGCTCTACCGCGAGCGCCGGGACACCATGCTCTCCTCGCTGGAGTCCCTGATGCCCGCCG
The DNA here is from genome assembly GCF_014647955.1 of Planomonospora antibiotica. Classification (NCBI taxonomy): domain Bacteria; kingdom Bacillati; phylum Actinomycetota; class Actinomycetes; order Streptosporangiales; family Streptosporangiaceae; genus Planomonospora; species Planomonospora antibiotica. The sequence goes on along the minus strand of NZ_BMQE01000027.1, from coordinate 27,094 downwards.
AGTGCTCCTGGACGCGGCCGAGCGGCGGGTTCTTCGTCTGGGCCACCCTCCCCGAGGGGCTGGACTCCAAGGCGCTCCTGCCCCGGGCGGTCGCCGAGCGGGTGGCGTTCGTCCCGGGCACCGGTTTCTTCGCCGACGGGAGCGGCGCCCGGCACATGCGGCTGTCCTACTGCTACCCGGAGCCCGAGCGCATCCGCGAGGGCGTGCGCCGGCTGGCCGGGGTGATCGAGCAGGAGCTGCAGCTGCGCGACACGTTCGGCACCGGCGCCTTCCCCGACCACATCGGGGTGGACACCCCGGGACCCGACCTCGCGTGACGCCGGGACCCGGTCCCGCGTAGCGTCCCATCGGGTCCCCGCCCCGCCCGGGGCGACGGTTCCGGGCCCTTCCGGAGCCGGTTTCCCCGGTGACGGGCCGCCGCGTGGGCCGGCCGGGGGGCGGTGCCGTACGGTGAACGCTGTCGTCCGGCGCCCGGCCCGACGACGAGAAGAGCGGTTCGACGGGCTCGGTGCGGGCCTGAGGGAGAAGGTGTGCGGATGAGTGATCTCGGCCATGTGCTCGTCCTGGCAGGCGGACTGTCCTACGAACGGGAGGTCTCGCTGCGCTCGGGGCGCCGGGTGAGCGAGGTGCTGCGTGCGGCGGGCGTCTCCGTCGAGGCACGCGACATCGACGCCTCCCTCGTCCCCCGGGTGCTGGCCGACCCGCCCAGCGCCGTCTTCGTGACGCTGCACGGCGGAGCCGGTGAGGACGGCGCCATCCGCTCGGTGCTGGAGCTCCTCTCCGTCCCCTACGTGGGCGCCAGGTCCGAGGCGTGCCGGGTCGCCTTCGACAAGCCCACCGCCAAGACGGTCGTCCGCTCCGCCGGCGTGCGCACCCCCGAGTCGGTGACGCTCCCCAAGGAGACGTTCCACGACCTCGGCGCCTCCGCTGTACTGGCCCGGATCGTCGAGCGGCTGGGACTCCCGCTGTTCGTCAAGCCCTCCCGGGGCGGGTCGGCCCTCGGCGCCTCGATCGTGCGCACGGCCGAGGAGCTGCCCTCCGCCATGGTGGGCTGCTTCGCCTACGGGGACACCGCTCTGATCGAGCGCTGCGTCGAGGGCGTCGAGGTGGCCGTCTCCGTGGTGGACCTCGGTGAGGGGCCCACCGCCCTGCCCCCGGTGGAGATCGTCCCCGATGACGGCGTCTACGACTACGCGGCCCGCTACACCGCGGGCCGTACGGAGTTCTTCGCTCCGGCTCGCCTGTCCCCCGAGGCGGCGGCCGCCTGCGCCGAGATGGCCGTGACCGCGCACGCCGCCCTGGGCCTGCGCGACATCTCCCGGACCGATCTGATCGTCGACGGGAACGGCCTGCCGCACTTCCTGGAGGTCAACGTCGCTCCCGGCATGACCGAGACCTCCCTCTTCCCCATGTCCGTCGAGGCCGCCGACCACGACCTCGGTTCCCTCTGCCGCTCGTTGCTGGAGCAGGCCGCCGCCCGCGGCGCGGCCTGAATCCCGCGCCTCCCCGCTCCCGGGTGAAGCCCTCCCGCCTCCGGGCGAACCGGCGCACCGCCTGATCGGCGGGGAGGGCGGCTCCCATACGCTGGCACTGTGCTGACCTCCACTCTCTTTCCCAAGAGCTTCGCCAGCGACAACCACGCGGGCGTGCATCCCAAGGTGCTCGCGGCCGTCGCGGAAGCCAACACCGGAGACGCTCCCGCCTACGGCGCCGATCCCTGGACCCAGGCGATGGAAGACGCCTTCCGGAGCCAGTTCGGTGCGCGGGCGCGGGCGTACGCGATGTTCAACGGCACCGGGGCCAACGTCGTGGGGCTGGGCCTGGCGCTGCGTTCCTACGACTCCGTGCTCTGCCCGGCCACGGCGCACATCAACACCCACGAGTGCGGCGCCGCCGAACGGATCCTCGGCGCCAAGCTCATCCCCCTCCCGACGGACGACGGCAAGATCACCGCCGACGACGTCCGCGAACACCTCTCCGTCGTCGGGAACACCCAGTACGCCCAGCCGCGCGTCGTCTCCATCTCCCAGGTGACCGAGTGCGGCACGGTCTACACCGCCGACGAGATCTCCGAGCTCGCGGAGTTCGCCCACTCCAACGGTCTCTTCCTGCACATGGACGGCGCCCGTCTGGCCAACGCCGCAGCCGAGCTCGACTGTCCGCTGCGCGCCCTGACCACCGACGCGGGAGTGGACCTGCTCAGTTTCGGCGGTACCAAGAACGGGGCCCTGGGTGCCGAGGCCCTCGTCGTCCTCCGCCCCGAGCTGGACGCACCGGCGCTGTTCCTCCGCAAGCAGGGGATGCAGCTCGCCTCGAAGATGCGTTTCGTCTCCGCCCAGCTGACCGCGCTCCTCACCGACGACCTCTGGCGGGAGAACGCCGCCCACGCCAACGCGATGGCCCATCGGCTCGCCGACGGCGTCACCGACCTTCCCGGCGTCTCCCTCCGCTACCCGGTTCAGTCCAACGCCGTCTTCCCTGCCCTTCCGGAGAAGGCGATCGCCGAGCTTCAGCAGCGCTATCTCTTCCACACGTGGGACGCTTCGGAGAACGTGGTCCGCTGGATGGCCGCCTTCGACACCACGCCCGAACACATCGACACCTTCGTCAAGGACATCCGCGCCGTCATCCAGGCCGGTTCCTGAAGCGCCGCCGACCCGCGTGTTTCACGTGAAACATCGACCGCCTCTCGGGCATCCCACACGGGACGGCGTTCACCGGCCCGTACGTTTCACGTGAAACACTGCGACCGGTGTTCGGCCGGGTCCGGCTCCGTTCGTGTGGTGGTTTCCCGGCACATGCCGCTGGGCCGGGTCCGTGCGGTGGTCGGTGGCGGGTGCGGGTTTCGGTGGTTCGGCCGGGTCCTTTGCCGGTGCGGTGGCGGGTGCGGGGGCGCACGGGGGCGGGCCGGTGGTCCTGGCGGCCGTCGCAGTTGATGTCCGGTGGGTTCCGGCCTCCGGCCTGGTTCGGGCGCGCGGGGTTCGGGCTTTTATACGCCGCCAGGACCACCGGCCCGCCCCCGTGCCTTGCTGCTGCGCCGTACTCATGCGGGCCGTAGCGTCTCGCTCTCCGGCCGCCTGGTGTTCCCACCGACGCTGAAGCGATCCGTCCGGGACCGTTCAGGGCGTGGCCGCCGTAGCTGAAGCCACCCTGGCGGAAAGGAGCTCAGGGCTGAGCACCGCAGGGGCCTTGACGGGGCCGCCATGCGGAGCCGGCCCATGCAGAGACCGCCCGCCTCCCAGCGGGGTAGGGGCGCGCCGTTGCACACCTTGCTCTGCCGGAAGACGGGTCGGCTGCGAGCCGCCACCAGAAAGTCGACCGGCGGACGCACGGTTCCGAGCAGGTGTCATGAGGAACCCGCGTGCGGCAGAGATGACACAAGCGAGATCATGGCCCGCATGGAAGCCTGCATCTTCTGCGAGATCGTCGCAGGACGAGCCGAGGCCGGCATCGTCTATGACGACGACAACGTGGTGGCCATACTGGATCACAAGCCTGCCACGATCGGCCACGTGCTGGTGATCCCGCGCATGCACATAGCCGGGCTGGCCCACGCCGATGACGCGGTCGGTACGGCGATCTGGCGGGCGGCAAGGCACATGTCGGCTGCGTTACGGGCATCAGGGCTTCGCTGCGACGGGGTACGGCTGTCATTGGCCGACGGGGAGGCCGCAGGGCAAGATGTCTTCCACCTCCACCTGCACGTGGTGCCACGCTATCCGGGGGACGGCGTTGTGGTCACCGCTGACTGGAAGAAGCGCTCGCGTGAGCTTCTCGACCAGGACGCGGTCCTGATCCGGAGTGCCCTCACCTGATCGTGATGGTGAACTGTGAACGACGGGGACAGACCAACCTGCTCCCTGAAGGGCGGGGGGCGGAACGGCCCAGCTCCTCCGAGCCGATGTATCACCCGTCTCCTGAGTTTTGTATAACCCACCACAGAGGGGCATTGTGAACGGACATGAGAAACTCCGGGTACACGGCCATGGACATCCTGTTCCGCGGACAGCACTTCTCCAGGTACACGGCCATGTACTTCCTGGTCCTGCGGACATCGGAGAGGCCATCCTTGAGGCAAGGCCTCGGAGCGGCCGGGGCCTCACGATCGCCTCGGAGTGGCCGGCGCAGGGCGATGGCTGGGGGCGATCGGCGCCGCAGGGCCTCCTTCGTCGGCCCCACGGCATCGGGGCACCCCTGCGGCGCACCGGGAGGTGAACGGCGGCGGCGAGCTCGACATCCAGGGGCACCATCAGCAGGACGCCGTTCAGCCCTTCGTTGAGCGGGATTGTGGTCCGCCCACCAGGATTTTTCATGGCCGCCTACCTGGAGGCACGTGGCCATCTACCGGGAACACGGTGTCCGCCGACCAGGAGTTCCTCATGACCGCTTACAGGGCATCCCAGATGGCAGGAAGCACCGATGAGCACGTATGGATGAAACTCTGCGGTGCTCAGCCCTGAGCTCCTTTCCGCCAGGGTGGCTTCAGCTACGGCGGCCACGCCCTGAACGGTCCCGAACGGATCGCTTCAGCGTCGGTGGGAACACCAGGCGGCCGGAGAGCGAGACCCTACGGCCCGCATGAGTACGGCGCAGCAGCAAGGCACGGGGGCGGGCCGGTGGTCCTGGCGGCGTATAAAAGCCCGAACCCCGCGCGCCCGAACCAGGCCGGAGGCCGGAACCCACCGGACATCAACTGCGACGGCCGCCAGGACCACCGGCCCGCCCCCGTGCGCCCCCGCACCCGCCACCGCACGGGCAAGGGATCCGGCCGAACCACCGAAACCCGCACCCGCCACCGACCTCCACGCAGCCCTGGAGCCGCCCCACCGACACTCGTTGAGAAATCACCACACGAAACGGAGCCGGACCAAAGGAAAGGTCCCGCTGTGTTTCACGTGAAACACATCGGGACCCTGATGAGGAAGAGGGCTACTCCTCCGGCAGTTCTACCGATCCCGGAGCCATCGTCGCGATGATGCGCTCCAGGTCGTCGATGGTCGCGAACTCCACCACGATGCGGCCCTTGCGGCGACCGAAGTCCACCTTCACCCGGGTTTCGAAGTGGTCCGAGAGTCTGTCCGCCAGGCGGCGGAGCGAGGGGTCCTCCTCCGGTTTGGCCCGCGGAGCGCGAGGCGCGGGAGCGGAAGCCGCCGATGCGTCCCCCATCGCCACGATCTCCTCGACAGCGCGGACCGAGAGGAGCTCGGCCACGATGCGGTCTGCGAGGTGTTCCTGTGCGGCCGGATCGTCCAAGCTCAGCAGGGCCCGGGCGTGACCGGCGCTGATCGTGCCCGCCGCCACCCGGTTCTGGACCCGGGGCGGGAGGTTGAGAAGCCGGATGGTGTTCGTCACGTGCGAGCGGGAACGGCCGATGCGGGTGGCGAGCTGTTCGTGGGTGGCGCCGAAGTCGTCCAGGAGCTGACGATAGGCGGCCGCCTCTTCCAGCGCGTTGAGCTGCTCGCGCTGAAGGTTCTCGATCAGCGCGTCCAGGAGGAGCTTGTCTTCCTGGGTGTCCCGCACGATCGCCGGAATCAGCTCCAGGCCGGCCATCGTGGAGGCCCGCCAGCGACGCTCCCCCATGATGAGTTCGTACCGGTCGTCCCCCGCTCTCCGGACCACGATGGGCTGGAGAAGACCGACCTCCTTGATCGAGGCGGCCAGTTCCTTGAGCGCCTCGTCATCGAAGATCTCCCGGGGCTGCCGGGGATTCGGCACGATGTCCCCGACCGGGACCTCGAGGAAGTAGGCGCCGGCGACCGGCTTGAGGCTCTGCTCCTGAAGGGCCGGCTCCGGAGCCACCATGGTCGCGATCGCGCCGGTCGTGCTGGGCTCCGTGGGCGGGGGGGCCGTGGGGATCAGTGCCCCCAGCCCTTTGCCCAGCCCTCTCGGCTGCTTACTCACTGCCCCTCCCCAAGGCTCAAGGTCTCGCCCTCAGTAGTATCCGCGGCGGCACCGCCGAGGCTCCTCCCGCCGCTCACACGGCCGCGCCGCGGTAGGCGATCTCGCGGGCGGCGTCCATGTAGGCCATCGCACCGCTGGAGCCCGGGTCGTAGGTCATCACCGACTGCCCGTAGCTGGGCGCCTCGGAGACACGTACGCTCCGCGGGATCAGCGTGCTCAGCACCGTGTCGCCGAAGTGGGACCGTACCTCCTCCGCGACCTGCGAGGCGAGCCGGGTACGGCCGTCGTACATCGTCATGAGGATGGTGGACAGGTCGAGTGTGGGGTTCAGGTGGGCACGGACCAGCTCCACGTTCCGGAGCAACTGGCCCAGGCCCTCCAGCGCGTAGTACTCGCACTGGATCGGGATCAGCAGCTCGTTCGCGGCCATCAGCGCGTTGACGGTCAGCAGGCCGAGGGAGGGAGGGCAGTCGATGAGGATGTAGTCGAACTCGATGGCGTCGTAGGCCGCCAGCGCCCGCTGCAGCCGGGCCTCGCGGGCCACCATGGAGACCAGCTCGATCTCCGCGCCCGCGAGGTCGATGGTGGCGGGGGCGCAGTAGAGGCCGGGCATGTCCGGGACCTCCTTCACCACCTCGATGAGCGGCATGTCCTCCACCAGGACCTTGTACATGTCCGGCACGTCGCCGCGGTGCTCGATGGCCAGGGCCGTCGAGGCGTTGCCCTGCGGGTCGAGGTCCACCACCAGGACGCGCTGACCGTGCATGGAGAGCGCCGCCGCCAGGTTGACCGACGTGGTGGTCTTTCCCACACCGCCCTTCTGGTTCGCGACGGTGAAGATCCGGGTCTTGGGCGGCCTGGGCCAGTCGCCGTCCCGGGTCGCCGAGGAGCTGCCGGAAGCGACCGTGGTGTGCTGGGGCGATGTTTCACGTGAAACCACTGAGCTGAGTGCCTCTCGTACCAGCGGCGATTCGCCGGGATTAAGGGGATTGGGGGTCACGGTCGTCTTCCTTTCCACCGGCCGGACCGCGGCGGGAGGAGCCGAGGCCGGCCATCCCAGGCCGGAGGGACTGCCGAGCGGAGAAGAGAGGGAGGTCTCCGGCCAGCCGAGACCGCCCGCCGTACTGGTGATCACACGTCCGCGATCGTCCAGCGGGGAGAACCCGGCGCTCGCGCCGGGGAGCGTTCGACTCACCGGATCTCCTTGGCCTTGCATCGCTTTTCGGTCCGTCACTGACCTCGCGCTCGTTTCGGGCGCGGAGCACGATCCTTTCGGCGAGAGGCCTGCCGGGCTCTCTCGGGGGCCCGACCGGCGACCACCCGGATGAGAGTTGCATGCGGCTCGACCTTACCGTGCCCGACAGATACAAGCTCGGCGGTCAGCACTCCGCTGGATCGCAATTGCGCCTCGGCCTCGGCGAGTTCCTCCGCCGCGCGCTCCCCCTTCATCGCGAGCAGCTCTCCCCCCTCGCGGAGCAGCGGCAGCGCCCAGGACAGCAGCCGGTCGAGCGGCGCCACCGCCCGCGCGGAGGCCACGTCGAACTCGCGCTTGCCGGCGAACTCCTCGGCCCGGCCGCGCAGCACCTCGACGTTCTCCAGCTTCAGTGAATCGACGCACTCCTGGAGGAAGACCGTCCGGCGCAGGAGCGGTTCGAGGAGCGTGACCGAGATGTCGGGCCGGACGATGGCGAGCACGAGTCCGGGTAGGCCGGCGCCTGAGCCGATGTCCACCAGCCGCACGTCCTCGGGGACGGCCTCGGCGACGACCGCGCAGTTGAGCAGGTGGCGGTCCCAGATCCTGGGCACCTCGCGGGGACCGAGCAGTCCGCGCACCACCCCGGGACCGGCCAGCAGCTCCGCGAACGCCTCCGCTCGGGACCAGGCCTCACCGGTGAACACCTCACGTGCCACCTCGGGCGGTTCGGGCAACTGGTCGCTCACTGGATGATCACTCTCTCCTCAGAATCAGCGGGCCACCCCCGAGGGTGTGAGCCGTTGCCGACATGCGCTATGCGAACCAACGTTAGCCGACGTCTGGACGGGTCCGCCGTGCCGGCAAGAGGGACGAAAAAGGCCGCCGTCCCTGGCGTGTGGCGTGCCAGGGACGGCGGCCGATCGTCCGCCCGCCGGGGCGGTCAGGCGGGGAGCACCACCACGAAGCGGCGGGGCTCCTCGCCCTCGGACTCGCTGCGCAGGCCCGCGGCGGCCACGGCGTCGTGCACGATCTTGCGCTCGAACGGCGTCATCGGCTGCAGGGACTTGGGCTCGCCGGAGCGCTTGACGTCTCCGGCGATCTTGGTGCCGAGTTCGCGGAGCTCGGCCCGGCGGCGGTCGCGGTAGCCGCCGATGTCGAGCATCAGTCGCGAGCGCTCCCCCGTCTGCCGGTGGACCGCCAGCCGGGTGAGCTCCTGCAGCGCCTCCAGGACCTCGCCGTTGGGACCCACCAGGTCGCCGCCCTTGACGTCCACGACGGAGACCACGGCGCGGTCGCCCTCGACGTCCATGTCGATGTCACCGTCGATGTCGGCGATGTCGAGCAGCCCTTCGAGATAGTCGGCCGCGATCTCGCCCTCCTGCTCCAGGGCTGCGAGATCGGGAGCCGCCTTGGCCGCGGTCTCCTGCTGGGCCTCAGTCACGTCCAGCCACTCCTTCGTGCTGTCGGGATGGGTCGGGGAGCGTCGTGGATCATCCCCTGCGGGGATCCACGCCATCTGCCGGGACTACTTCTTACCGCCCGTCCGCTTGCTGCGGGGCTGGCGGGTCGGCTGCTGGCGGGTGACCTTGGGGGCCGGCGGCGCGGGCGGGGCCTCGGGCTCGGGTGCGGTCTTGCGCACCTTGCTCAGCAGGCCCGGCTTGGGGGCGGGCGTCACGATGTTCCCCTTGGCGTCGAGCACCGGCATGGGGTGCCGGCTGTAGTACCAGTGCTGCTGGCCGAGCGTCCACAGGTTGGTGGTGACCCAGTAGAGGATCAGACCGAGGGGGAAGCTGAGCGAGAAGATCGCGAACAGCGGCGAGATGTACATCAGGATCTTCTGCTGCTGCGCCATGGGGTTGTCCGGCATCTGCGCGATCGAACGGGTCACGCTCTGCCGGACGGTGAGGAAGGTGGTCAGCGAGCTGATCGCCACGAAGATCGCGAGCACCACCTTGGTGACCACCGGCTCGGCGCCCAGGGCGACGACGTCCGAAGAGTCCCACCAGAAGGTGGCGGGGAGCGGGGCGCCGAAGATGTGCGCCGCCCGGGCGTCGTTCACCAGTTCCTGCGTCATGCCGAACTTCGGCTGGCCGGCCGCCATGGCCTGCAGCACGGTGAACATCGAGATGAAGATCGGGAACTGCGCCACGATCGGCAGGCAGCCGCCGAGCGGGTTGGCCCCCGCTCCCTGGTACAGCGCCATGACCTCCTGGTTCATGCGCTGCTTGTCGTTCTTGTAGCGCTTGCGCAGCTCCTGCACCTTCGGCGCGAGCTCCTGCATCTTCTTCGACGAGCGCATCTGCTTGAGGAAGAGCGGGAAGATCAGCAGCCGCATCAGCACGGTCAGCGTGATGATGGTCAGCGCCCAGTTGAGCCCGCTGTCCTTCGGGATGAAGGTGCTGTAGCCCTGGTGAATCCAGGTGATGACTTGGGCGACGGCTGTGTACAGCCAGTTGAGCCAGGACAGCTCCACCGAGCTAGCTCCCTTGCGTTTCGTGGGACCGGACCGGGCGTGGGGGCACCGGGTCTAAACCTCCGGGATGGAATGGGTGGCAACGCCCGATCCTCCGGATCGTCAACCATGTGCCGCGCAACGCGCCGTGAACGGCTATCGCCTCGAGGCCGTAGGCGCTGCACGAGGGGTGGAAACGGCAGCGGGGACCCAGCAGCGGGCTCACGAAGGTCCGGTAGAACCGGATCGGAGCCATCAGGATCCGGGCGGCCGGGGAGGCCCCGGCGGTCTGCTGCGCCGTCATCGTCATCCCTCCATGCGAGTCGTGGAGGACTCTCGCCGCCTGAGCAAACGATCGAGCGCGACGTCGAGTTCGGCGGCTAGGCGCTCGCTCCGCGCGGACGCGGCCGGTGGATTGGCGCGTACAACCAGCAGGCTACCTCGCGGGAGGCGGTCGAGCCGGTCGCGCATGAGGTGTCTCAGCCGGCGCTTGACCCGGTTGCGGACGACCGCGCCGCCGACGGCGCGGCTCACCACGAACCCCACCAGGGGCGGCTCACCGGCCCGCCGGTCTGGAGCACGCATGCCGAGATGCGCGACCAGCGTGGGACGGCCCGAGCGGCCGCCCTTCCTGACCGCGCTGTTGAACTCCTCGCCCCGGCGCATGCGGGACCTGGACGGCAGCACGAGAGGACCTTCTCAACCCTGGGCAGGTACGGCTGTCGCCCGCCTAACCTCACGGTCGGCGGGCGACAGGACGCTCACTGCCCGGCCCGGCGGACCGGGCACGGCGGACGCGCGTCAGGCGGAGAGCTCGGCGCGGCCCTTGCGGCGACGGGCGGCCAGGATCGCGCGACCGGCACGGGTGCGCATGCGCAGCCGGAAGCCGTGGGTCTTCGCGCGACGGCGGTTGTTCGGCTGGAAAGTACGCTTGCTCACGAGTGGGCTCCAGGCTTGAGGCGCATCCCCAGCACATGGGGATGTTCGACATGGCTGGCCTGCCGGATGCGGGGCATGCGAAATAGCCGCCGCGTGGCAAGCCGACCGTCGTACGTTACGGGGAGGATGCGTCCCAGGTCAAACCGGGCGCCTTCGCCGAGCCGGTTGTCCACAGTTCCATAGGCTTCTTTTCCACCGGCGTTTCTTTATCCACAGGATGTGCACCCAGCCTCCCCTGCACAGCCACTAGGCTGTGGACAACGTCTTGAACACCCTGTGGACACGGACTACTGTCGGCCCCTCCGGACCTTCTTCCCGCTGTAGAACACGGCCTTGCCGTCTGTGCGGGGTTGTGCACGGCTTGTGGATCCACTGTGGATTCCATGTGGATTTCGAGACGCGACCGCGACGGGCCGCACGGCCGCCGGCGTGTGGACAGCTTGTGGACAACGGGAGATCCGAGGCGCTCGGCGGCCATCGGTGTGGACGAAGAGCGGATTCGCGGTGTGCTCGCGGGGGGCCGCGTCGAAGGAGGGGAGCCGGGCCATGGACGAGATGGAACTCGGCGCGGTGTGGGCACGGGTGCTGGCGAGTTCCCTCCATGAGGACGTCCCGCCCATCCACCGCGCGTGGCTCGGTCAGACCGTGCCCTTCGGGCTCATGAACGACACCGTGGTGCTCGCCGCGCCCACCGACTTCGCCCGGGACGTGCTGGAGAACAAGCTCCGCCCCCTGGTCACCCAGGCGCTCTCCCAGGAGATGGGCCGCCCGATGCGTTTCGCGGTCATGGTGGACCCCGCCGCGAGCGCGAACGCCGGTCCGGGGCCCGGGACCGGGAGCACCGGAAGCGCCGGGCGCCCCGGGAGCGGTCCCTCACGGCCCCGGGAGGCCTATCCCCAGGACTCCGGGGCGGGTTATCCCCAGGGCAACGGGCCGCAGCCGGGTTATGCACAGGGCGGGAACCCGCAGCACCACGGGGGTTCCGCCCAGCAGCACCCTTATCCCGCGGCGCGCCCGGCCGCGCCTCCGTCCACCGACTATCCACAGCCCCGGCCGCAGGGCCAGGGCTTCTCCTTCCCCTATCCGCAGGGTGAGGGCGACTATCCCCAGCGGGAGGAGAACGCGCAGCCGTACCGCCCTGCTCCGCCCGCGCCCGCGCCTCCCCCGGCGGAGCAGGACCAGGGCCAGGGGTACGGCGGGCGGGGTTATCCCCCGCAGCCGGCGCCGCCCCGCGCCGAGCCCGGCGCCTTCGAGCGTCCGGCGCCCGTGCCGGCGCCCGCCCAGAACAGGTGGGACTCCCGCGGCGGCCGCACCCCGGGGGAGCCCGCGCGGCTGAACCCGAAGTACACCTTCGAGACCTTCGTCATCGGCTCCAGCAACCGCTTCGCGCACGCCGCCGCGGTCGCGGTGGCCGAGGCCCCGGCCAAGGCGTACAACCCCTTGTTCATCTACGGCGACTCCGGCCTGGGCAAGACCCACCTGCTGCACGCGATCGGCCACTACGCGCAGAGCCTCTACGACGGCGCGCGGGTGAGATACGTCAGCTCGGAGGAGTTCACCAACGACTTCATCAACTCCATCCGCGACCACAAGGCCGACAACTTCCGCGGCCGCTACCGGGCCGTGGACATCCTGCTGGTGGACGACATCCAGTTCCTGGAGGGCAAGGAGCAGACGCAGGAGGAGTTCTTCCACACCTTCAACACCCTGCACAACGCCAACAAGCAGATCGTCATCTCCAGCGACCGGGCGCCCAAGCAGCTGATCACCCTGGAGGACCGGCTCCGCAACCGGTTCGAGTGGGGCCTGATCACCGACGTGCAGCCGCCGGAGCTGGAGACCCGCATCGCGATCCTGCGCAAGAAGGCGATCCAGGAGGGGCTGGCCGCCCCGCCCGAGGTGCTGGAGTACATCGCCAGCCGCATCTCCACCAACATCCGCGAGCTGGAGGGCGCGCTGATCCGGGTGACCGCGTTCGCCAGCCTCAACCGGCAGTCGGTGGACCTGCAGCTCACCGAGGTCGTGCTCAAGGACCTGATCACCGAGGACGCCGACTCCGAGATCACGATCGCCACGATCATGGCCTCGACCGCCACCTACTTCGGCCTGTCGATCGACGACCTGTGCGGCGGCTCGCGCTCGCGGGTCCTGGTGACCGCCCGGCAGATCGCGATGTACCTGTGCCGGGAGCTCACCGACATGTCGCTGCCGAAGATCGGTCAGCAGTTCGGCGGCCGCGACCACACCACGGTCATGCACGCCGACCGGAAGATCCGCTCGCTCATGGCGGAGCGGCGCTCGATCTACAACCAGGTCAACGAGCTCACCACGAGGATCAAGCAGCAGTCCCGCAATGGGTGAACGATTCCCCCACAGACGATGCACAGCCTGTGGAAAACCTTGTGGATCAGCGCCGCGGCCAGGGACAACCCGGTCAATCCGAAAAATTCGGACGGCTGACCCGATGATGAGCCGCTCTCGCCTTATTCCCTGCCTGGGGACAACTCTGGGGAGAACCTGGGGACAACTTGTTGACAACCCGTGGACAACTTGTGGACGCCCTGTGTGCAGAGTTATCCCCAAGGACAAATCGGTCTCCTACCCCGTGGAAAACCTGGGGAAACCTCGTGGATAACCCTCGTTTACCGGTGGATGGAGACCCCCTCACCTGGGGACGGCCTGTGGGTAGAGTTCGGCCGTCCACAGGCGGGCCGGTTTCCCACAGGCTCCGCCCACACCCCCGGTGGATGAAAAAACAGGGTGTGAGCTGCGAAAACGAGGTCCGTCCACAGTTTCCACACCCCCTACTGTGATGACCTCTCCTATCTCTCAATAAGAAAACTCAAGACCCATAGAGGGGTTCCGGGGGAGCGCAGGCGCGCCACAGTGAACACTTGAACCCCAAGGCACCGAGCGGACAGCGCTCGATACACAGGAGGCAGATCCACGTGATGTTCCGGGTCGACCGAGACGTGCTCGCAGAGGCGGTCGCATGGACGGCACGCAGCCTTCCGGCGCGTCCCTCCGTGCCGGTGCTGGCCGGCATGCGCCTCGAGGTCACGGAGGGCGGTCAGCTGAAGCTCTCCGGCTTCGACTACGAGGTCTCCGCCGAGGTGACCCTCGAACTGCAGACGGGCGAGGCCGGGGTGGTCCTCGTCTCCGGCAGGCTCCTCGCCGAGATCACCCGCGCCCTCCCCGCACAGCCTGTGGATTTCGTGGTGGAGGGGGCCAAGGCCGTCGTCACCTGCGGCAGCGCCCGGTTCACACTTCTCACCATGCCTGTGGAGGACTACCCCTCCCTGCCGGCCATGCCCCCGGCCGCCGGACGCGTCGGCAGCGACGTGTTCGCCTCCGCCGTCGGCCAGGTCGCGGTGGCGGCGGGCAAGGACGACACGCTGCCGATGCTGACCGGCGTGCGGGTGGAGATCGAGGGCGACACCGTCACCCTCGCCGCCACCGACCGCTACCGCCTGGCCGTGCGCGAGCTGAAGTGGCAGCCGGAGCAGGCCGACATCTCGGCGATCGCGATGATCCCCGGCAAGACCCTCGCCGACACCGCCAAGGCCCTGGGGTCGACCGGCGCCCAGGTCGAGATCGCGATGAGCTCCGTCGGCGGCACCGGGGAGGGCATGATCGGCTTCTCCAGCGCCGGGCGTCGCACCACCACCCGCCTGCTCGACCCGGAGTTCCCCAAGTACCGCTCGCTGCTGCCGACCGAGTTCTCCGCCCGCGCGGACCTGTCCACGGCCTCGTTCGTCGAGGCGGTCAAGCGCGTGGCGCTGGTCGCCGAGCGCAACACCCCGGTCCGGATGGCCTTCCGCGGCGGAGAGGTCGTGCTGGAGGCGGGCAGCGGGGACGAGGCGCAGGCGGTGGAGGTCCTGCCGGTGGACTTCGAGGGGGACGACATCAACATCGCCTTCAACCACCAGTTCCTGCTGGAGGGCCTGCACGCGATCGACTCCGACGTGGCCCGGCTGCAGATGACCACCTCCACCAAGCCCGCCATCCTCACCCCGGGCAAGCCTGTGGACGACGACGGCGCCACCGCCTACCGCTACCTGATCATGCCGATCCGCCTCTCCAGCTGACGGGGCGCGGCCCGCCGCATCCGTGCGGGCGCGCCGTCCCGACGACCGCGCGCCCGCACGGATGCCTCCCGGGCCCCGGAGCGCCCCGGGAGGCCGCCCAGACCGCCGCTGAGGCCCGTGGGGCCCCTGGGGCGGGTGGAAGGCGGCCGACGGGGCGCGGGGCGGGCGGAGAGCCGCTCAGCGCCGCGCGCACCGGTACGGCCCGCCCGCGCCGCCGCGGTGGCCACGGGTCCGGTACGGCCCGCCCGTGGCGGCCACGGGTCCGGTGCCGCCCGCGTGAGCCCGCCCCGGACCCGGGTGGATGATGAGATCCCGGGAAGGGGATGCTCGTAGTGCACAGCGGTACGGACGGTTTGGGCAAGCCTGAAGGGGACGGCACATGCAGATCGGCATGATCGGACTGGGCAAGATGGGCGGCAACATGGCCGAGCGGCTGCGCCGCGGCGGTCACGAGGTCGTCGGTTACGACCGGGACCCCGGCGTCAGCGACGTCGGGAGCCTGCAGGAACTGGTGGACCGGCTGCAGGCGCCGCGCGCGGTGTGGGTCATGGTCCCGGCGGGGGCGCCCACCCAGGCGACCATCGAGGAGCTCGGCAAGCTGCTGTCGGCCGGGGACGTCGTCGTCGACGGGGGCAACTCGCACTACGTGGACGACCAGAAGCACGGCGCCGAACTGGCGGCCCGCGGGATCGGCTTCGTCGACTGCGGCGTGAGCGGCGGCGTATGGGGCCTGGAGAACGGCTACGCGCTGATGGTCGGCGGCACCGAGGCGGACATCCAGCGGCTCCGGCCGGTCTTCGAGACCCTCAAGCCCGAGGGCGAGGACGGGTTCGTCCACGCGGGCCGGGTCGGCGCCGGCCACTTCGCCAAGATGGTCCACAACGGCATCGAGTACGGCATGATGCAGGCCTTCGCCGAGGGCTGGGAGCTGCTGGAGGCCGCCGACATCGTCACGGACGTGCCGGGCGCCTTCAGGAGCTGGCGGCAGGGCACGGTCATCCGCTCGTGGCTGCTCGACCTGCTGGTCCGCGCGCTGGACGAGGACTCCGACCTGTCGGGCCTGCGCGGTTACGCCCAGGACTCCGGCGAGGGCCGGTGGACGGTCCAGGCGGCGGTGGACCACGCGGTCCCGCTGCCCGTCATCACCGCCGCGCTGTACGCCCGGTTCGCCTCGCGCCAGGACGACTCCCCCGCCATGAAGATGGTCGCTGCGCTGCGCAACCAGTTCGGCGGGCACGCCGTCACCGCCAAGGAGGGCGAGGTCGCCAAGGGCGCCGACGCCCCCGGCGCCGACGTCGTCCCCCCGGTCGAGGCCCAGGGCTGAGCCCTCCCCGCGTCCACAGGCCGTGGACGGGCACGTGGACGGGTACGTGGACGGGTACGGCGCGGCGGCGGCCCGGCTCCGCGTCCGTCCACAGCCTGTGGATCCGGCGCCGTCGCGCCTCCCCGGCCCGCCGCCTGCGCCGCCCATGCCCCTTCGGTGCGGCCCGGCTCCTGCAGCCACCGCAGGAACGGGAAGGCACTAACGTAACGGCGTGCACGTAGCCCACCTCTCGCTGACCGACTTCCGGTCCTACGACGCCGTGGAACTCGCCCTGGAGCCGGGTGCCACGGCCTTCGTGGGGCCGAACGGGCAGGGCAAGACCAACCTGGTCGAGGCGCTGGGCTACGTGGCCACGCAGTCGAGCCACCGGGTCGCCACCGACGGGCCGCTGGTCCGGCAGGGGGCGGCGCGGGCCGTCGTGCGGTCGGTGGTCGTGCGCGACGACCGGCGGGCGCTGGTCGAGCTGGAGATCAACCCCGGCAGGGCCAACCGGGCCAGGCTGAACCGCTCCCCCGTCTCCCGCCCGCGCGACGTCATCGGCCTGCTGCGCACGGTGCTGTTCGCCCCGGAGGACCTGGCCCTGGTCAAGGGCGATCCCGCCGAACGCCGCCGGTTCCTGGACGACCTGCTGGTGGCCAGGACCCCCAGGCTCGCCGGGGTCCGCGCCGACTACGACCGGGTGCTCAAGCAGCGCGGAGCCCTGCTGCGCACCGCCGCTCAGGCCAGGCGCGGTGGGCGGAGCTCCGCGCGGAGCGGCCGGCGGGCCGAGAGCGAGGCCGCGTTCGCGGCGGCCGGGGCCGGTGACGTGCTGAGCACGCTGGAGGTCTGGGACGCCCACCTGGCCAGGCACGGCGCCGAGCTGCTGGCGGCGCGGCTGGAGCTGGTCGAGGCGCTGCGCCCGCTGGCGGCCGCCGCCTACGCCTCGCTGGCACCCGGTTCCGCGCCGGTGGATCTGGCGTACCGCAGCAGCCTGTCCACAGAATCCACAGGATCTGCCGCGGGATCTGTGGACGCCGCGGGCGCCGCGCCCACAGGGGTTGCGGGGGCTGTGGACGCCGCGGGAGCCGCGGGGTCTGCGGGGTCTGCGGACGCGGGCGCACCCGACCGGGCCGCGCTGGAGGAGGGGCTCCGGGCCGGCCTGCTGGAGGTCCGCGCCGCCGAGCTGGAGCGCGGGGTCACCCTCGTCGGGCCGCACCGCGACGACGTGTTCCTCGGACTGGGGGAGCTGCCCGCGCGCGGTTACGCCAGCCACGGCGAGTCCTGGTCGTTCGCCCTGGCGCTCCGGCTGGCCGCCTACGACCTGCTCCGGGCCGACGGCGGCGACCCGGTGCTGATCCTCGACGACGTCTTCGCCGAGCTGGACGCGCAGCGCCGCCGGCGGCTGGCCGAGCTCGTCGCGCCCGCCGAGCAGGTGCTGATCACCGCCGCGGTCCCCGACGACGTCCCCGCGGAGCTGGCCGGGGCCCGGTTCGACGTGGCGGAGGGGCGCGTGGCCCGTGTCCGCTGAGCAGACGCCGGAGCCGGGGACGGGACCCGCCGCAGGTACAGGAGCCCCGGTGCCGGGGGCCGTACCCGGTCCCGCCGGGGGCACCGCCAAGAGCGCGGCCGCCAGGGGCGCGGCGCTGGCCAGGGAGAAGCTGGCCCAGGCGAAGGCCGACGCGGCCAAGCGCGGGCAGCTGCCGCGCGAGCCCCGGAAGAAGGCGGCGGGAGCGCGCCGGGAGTCGGGGGACCCGCAGCTCTTCGGGCGGGCCATCGCCGACCTGCTCGCCGACCGGGGCTGGCAGGCGCCGGCGGCGGTCGGCGGCGTCTTCGGGCGCTGGCACGAGATCGTCGGTCCGGAGATGGCCGCGCACACCACGCCGAAGAGCTTCGCCGACGGCGAGGTCCTGGTGGTCGCCGACTCCACCGCCTGGGCCTCCCAGGTGCGCTGGCTGGCCGGTCAGGTGGTCAGGCGGCTGAACGAGGAGCTCGGGGACGGGACCGTACAGCGGATCAACGTGCAGGGGCCGCAGAACGGCCCGCCGCGCAGCGGGGGCCTGCGGGTGACCGGGAGCCGGGGTCCGGGCGACACCTACGGGTGACCGGCGGCGGGGCGCTCGCGGACGGGTTTTCGGCCGGGATCCCCGCGCCGGCCGAATCTCCGGCCGCCGCCGCGGTCGACGGGGCCGGCGCCGCGCGGGTGCCGGCCGGAGACCCGGATCAGGCCTCCATCCCCTGCTCGGCCGGGCTCAAACGGATCAGCGGCCCTCTGGCGCGACGACTTCCGCCCCGGTAGGGGGATGCTTGAAACGATGATCGACTCGTCTGGGAGGCTTTCAGGGCCCGTCAATGCCGCACGATGTGTTCCGAGCCGCTAGAATGAAACAGGATTCCGGACACGTCCGTTTGCGTGTCACCCCGGCATGAAAGCCGACTCCCTCGGGTGAGCGCATCGGGGCATTCACGACGGTGACGGGCACGGTGGGGCTGAATGCGCCCGCGCCGCGTGTCCTCGGCAGGAGGATTTCACACTTGTCCTACGACGCTAGCTCAATCACCGTTCTCGAAGGGCTCGAGGCCGTCCGCAAACGCCCGGGCATGTACATCGGATCGACCGGCGAGCGTGGTCTCCACCACCTCGTCTACGAGGTGGTGGACAACTCCGTCGACGAGGCCCTGGCCGGGCACGCCGACCGGATCGAGGTCACGCTCCTGGCCGACAACGGCGTCAGGGTCGTCGACAACGGCCGCGGCATCCCCGTCGGCCTGCACCCCGTCGAGAAGCGGCCCGCGGTCGAGGTCGTGCTGACCGTGCTGCACGCGGGCGGCAAGTTCGACAGCAAGTCCTACGCGGTCTCCGGCGGCCTGCACGGCGTGGGCGTCTCCGTGGTGAACGCCCTGTCCACCCGCCTGGAGGTGGAGATCCGCCGCGACGGCCACTACTGGCGGCAGAGCTACGCCGACACCCGGCCCACCGGCCCGCTGGTGAAGGGCGAGGAGACGGCCGAGACCGGCACCTCCATCACCTTCTGGGCCGACGAGACCATCTTCGAGACCACCACGTGGAACTTCGAGACGCTCTCGCGCCGCTTCCAGGAGATGGCCTTCCTGAACAAGGGCCTGACGATCTCCCTGCGGGACGAGCGGCCCGACCACATGATCGAGGAAGAGCCCACCGAGGTCGTCTACTTCTACGAGGGCGGTCTGTCCGACTTCGTCAGGCACCTCAACGCCAAGAAGGAGCCCGCCCACGTCTCGGTGATCGACTTCGAGGAGCACGGCGACGGCATCTCGGTCGAGATCGCCATGCAGTGGAACAACTCCTACAGCGAGTCGGTCTACACCTTCGCCAACACGATCAACACGGCCGAGGGCGGCACCCACGAGGAGGGCTTCCGCGCGGCGCTGACGTCGATCGTCAACCGCTACGCGCGCGAGCAGAAGTTCCTCAAGGAGGGCAAGGACGACAACCTGTCCGGTGAGGACATCCGCGAGGGCCTCACCGCGATCATCTCGGTGAAGCTGGCCGACCCGCAGTTCGAGGGCCAGACCAAGACCAAGCTGGGCAACACCGAGGCCAAGTCGTTCGTCCAGAAGGCCTGCAACGACCACCTGCGCGACTGGTTCGAGCGCAACCCCGGCGAGGCCAAGGACGTCATCAACAAGTCCCTGCAGGCCGCGCGCGCCCGCATCGCCGCCCGCCAGGCCCGCGACCTCACCCGGCGCAAGTCGCTGCTGGAGTCCGGCTCCGGCCTGCCCGGCAAGCTGGCCGACTGCCAGTGGAGCGACCCGGAGAAGTGCGAGCTGTTCATCGTCGAGGGCGACTCGGCGGGCGGTTCCGCCAAGGGCGGCCGCGACTCCAAGTTCCAGGCCATCCTGCCCATCCGCGGCAAGATCCTGAACGTGGAGAAGGCCCGCATCGACAAGGTGCTCAAGAACACCGAGGTCCAGGCGCTGATCACCGCGATGGGCACCGGCGTGCACGACGAGTTCGACATCGCCAAGCTCCGCTACCACAAGCTCATCCTGATGGCCGACGCCGACGTCGACGGCCAGCACATCAACACGCTCCTGCTCACGCTGCTGTTCCGCTTCATGCGCCCGCTGATCGAGGCCGGCCACGTCTACCTCTCCCAGCCCCCGCTCTACAAGATCAAGTGGGACCGCCGGGGCGAGGACGCCTCCTACGCCTACTCCGACGCGGAGCGCGACGCGATCATCAGCGACGGCATCGCCCGGGGCAAGCGCGACCCGCGCGCGCACGACGGCATCCAGCGCTTCAAGGGCCTGGGCGAGATGAACGCCTCCCAGCTCTGGGAGACCACGATGAACCCCGAGACCCGGCTCCTGCGCCAGGTCACCCTGGACGACGCGGCCCAGGCCGACGAGCTGTTCAGCGTCCTCATGGGAGAGGACGTCGAGGCCCGCCGCTCCTTCATCATCAGGAACGCGCGGGACGTGCGCTTCCTCGATGTGTAGCGGCAGCCGTACCGACCCTCTCCGACTCCCGAAAAGGATCCACCACCCGTGACGGACGTGAACATCCCGCCCGCGCCCGCGGAACGCATCGAGCCGGTCGACATCCAGTCGGAGATGCAGCGCAGCTACATGGACTACGCGATGTCCGTCATCGTGTCCCGCGCGCTGCCCGACGTCCGCGACGGACTCAAGCCGGTCCACCGCCGCGTGCTCTACGCGATGTACGACGGCGGCTACCGGCCCGACCGCGGCTACTTCAAGTGCTCCCGCGTCGTCGGCGACGTGATGGGCTCCTACCACCCGCACGGCGACTCCTCGATCTACGGGACCGTCGTACGGCTGGCACAGCCCTGGGCGCTGCGCTACACCCTGGTCGACGGCCAGGGCAACTTCGGATCGCCGGGCAACGACATGCCGGCCGCCATGCGGTACACCGAGTGCAAGCTCGCGCCGATCGCCATGGAGATGATCCGTGACATCGACAAGGACACCGTCGACTTCCAGCCCAACTACGACGGGCGCTCGCAGGAGCCGCTGGTCCTGCCGTCGCGGTTCCCGAACCTGCTGGTCAACGGGTCGGCCGGCATCGCTGTCGGCATGGCGACCAACATCCCGCCGCACAACCTGCGCGAGGTGGCCGAGGGCGTCAAGTGGGCCCTGCAGCACCCCGAGGCGGGCGACGAGGAGCTGCTCGAGGCGCTGATCGAGCGGGTCAAGGGGCCCGATTTCCCGACCGGGGCGCTCATCGTCGGCCGCCGCGGCATCGACGACGCCTACCGGACCGGCCGCGGTTCGATCACCATGCGGGCGATCGTCGAGGTCGAGGAGGACGCCAAGGGCCGGCAGTGCCTGGTCATCACCGAGCTGCCCTACATGGTCAACCCGGACAACCTGGCGCTGTCGATCGCCGAGTCGGTGAAGGACGGCCGGATCAGCGGCATCGCCGACGTCCGCGACGAGAGCTCCTCCCGGGTCGGGCAGCGCCTGGTGATCGTGCTCAAGCGCGACGCGGTCGCCAAGGTCGTGCTGAACAACCTCTACAAGCACACCCAGCTGCAGACCACCTTCGGCGCCAACATGCTGGCGCTGGTGGACGGGGTGCCGCGCACGCTCAGGATCGACCAGTTCGTCCGCCACTACATCGACCACCAGATCGAGGTCGTCGTCCGCCGGACGCGCTACCTGCTGCGCAAGGCCGAGGAGCGGGCCCACATCCTGAGCGCGCTGCTCAAGGCGCTCGACCGGATGGACGAGGTCATCGCGCTGATCCGCCGGTCGCCCTCGGCGTCCGAGGCGCAGGGCGGCCTGATGAGCCTGCTGGAGATCGACCAGGTCCAGGCGCAGGCCATCCTCGACATGCAGCTGCGCAAGCTGGCCGCCCTGGAGCGGCAGCAGATCATCGACGAGTACGACTCGCTGATGACGCAGATCACCGACTACCAGGCCATCCTCGCCTCGCCCGAGCGGCAGCGCACGATCGTCTTCGACGAGCTCTCCGAGATCACCGCGAAGTACGGCGACGAGCGCAAGACGGAGATCATCGCCTACGAGGCGGACATGTCGATCGAGGACCTCCTCGCCGAGGAGGACATGGTCGTCACGATCACCCGGGGCGGCTACGCCAAGCGCACCAACACCGACCTCTACCGGGCGCAGAAGCGCGGCGGCAAGGGCGTGCGCGGCGCGCAGCTCCGCCAGGACGACATCGTCGACCACTTCTTCGTCACCACGACGCACCACTGGCTGCTGTTCTTCACGAACAAGGGCCGCGTCTACCGGGTCAAGGCGTACGAACTGCCCGACGCCGGCCGGGACGCCCGCGGCCAGCACCTGGCGAACCTGCTGGCCATGCAGCCGGACGAGATCGTCATGGAGGTCCTGGCGATGCGCGACTACAACGTCGCGCCGTACCTCGTGCTGGCCACCCGGAGCGGCCTGGTGAAGAAGACACGCCTGGCCGAATACGACTCGCCGCGCACCGGTGGCCTCATCGCCATCAATCTGCGCGAAGATGACGAGGTGATCGCAGCGCGGCTGGTGTCGGAGGAGGACGACCTCCTGCTGGTCTCCCGCAACGCCCAGTCCATCCGCTTCACCGCCTCCGACGAGGCGCTGCGGCCGATGGGGCGGGCGACGAGCGGTGTGATCGGCATGCGCTTCCTCGACGGCGACGAGCTCCTCGCGATGAACCGGATGGCCGACGGCGACGACGTCCTGGTGGCCACCGAGGGCGGCTACGCCAAGCGCACTCCGGCGGATCAGTACCCTGTGCAGGGACGAGGCGGCAAGGGCGTGCTGACCGCGAAGATCGTCAGCGCTCGTGGCAGGCTTGTCGGCGCGGTGATGGTGCGGGCCGAGGACGAGGTCTTCGCGATCACGTCGGCCGGCGGGGTCATCCGTACCAGCGCCGGGGAGATCAAGCAGTCGGGCCGCCAGACCATGGGGGTGCGGCTGATGAATCTCAGCGAGGGGGACAGCGTCGTGGCTCTCGCCCGCAACGCCGAGGCGCTGGAGGCCGGAGCCGAGGCGTTGGAGACCGAGGAAAACGGGGAAGGGGAGTAGCCGGTGAGCGCTCAGGCCAGTTCGGGTCCGCGGCCGTCCTCGCCTTCCCGACCGAAACGCGAGCAGGTGACGGAGAAGATGGACAAGGCCACTGAAGCGGATGTCGTGGAGGTGGTCGAGTCACCGGCCGACGGCGGTGCCTCCGCGCCGGAGACCGATGGTTCGGCGACCGACGAGACCACCAAGGGCGGGTCCGGCATGAAGAAGGCGAACGACGACGAGAAGCCGGCCGACTCCACGGTGCGGATCCGCCCGGCCTCCGCCGAGGCCGGCCCGTCCTGGTCCCCCGGAGCCCAGTCGGCTCCGCCGCGTACTCCCGCCGCTCCGGCGTCCAACGGCCCGTCGGCCGGCGGGTCCTCCCCGGCCGGTACGGTCCCCGGCCCGAGCACCGTTCCCGGTCCGGGTGCGGCTCCCCGGCCGGGCAGCGCCTCGTCCTCGCTGAACACGGCGAACACGGCGACCGCGGTCGACGGGAAGGCCTCGGGCTCGTCCTCCCCGCTGCGGATGGACAACAGGAAGTCCTCGGACTCGTCCGGGCCCAGGACGCCCCGCAAGGCGCACCTGGTCCTGCGCAGGATCGAGCCGTGGTCGGCCATGAAGTTCAGCTTCGTGGTCTCCCTCGTCTGCTTCGTGGTGCTGTTCGTCGCGGTCGCGGTGCTGTACATGGTGCTGAACGCGCTCGGCGTCTTCGACTCGATCATCCAGATCGTGAACCAGTTCACCGTCCCGGACGGCAAGGCCTCCGAGACCAGCTT
The DNA here is from genome assembly GCF_014647955.1 of Planomonospora antibiotica. Lineage (NCBI taxonomy): Bacteria > Bacillati > Actinomycetota > Actinomycetes > Streptosporangiales > Streptosporangiaceae > Planomonospora > Planomonospora antibiotica. Next base: position 3,420 of record NZ_BMQE01000027.1, on the reverse strand, counting down.
CGACATCTCCCCCTGGTTCGAGCCGGTCCGGATCCTCGGCTACACCGCCCTGATCGGCGCGGTGAACGTGGTGCTCATCACCGCCCTGTCCACCCTGGGCGCGGTCATCTACAACGTCGCCTCCGATCTGGTGGGCGGCGTCGAGGTGACCTTCAGCGAAGCCGAGTGACCGCTCGCGCCGCGTCCCCGGATCCGGTCCGGGGACGTGGCGCGAGCAGGTCCCGGAACACGGTAGGCTTTTCCCTGTTCGAGCGGCCGGATTCGCCTTCCTCCCGGGGATGCGATACGGTTTCCGCACGACGAGGGGCTATAGCTCAGACGGTTAGAGCGCTTCCCTGATAAGGAAGAGGTCCCAGGTTCAAGTCCTGGTAGCCCCACACGGTTTCGCAAATCCACAGGCCGGATCCCAACCTCAGGGATCCGGCCTTTTGATCCTTTGCTGGTCATTCGTCGGTGATCAGGTGGTGCTTGCTGCCGGCCCGGCCTGTCCGGCGTCGAACACCTCGGCGACCAGGCGCTGGGCCGCCTGCTGGAAGGCCGCTCCCATCGACAGATCGGCGTCGTCGACGTAGTTCAGCGTGGCGGTCAGGGTTCTGCTGCCGTCGGGCGTGCTGTACATCAGCGCCGCGTGGCCCGCGATGCCGCCGTTGTGGGTGATGACGGTGGCGCCGCCGTCGGTGGTCAGCACGAACACGCCCAGGCCGTAGTCCATGTTCGGGATGCCCGTCGGGTGCGGGGTGCACATCTCGGCCAGCAGTGCGTCCGGCAGCAGCCTGCCGCCCAGCAGCGCGGAGATGAACGTGTGCAGATCACGGGTGGTCGAGATCATGTCACCGCCGCTGGAGATCCAGGAGGGGTCGTGCCGGGTGACGTCGACCGTCCTCTCCTGCCCGTCCTCCTCGTACCGGTAGTAGGCGTGCGCGTGCGGCTCGGGGATGTCCGTCCCGCTGGTCGGCTGTACGGTGCCCGACAGGCCGAGCGGGCCCAGGATCAGCCGGTGCATCTCCTCGGCGACCGGCCGGCCGGTGACCTTCTCGATCAGCAGCCGGGCCAGCACGTAGTTGGTGTTGGAATAGCTCCAGCCGGTGCCCGGCTCGAACCGCGCCGGCTTCGACAGCGCCAGCCGGACCAGCTCTTCCGGCCGGTAGGTCGTGAACCGGCCCTCCACCCACTCCCTGCCCGAGGGGGTGGCGGGGATCCCCGGCACGAATGTGCCGTCGGGGTCGTGGTCGCCGGTGAAGTTGAAGATCCCGCTGGTGTGCTGCAGCAGCATCCGAACCGTGATCCGCTCGTCCAGCCCGAACCCGGGCAGGTGGTCGTCCACCGGGTCCTCCAGCCCGAGCCTGCCCTCGGCCACCAGCTGCAGCACCACGGTGGCGATGAAGGTCTTGGTGTTGCTGCCGATCCGCACGTGCCCGTCGACCGGCGGTGTGGCGCTCTGGCCCAGCTCGGCCGTGCCGGCGCCGGCGGTCCACTCGCCGCGTTCGTCGTGCACGCGCATCGTCACGCCGAGGAAACCGGAGTCGATCATCTCTTCGATGGTCTTGTGCAGCTGCGGGCGGGCCTGGACGGGGTGGGTGGTGGACATGGTGGTGCGCTCCTTGAGGACTGTTGCGGGATTCAGCTGGAGGGGATGGGGCCGTTGCGCCTGGCAGGCCCTTGGCGCGGGCCCTGCGGGGCGCTCTTACAGGCTGCGGGCGGTGACGTCGCCGTAGGCGGTGGTGGCGTGGATGGTCAGGCCGGCGGCGGCGCCGTCGGTGTTGGCCAGGGCGTTGTGGATGCGGCCGTAGGCGGTGCCGGCGTCCAGGCACGCGGAGGTTCCGCGGGCGGCGCCGACCGAGATGTCGCCGTGCTCGGTGCGCAGCGTGACCGTGCCGTGCACGGCCTCGGTGATGCGCAGGTCGCCCTTTTGGGTGCTGATCCGGGCGGGGCCGCCCAGCCGGCCGACCGAGACGTCGCCGGCCTGGAGGGTCAGGTGGGCGCTTGCGGTCTCGTCGAGCTTGACGGTGCCGTGTGCGCCGGTGAAGGAGACGTCGCCGAGCCGTCCGACGCCGCGCAGTTCGGCGCTGGCGGCCTTGGCCTCGATGTGTGAGCCGGCGGGCAGCTGGACGGTCACCTCGACGGATCCGGAGGGGCCGAAGAACTGGTTGGCGGGTTCGGGGGTGCAGATGCGCAGGACGCCGTCGTCGTAGGCGACGGTGGTCTGCTCGGCCGCCTTGACGTCGCGGCTCTTGGAGGCGTTGGCGGGCAGGACCTCGACCGTGGTGTCGGCCCGGTCGGCGGCGATGAGGCGGATGCATCCTGCGGGGATGTCCAGGACCGTCGAGACCGGGGTGGGGGTGGCGAACTTGTGCATGGTGTTCTCCTTCGTCTGTGTCGTGCTCTCCGTCGGCGTTTTGTTTCCGACAAGGGAAAAGCTACGTTGCCTTCACGGTTTCGGCAACATGTATGTTGCACGAGAGGGTAGTTTTCGCAGGTGAATGCCTGAAAAATGTTGCAACGGTTCTGAATCTAACGCAATGATCTCAAGCGCTCTCGTTGCAACCGGTGGAGAGTGAACGCTATGGTGCAGACAGCACGGACCACGAAGAAGGCCACGAAGGAGACTCCCGATGCCGGGCGGCAGACTCACCCAGCAGGAACGCCAGCAGATCGCGCTGGGACTGGCCGACGGCCTCGCCTACGCGGAGATCGCCAGGCGCCTCGACCGTCCGACCTCGACGGTCACCCGCGAGGTGATGCGCAACGGCGGCCCTGCCGCCTACCGTGCCGACCTCGCCCACCGCGCCACCGAACGCCGCGCCCACCGCCGCAGGAAGACCGTACCCCCGGCTCCCGGCACGCCCCCGCAGGCCCACGGGCGCGACGCCGAAGCCGTACGCGAGTACGAGGAGACGTTCACCACCGTCTTCGTGCAGTCGGGCCTGCCCACGATGACGGCCCGGGTGCTGGCGAGCCTCTACACCACCGACACCGGCAGCCTTACCGCCGCCGAACTCGGCGGACGCCTTCAGGTCAGCCCGGCGTCCGTCTCCAAAGCGGTCGCGTTCCTCGACAGCCAGGGCCTCATCCGCCGTGAACGTGACGAACGCCGCCGCGAACGCTACGTCGTCGACGACGACGTCATGTACCAGTCCACGATGGCCAGCGCCCGGTCCACCGCCCACCTCGGCGAGATCGCCCGCCAGGGCGTGGGCGTCCTCGGCCCCGGCACCCCGGCCGCCGCCCGGCTGGAGAACATCGCCCGCTTCGTCGACTTCGTCTCCGAGAGCATCGCCCGCGCCGCGGACCAGGCCCGCGAGATCCTCCACACGAAACCCGAAACGACCTCGGACGGTTCTGCCTGAACGACATCCGGAGGGTGTGTCCAGTTAACGGTGTAACTCGATCTTCATTGGTTATCGGGAAGTCGGGGCCAGA
>NZ_BMQE01000026.1:0-101721 GCF_014647955.1 Planomonospora antibiotica | reverse complement strand
GACGACCGACGCCTACGCGCCGTCGTCGACAGGGCGAACGTTGCCTGATGCGGCACTAGAAGCCGGTAGTGCAGGGCACTCCATCGGCACATACTGCGGTGTTCTATGGTGTACTACGGTATTGCGAGCTTATGATGCGGGCGTGGTGAAGGGCCGTGCAGTCGGTCGCCGCTATCGGCTCCACGTCGCAGCGAAGAGGCGGCTCTGCTGGGCGGTGATCGCCTGCCGTGTCCGCGACCGGTGAGTCTGGGAGAGGTGGAGTCGTGTCCGATCGATATCACAGTCTGCACGTCGCTCCTCCGCAAGCCGGATACGAGAGCGTGGCCTGGTGGCCGGCGGCTCCTCGCGCCGACCGGATCCGGGTCCGCGAGCACACCTGCGACTGCCGGACGCTCTCCTACGAGTTGTGCCAGGGCGGCGGGTTGATGTTCATCCGCCGGACGTACCGATCCGGCGGCGTGCTCATCGAGGAAAGCGACTGGATGCCGACGGCTCAGGCCGAGCAGCTGTGGAGGCGGCTCCTGCTCGGTGAGGTCCGATGACCGCCTGCCTCCTACAGGCGGAGAACGGAGGAATCCGATGACGCGATGGTTGTCCCAGCTCCTTCCGGCCGAGTGGACGCAGGCCGAGGCGGCCGACATGCCCGTGGTCGACGGGTGGGAGGTCGAGCTGAGCGCGTGGGGCGTCTACTACGCCCGCCGCATCCCAGATCGGGTGCTGACGCTCGATGAAGTCCGGGCGGGGCTCTCGCGTTACCTGGTCGCGCGCACTGAGGGGGAACTCCTGCGACAGGCGGAGGAACAGCGCCGGATCGCCGATGTACTGCGGACGCAGCCTCCGGCCTGCCCCTACTGCGGGCGCGGTCCCGAAGAGGCACCGCTGATCGTGACCGTGGACGAGTCGTCCGTCACGGCGGAGCGCTGCGCCCGCAGCTACCAGCCTGATGCCCCCTGCAGGCATGAGGACGTCGAGTGGACCTATCAGCGGCCCCTGCCGGACGGGGCACGCTGCCGGGCCTGCGGGACCTGGTGGCGGCTGGATCTGATCCCGTACTCGGTGGCGGAGCGGCTTACCGGGGGCATTCCTCCTCGTGAGGACGTTCGGCCGTCCGCAGACGAGCGTAGGCATTCATGATCTCGCCCGCTGCGGCATCCGGGCTCAGGCGATCGGTGTGGATGCGCAGGTGAAAGAACCCCGCGTCGGCGTGCGCCTCCAGGTCGGCGAGCGTCTCGTCCCAGGCGGTCAGGCGCTTTTCGGTGTCGGGGTCGCCGCGTTCGGCCGATCGCTGGGCGGTGACCTCGCGTGGCACCCACAGCAGTACCCGGAGCCAGGAATCCGGCTCCCGGCCCATGAGCTTGCGGAGGTCGGGGATGTTGCCCATGTGCACGACGGAGACGTAGCCGGCGGCTTGGCGGTCTTCGACGGTCTGCCGGTCGACGGCGTAGACGTTGCCGTACCGGTGGGTCTCGACCAGCAACCGCCCCGCCTGCCGGAGCTTGTCCAGGTGCTCGGCCGAGACGAACTCATACCCGTCGGCGCGGCCGGTGCCGACCTTGAGCTTGGGCAGCAGCACGCACCACGGGTCCAGGCGGTGCAAGGCGGCGGTGATGGTGTCCTTGCCGCTGGCCGGCGGGCCGTACAGGACGATGCCGTACGGGCTCACGTCAGGATCCGCTTGAGCGCTTCGCGGGTCTGGTCGGCAAGGCTGATCGCCGCGCCGAGCCGGTTGTCCACGGTGACGTGGGCGGTGGGCGGGCTGGTCTCGACGGCCAGACCTTCGGCGTACTGCTCCCAGTTGTCCAGCTTCCAGGCGTCCCGGGCGGCGCCGCGGAACTCGATGTACTCGCGCATGGACTCGGGATCGCAGCGGACCCAGATCGCCGCCACATCGATGCCCTTGGCGGCGCACCGGTTCTCCAGGCGGGTGAACCACGCCTCGTCCTTCAACTCGGCGATGAACGGCGCCGACAGGATGGTGGAGGTCCCGATGTTGAGATTGTCCCAGGCGGTCTCCATCAGGCACCGGTACTCCAGCGGCCGGACCTCCTTGAGGTACAGGTCGCTGTGGCGGTCGTTGGGGTCGCCGCCGAGGGAGACGAGCAATCGCTCCACGATGCACCGGGTCAGGGAGTCCTTGTCCAGGAACGCCCAGCCGGTGATGTCGGACAGGAAGCGGGAGAACTCGGTCTTGCCCGATCCGGCGTACCCGCCGACGAGCACCAGGATCGGCTTGGGGCTGCCTCCGCCGTGGCGTCGCCTCCAGGCGTCAACCACGCGATTGCGGAGCAGCGCCTCCGGAGAACCGTCGGAGGTGATGCCGCCGATGGAGACCTTAGTGAACGCTTCCTCGATGACCTGGGCGGCGGCGTTGTCGGCTGCGGGATCACTGGGCGCAGGCAAATCGGAAATCACAATTTCCGCTTTCTGTGATTCACCGGGCAAAGCAGGACGAAAGCCGAGTTCGGGCTCGGTGGCCTGGTAAAGCAGGCAGTAAGCACGCCGGTAGTGCGGTCCGGGGAACACGGTTCCCTGTTCATGTCCCCAGAGGGTTTGGAAGTTGGCCGCGGGGACGCTCAGGCCGTGTCGGCTGGCGGCCTGGCGGAGCCGTTCGCCTGCGGCCTCCAGGGTCAGGCCGTGGGCTTCGCGGTGTTCCCGCAGGCGGGAGGGGGTCCAGCCGGGGCGCTGGGTCGTCTTCATTGCATACCTTCGCCTTCACGCTGCGGTGGGTGGTGCGCGGTGTGCGGTCGTGCATGTGAAAACGCTTGTGTAAACGGTCGTTGAGACGCACTGAAACGGACTGAAGAAGCTTAACTAGATCGGCGTGATACCGAAACTTCCCTGCTCACGGTGAACTTGAGTCATTCCGAAAGGCGACAGGAACCGCGCAGCCAGGGAGGGCACGATGAGAGCGGACCCGCAGCGGATCATCTGGGAACTCGACGCGATCCGGGCAGAGCTGGACGAGTTGGCCTGCCGGATCGGTGAGATCACTTCCGCTCTTGGAACACCGCCGACTCCAGAGCGGCGAGCCGATCCCCGAGATCCTTGAGACTCTCGCGCATCGCGGCGAGTTGGCCGAGGATCTCGCCGGTCTCGCCGGCGGGCTGCGGCTCGCGGGCCGCGGCGGGGGCCTGGTGGACGAACACGCCCTTGCCCTGCTGGCCGATCACCAGTCCTTGCGTGCGCAGGACGCTGATGGCGGACTTGACCACGCTGGCGGAGACGTCGAACCGCTCGCACAACTGGGCGATGGACGGCAGGGCGGCACCGGGCGGAAGTGAACCGGTGCGGATCTGCTCGCTCAGTTCGTCGACGATCTGCAGGTAGGCCGGTCGGCCGCTCTTCTCCACCATCGGCGTTCGTCTCGTCTCGTCGGGTCTCATCTGCTGTGTCTCGCCTCCAGTTCAGCACAGCGCCGTAAAGAAACCAACCAGGGAGCCAAAGCACTCATTGACAACTTGGGATTCCAAGTGTTCCATGACTCCTAAGCATCCCATCGAACGAAGGAAACGATCATGCGTACCATCCCCATCCCCGTCGACGTCACCAAGCTCAACATCACCTGCGTCAAGCCGCCCAAGCCGCGCCTGGTCAACAAGGACACCGGCGAGATCAAGCGCGACAAGGACGGCAACGTCATGTACGAACTCACCCTCCTGATCGAGGACGAGTTCAACCGCATGGAGCTGGTCAAGGTCTCCACCTCGCCCGAACCGTCCGTGATCGCGGGCGAGGAGGTCGTCCCGGTCGGCCTGGTCGGCTACGTCTGGGAGCAAAACGGCCGGTGGGGCATCTCCTACCGGGCACAGACCTTCATCCCCGCCGGTGCCGGCAGGACGGGGGCGGAGCGATGATCGACCTCGGCCACCCCCTGTTCAAGGTCCTCGCCGCCCTGCTGGTGCTCATCGCCTGGCGGCGCTGGGCTCCGGTCTCCTACTGGTACCTGATCGTCTTCCCCCGCAAGGCGGTGCGGCTGCGCTGGACCTGGCGGCACGTCGCCTCCGGGTGCGGGCTGACCAAGAAGCGGCTGCGCTGGTGGTTCACCACCGTCCCCGGCCTGATCGCCTCGACCGGCGTCGTGAAGGTCCGGCGGCGCTTCCAGCGGGTGGAGGTCGACACCAAGCCGTGGATGGGCCTGCCCCGGCCCACCCGCAACGGCTTCCGGATCACCTTCCACCTGCTCGACGGCCAGGTGCCCGACGACTACGCCAAGGTCTGCGAGCGGCTCGCGCACGCCTGGCGGATCGAAGCGGTCCGCGTCGTGGGCTCCCGGCCCGGCCGCGTCACCCTCCAGGGGATCACCCACGACCCTTTAACCCTTGTCGCACCCACCGCTCCGCCGGCTGAACCGTCCGGCGGCTGGCGCACCGAGGACCTGCTCCGACCGGTCGTCGGGGTGCTGGAGAACGGCGCGGCCTGGCGAATGGACTTCCGGCTCATCCCGCACTGGATGAACGCGGGCGCCACCCAGTCCGGCAAATCCAACCTGATCAACGCGCTCCTGGTCGGCCTGGCCTCGCAGCCGGTCGCGCTGATCGGCTTCGACCTCAAGGGCGGCATGGAGCTGTCGGCCTATGAGGCGCGGCTGACGGCGCTGGCCACCACCCGCGCCGAGTGCCTCGACCTGCTCAGTGACCTGGTCGCGGTCATGGGGGCGCGCATGCTCGCCTGCCGCCGCTACGGGGTGCGCGACATCTGGCAGCTCCCGGACGCCTTGCGCCCCATCCCCATCGTGGTCCTGGTCGACGAGCTGGCCGAGTTGTTCCTGACCGCCGACAAGGCCGAAAAAGACCAGGTCACCCGGACGGCTACCGCGCTGCTGCGGATCGCCCAGCTCGGCCGTGCCCTCGGCCTGCACCTGGTGCTGTCCGGCCAGCGGATCGGCTCCGACCTCGGCCCCGGCGTGACCGCGCTGCGCGCCCAGATCGGCGGACGCGTCTGCCACCGGGTCAACGATCCCGAAACCGCCGTGATGACGCTCGGGGACCTCGACCCTGACGCGCTGGTGGCCGCCCGCTCCATCGCGCCGGAGCAGCCCGGCGTGGCCGTGGTCACCGGCTCGGACGGGCGCTGGTGCCGGGCGCGCTCCGGCTACGTCTCTACCGATGCCGCCCAGCGGGCCGCCGAAGCCTTCGCCGACGTCACGCCGTCGTGGGCTCAGGTCGCCGCCTCCGGCCTCGGCCACGAACTGCCGTACGAGTCCAGCCCCGAACTCGTCGCCTGACCCCTCACGCCCCTGAAGAAGGGAGGAACAACGATGACCGCGAACGCTCCTCGTCTGGCCGTACGGCTGGCGGACACGGCTCCCGTGCTGATCCTGGCGCTCATCGCCGGGGCCGGCAGCTTCACCCACATCCGCGACACCGCCACCGAGCACGGCCAGTCCGGGCCGATGGCGTGGGCCGTGGCCGTCTGCGTCGACCTGACCTGCGTCATGGCCGCGCGGGAACGGCAGCGCGACAAGAAGACCGGGCGGGAACGGAACGGCTGGATCTCCTGGCCGACCCTCGTCCTGGTCGGCGGGATCACGCTGTCCCTGGCGGCGAACCTGGCCCAGGCCGAACCGTCCGCGTGGGGGTGGATCTGCGCCGCGACCCCCGCCGGGGCGTTCCTCATCGCGGTCTCCATGCTGGAACGCCGCGCCTCCGGCCCCCGCCCCGAACCGTCCCCGGCACCCGCTCCCGTGGCGGACGCCGTACCGGAAACCGTCCCCGAACCCGGCGCGCTCACCCCGCTGCCCGGCCTGGCCGTACCCGCTCAGAACGACGGCCAGAACGACCGGAACGCGGCCGGTCCGGCGGGGGCGCTGCTCGACTACGCCCGCCGCATCGCCGACGAACACCACGCCCGGCACGGAAAACCCATCACCCGCGACGCGCTGCGCGCCCGGCTCGGGGTGTCCAGCCAGCTCGCCTCCGACCTGCTGCGCGCCCTGCACGGCAACCCCGAACCCGCCTGACCCCCGAAGGAGAACCCCCATGAAGATCCGCATCGACGGCACCTACGCCGAACTCGCCTACGCCCTCAACAAGATCCGCACGATCCTGCCGGTCGGCTCCGTCTCGCCGATCTTCCCGCTCCACGAACGGCCCCACACCTGGCGCGTGTTCGTCAACACCGCCCCCAAGCGCGACGGAGGGAGGTGGATCACATGACCGACGACTCAGGCGCCCCCGCTCCGCTCGTCGTCCCCGCCCCGAAGCGCTGGGTCTGCTGCGACTGCGGCGGGACCGGCGTCGACAGCCTCGGCCAGACCTGCGAACTGTGCGAGGGCCTCGGCTTCTGCTGAGCCTCTCAGCGCCCCCGGCGTGACCACACATCCGCCAAGACGTCCGCCACGTCGGGGGCCATCCCGCACCGAACCTCACAGTCCAGAAGGGACGGAACCCATCATGCCAAGCCCGCACGCCGTAGCCGGGATGATCTCCCGGCTCAACGACCCCCACTACGCCCGCTGGGCCTCCCAGGTCCGCCGGACCGGCGGATGCCGACAGCCGATCCACCTACGGGGCCGCGTCGACCACATCGACCAGGCCACCGGGGAACTCATCCACCGCTACAGCACCCGCACCGAGCCCGGCGGCGTCCTGCGGGTGCCGTGCAAGACCCGGCGCGCGTCCCGCTGCCCGGCCTGCGCCGAGACCTACCGGGCCGACACCTACCAGTTGATCCGCGCGGGCCTGATCGGCGGCAAGGGCGTCCCGGAGACGGTGACCGCGCACCCGTGCCTGTTCGTCACCCTGACCGCCCCCTCCTTCGGCTCCGTCCACACCCGGCGGGAGAAGAACGGGAAGGTCCTCCCGTGCCACGCCCGCCGCGACGCTCCGACGTGCCCGCACGGACGGGTCATGTCCTGCACCGCCCGGCACGGCTCCGAAGAGACCTGCCTCGGCGAACCGCTCTGCCCGGACTGCTACGACTACGCCGGAAGCGTGCTGTTCAACGCCCTGTCCCCGGAGCTGTGGCGGCGCTTCACCCTGGCCCTGCGCCGGCGCCTGGCCAGAGCCGCGGGTCTGACACAGCGGGAGCTGCGCGAGCAAGCCGTGGTGTCCTTCGCCAAGGTCGCCGAGTACCAGCGGCGCGGCGTCGTCCACTTCCACGCCGTCATCCGCCTCGACGGCCCGGACGGGCCGACCTCCCCACCTCCGGCCTGGGCGACCGCTGACGCGCTGGCGGACGCCGTACGGCATGCCGCCTCGGCCGTGGCCGTCACCGCCCCGGCCGTCACCGACGAGCCCGCCCGGGTGCTGCGCTGGGGCGCTCAGCTCGACGTCCGCTCCATCACCATGGGCGGGGAGCTGACCGAACAGGCGGTGGCGGCCTACATCGCCAAGTACGCCACCAAGGCCGCCGAGTGCGTCGGCACCCTCGACCGGCGCATCAACCCCCTCGATGACCTGGCGGCCCTGCCGATCCGCGAGCACGCCCGGCGGCTCATCGCCGAGTGCTTCCGCCTTGGGGTGTTCGCAGAGCTGGCCGATCTCCGGCTGCCCCAGTGGGCGCACATGCTCGGCTTCCGGGGCCACTTCTCCACCAAGTCCCGCCGCTACTCCACCACCCTCGGCGACATCCGCGAGGAACGCACCGAACACATGCGGACCGAGGCCGTCAGCACCGGGCGGCTTCCCCTCTTCGAGGAGGACACCGTCCTCGTGATCGCCGAGTGGGAGTACGCCGGACAGGGCTACTCGCTCGGTGACGCCCTCCTCGCCGCCGCATTGATCGGTGTCCCGCTGGCCGATCCCGGAGGACAGCGATGAAGACGATGGATCGTTTATGGACAGTGGATGAGGTCGCCGCCTACCTCGGGGTACCGGTCGCGACCATCTATCAGTGGCGCTGCAAGAGGATCGGTCCGCCCGGCCGCCGGATCGGCAAGCACCTGCGCTACCTCCCCGAGGACGTGTATGCGTGGGTCCGGGAGCAGACATGACCGTCTACGACCGCTGGCACAAGATGGAGAAGCAGCCGGACGGCACCACCAAGAAGGCCCGTAGCGCCGAATACGGTGTCGGTGACCGCTGGCAGGTCCGCTGGCGCGACGAGTCGGGAAAGCAACGCAAGAAGAACTTTCCCAAGAAGACCGGCAACGACCCCAACACCTGCGCGGAGGCGTTCGACGCTCAGGTGACCAGTGATCTGAACCGCGGAACCTACATCGACCCGAACGCCGGAAAGATCACGCTCAAGGAGTACGGAGAGCAGTGGCTCGCCGCCCAGACCTTTGACCGGTCATCGCACGAACAGGTGGAGCTCCGCCTACGGCTCCACGTCTACCCGGTGCTCGGAGACAAGGAACTGAGGTCTCTCCGGCCCAGCACGCTTCAGGCCTGGCTGCGCGGTCTTCAGGTCAAGCTCTCGCCCAACTACGTACGCACCGTCTTCGTCCACCTCTCCGCGCTCCTCAACGCGGCGGTGGACGACGAGCTCATCAGCAGGAATCCCTGCCGAGCCGGATCGGTGAAACCGCCCAAGGCCGAGTCCAAGAAGATCACACCATGGTCGGCTGAACAGGTGAGAGCCGTGGCCGACGCCATCACCCAGCGATACGAAGTCATGGTCCAAACGGCCGCGGCACTGGGGCTCCGGCAGGGAGAGGCGTTTGGCTTGGCCGTCGATGACGTCGACCTGGCGGCCGGTATCGTCCGCGTGCGCAGGCAGATCAAGATGCTGGCCGGCCGTCAGATGCTCTTCGCACCGCCGAAAGGCGGAAGGGTCCGTGACATCCCGCTTCCGGAGAGTCTCGCCCTCCGATTCTCGGAGCATCAGGCGGCTTTCCTGCCGGTGGAGGTCACGTTGCCGTGGCGGACGCCGGACGGGCCACCGCACTCGGCACGTCTGCTCTTCACGACCAGGCTGCACACGCTGATCAATCGGAACGAGTTCAACCAGTTCGTCTGGAAGCCGACGCTCGGCAAGGTGGGCATCCCTGCGACCAGAGAGAACGGCTTCCACATGCTCCGCCATCACTTCGCCTCGGTGCTCCTGGAGCGGGGCGTGTCGATCAAGGCCGTGGCGGAGTTCCTGGGGCACGCCGATCCCGGATTCACCCTGCGGACCTACACGCACCTGATGCCTTCCAGCGAGGACCGCATGAGGCAGGCCGTCGACGACGTCTGGTCGATGAACCGAAGTGCCCTGGATGTGCCCTGAGACGCACTCGTCACGAGGTCGCCGCAGGTCAGGGGCCCGCCCGATCAGAACATCGAGATGTGCACGTGGTCGATGTGGTTGGCGGTGTTGCCGCCGCGGTCGGACATCATCCGCCAGCCCGCGCCGGTCCGCACGTCGTAGTACTTCTGCTGCCAGATGACGTACATCACGCCGAGCCGCCGCCCGTTGGTGATCGCCCACTGGGCCAGGCGGTCGCCGCGGGCCCTGGCGTCGGGGGTCGGGACCCGGCCGCCGGCGCTCAGCATGAAGTCGCAGGCCCGGCCGCTGCCGTGGTCACCTGGGTCGCCGGGGCGCAGGCAGCCGTAGCCGTACGGCATCGGGAAGTTCTGCAGCACCAGGTTGCGCATGGTGACCGTGCGGGCGGTCAGGCCGCCGCTCCCCGACGGCTGCTGGAAGCCGTACTTGGCCAGCAGCGTCTCGATCTTGACGCGGTCCTTCTTGAGCCTGGCGATGTCCCGCTGGAGCCGGGTGATCTCGGCGGCGGCCTTCTTCTCCGCCTTCTTCGCCTCGGCGATCAGCTCCTTGACGCGGAGGAGCTGGGTGGCGCGCTGGCTGGCGAGGTAGGACATGGCCGCGGCCTGGTCGAGGACGGCTCCGGCGTCGCCCTTGAAGCTCAGCAGGCTGCCGCTGTCCAGCGGGCCGCCCATGTAGGTGGTCTGGGCGAAGCGGACCACGTCGGTCTGCGCGGTGGCCAGGGCCCGCTTGAGGCTCTTCGCGGTCTCGGTGGCCTTCTTGGCCTTGACCCGGGCGTCCTCCAGGGTCTGCACCTGGCCGCGGTAGAGCTTGTTGAGCTTGCCCGCCTCGGCCGTCAGCTTCTTCAGCTGGGCCTCCGGGTCGAGCCGGGTGGTGTGTCCGGCGCTCGCGCCTGCCATCGCGGGAGTCAGCAGGAGCGCCGCGAGCAGGACACCCAGCATCGCCGGGCGGCTCGGTCGCACGCTTCGCTCACCTCCAGAGCCCCTTGCGGACCGAGCGAAACTATAGAAGAGGATCTTCAAGCCCGCCACCGGAACCGTGGAACTCGTACACCTTTGATGGACTGTCTACCAGTTTGTGAGATTTGGACAAAATTTCCGGACATGCCCTCAGAGCAGGGAAAGGAGACGGCCTTCCGCCGGGCGAGGACGTGTCACGGCATGACAAGAGGGTACGGCTCCGGCCGCCCTCCCGGCGGCCGAGTGCGGAACACCGCCGAGGCCGCCGACGAGCCCTTGCCATCATCGATAGAACATGATTCGGTCTCATAGACGGTAGGCCTTGTGAAGCGCTTCCTCCCGCATGACACTGTCCGAGCAAGCACTCGCTCGGAAAACCGGCTCCGGTCCGCCCACCAGGAGGCAAGACATCATGCGCCAGCACGACACGCTGTTCATCGGAGGCGGCTGGGTCGCTCCCGCCGGCACCGGGACCATCGACGTCATCTCGCCCCATACCGAGGAGGTCGTCGGCCGCGTCCCCGAAGGCACCCCCGCCGACATGGACCGCGCGGTGGCCGCCGCCCGCCATGCCTTCGACCACGGTCCGTGGCCCCGGATGACGATGGCCGAGCGCGCCGCCGTCGTCGGCCGGCTCGCCGAGATCTACGCGGCCCGGCAGGGCGAGATGGCGGAGATCATCACCGAGGAGATGGGCTCGCCCATCACCTTCTCCCAGATGGCCCAGGCCCCGCAGCCGCTCGGCATGCTGCAGTACTACGCCGGGCTCGGCGCGACCTTCCCGGTGGAGGAGGAGCGGCCCGGCACGTTCGGCCCGGTGACCGTACGGCGCGAGCCCGTCGGCGTGGTCGCCGCGATCGTCCCGTGGAACGTCCCGCAGTTCGTCATCATGATCAAACTGGCCCCCGCCCTAGTCGCGGGCTGCACGATCGTGGTCAAGCCCGCGCCGGAGACCCCGCTCGACGCCTACCTCCTGGCCGAGATGGTCTCCGAGGCCGGGATCCCCGACGGCGTCGTCAACATCGTCGCCGCCGGGCGCGAGGCCGGTGAGCACCTGGTCTCCCACCCCGGCGTGGACAAGGTCGCCTTCACCGGCTCCACCGCCGCCGGCCGCCGCATCGGGAGCATCTGCGGCGAGCAGCTCAAGCGCTGCACCCTGGAGCTCGGCGGCAAGTCCGCCGCGATCATCCTGGACGACTGCGACCTGTCCTCCGCGATGGGCTTCCTGTCGATCGCCTCGCTGATGAACAACGGCCAGGCCTGCGTCGCGCAGACCCGCATCCTCGCCTCCCGCAACCGCTACGACGAGGTCGTGGACGCGGTCGCGGCGATGGTCCGGGGCATGCCGGTCGGCGACCCGGCCGACCCGGCCACCGGCATCGGCCCGCTGGTCGCCCAGCGCCAGCAGGAGCGGGTGGAGGACTACATCAGGATCGGCATCGACGAGGGCGCCAAGCCGGTCGTCGGCGGCCTGGAGCGCCCCCTCGACCGGGGCTGGTACGTCGCCCCCACCGTCTTCGCCGGCGCCACCAACGAGATGCGGATCGCCCGCGAGGAGATCTTCGGCCCGGTCCTGACGGTGATCCCCTACGAGGACGAGGCCGACGCGGTCCGCATCGCCAACGACAGCGACTACGGCCTGGCGGGCACGGTGTGGACCGCCGACACCGAGCGCGGCATGGAGGTGGCCCGCCAGGTGCGCACCGGCACCTACGGCGTCAACCTCTTCATGATCGAGAACAGCTCCCCGTTCGGCGGCTTCAAGAGCAGCGGCCTCGGGCGCGAGCTCGGCCCCGAGGGCCTGGCGGCCTACCTGGAGTACAAGTCCATCGCCCGCCTGGGCTGAGTCCCGGCCGCCCCGCGCCTCGACGCCCCGATGCCCGGCGCCCTGGTGTCCCGGCGTTCGATATCCCGACGGCCAGCGGCCCGATGAGTGTGCCGGTACGGCTCCCGCCGGCCGTACCGGCACACCTGCCCGGCGGATGAACCGCCCAGCGCGCCCCCGCGACGCTGGGCGACCGCCCGACTGCATGAAGTATGCCCCACGACCACCGGTTGGCAGTGGTTCGTGTCCCGCGGGCTTCTCCCGGCGGATTTCATCCATCCACTGTAGGTAGACGCCTTTTATCCCCGATCGGTTCGGGAGATGACGTCGAGAGTCTGGCGGGCGATCTCCAGCTCCTCGTCGGTGGGGACCACCGCCACCGTGACCCGCGAGCCGCCGGCCGAGATCACGCCCTCGCCCGCCGCGTTGAGGTCGGCGCCCAGGACGATCCCGAGCCCCTCCAGACCGCTCAGGGACCGCTCCCTGACCAGGGCGGAGTTCTCCCCGATGCCGCCGGTGAACGCGATCACGTCCACCGTCCCGAGCACCGCGTAGTAGGCGCCGACGTACTTGCGCAGCCGGTGGCAGTAGACCGCGTGGGCCAGCTCCGCCTCCGGGTCCCCGGCGGCCACCCGTTTCTCCACCGCGCGCATGTCGTTGTCGCCGCAGAGGCCGAGCAGACCGCTGCGCCGGTTGAGCAGCTCGTCGATCCGCTCGACCTCCATCCCGGCCTCGCGGCGCAGGTGCATCAGCACCCCGGGATCCACGTCGCCGCTCCGGGTGCCCATGACGAGCCCCTCCAGCGGGGTCAGGCCCATGGAGGTCTCCACGCACCGCCCGCCCGCCACCGCCGAGGCGCTGGCGCCGTTGCCCAGGTGCAGCACGATCACGTTGGGCCCGCCGGGGCCCGGCCGGTCGGCCAGCCCCGCCGCCGCACGCGAGACGTAGGCGTGGGAGGTGCCGTGGAAGCCGTAGCGCCGGATGCCGTACCGCTCGGCGGTCTCGCGGTCGATCGCGTAGGTCGCGGCTGCGGCCGGGACCGTGCAGTGGAAGGCGGTGTCGAAGACCGCGACCTGCGGCAGGTCGGGGCGGATCCGCCGGGCCACCTCGATGCCCGCCAGGTTCGCCGGGTTGTGCAGGGGCGCCAGCGGGATGAGCCGCTCGATCCGCTCCGCCACCTCGTCGGTGATCAGCGTGGGCTCGGTGAAGTCCCGGCCGCCGTGGACGACCCGGTGCCCGATCGCGGTCAGCTCCGGCGAGTCGATCCCGAACCCGGCGGAGGCCAGTTCCGCGGAGACCGCGTCCAGCGCCGCGCCGTGGTCGGCGACCGGGGATCCCGGCTCGCCGATCCGCTCCACCAGGCCCGAGGCCAGCCGCGCGGCCGTCCCCCGCCCGTCCCCGTCGCCGTCGCCGACGGAGAGCAGCCGGTACTTCAGGGACGACGATCCGGAGTTGATCACCAGGATGTGGGTCATCGGGCTTCTCCCTGGGCCTGGATGGCGGTGATGGCCACCGTGCTGACGATGTCGGTGACCAGCGCGCCGCGCGACAGGTCGTTGACCGGCTTGCGCAGGCCCTGCAGGACCGGGCCGACCGCGACCGCCCCGGCCGAGCGCTGCACCGCCTTGTAGGTGTTGTTGCCGGTGTTCAGGTCAGGGAAGATCAGTACGGTCGCCCGCCCGGCCACCTGGGAGCCGGGCAGTTTGGCCGCGGCGACCCGGGGGTCCACCGCCGCGTCGTACTGGACGGGCCCCTCCACCAGCAGGTCCGGCGCCCGCTCGGCGACCATGGCGGTGGCCTCGCGGACCTTGTCGACGTCGGCGCCGCTGCCCGAGCGGCCGGTGGAGTACGACAGCATCGCGATCCGGGGCTCGACGCCGAACCGCTCCGCCGTACGGGCCGAGGAGATCGCGATGTCGGCGAGCTGCCCGGCGTCCGGGTCGGGGTTGATCGCGCAGTCGCCGTAGACGAGCACCCGGTCGGCCAGGCACATGAAGAACACCGAGGAGACGATCGAGGTGCCCGGGACCGTCCTGATGACCTGGAAGGCGGGCAGGATCGTGGCGGCGGTGGTGTGCGCGGCGCCGGAGACCATGCCGTCCACGTCACCCCGGTGCAGCATCATCGTGCCGAAGAAGTTGACGTCGGTGACCACGTCCCTGGCCCGCTCCAGGGTGATGCCCTTGTGCGCCCGGAGCGCGGCGTACTCCTCGGCGAAGGCGTCGCGCAGCGGCGAGCTCAGCGGGTCGGTCACGGTCACCCCGTCCAGGTCGAGGCCGAGGTCGGCGATCCGCCGCCGGACCACGTCCTCGCGGCCCAGCAGGGTGAGGTCCACGATGCCGCGGCGGACGAGGACGTCGGCGGCCCGCAGGATGCGGTCCTCCTCGCCCTCCGGCAGCACGATGTGCCTGCGGTCGGCCCGCGCCCGCTCCAGCAGCGTGTGTTCGAACATCATCGGGGTGACCCGCTCGGAGCGGGCCAGCTCGATGCGGTCGGCCAGACCGGCGGTGTCGACGTGCGCGTCGAAGTGGCCGAGCGCCGTCTCGATCTTGCGGGGGTTGTCCGCGCCGAGCCGCCCCTCCAGCCCGGCCAGGGTGGTGGCCACGGTGAAGCTGTCGTCGGCGGCCGCCAGCACCGGCATGCCGGGGGCCAGCCGCGCGGTGAGCGCCCGCACGTCGGCGGTGGGCTCCTCGCCCAGCGTGAGCACCACGCCGGAGGGGCGGGCCGTGCCGGCCGCCTCGGCGGCCAGCGTGGCCAGCAGCAGGTCGGACCGATCGCCGGGGGTGATCACCAGCGCCCCGTCCACCAGGTGCGAGAGGAACAGCGGGATCGTCGCGCCGCCGAACACGAACCCGGTCACGTCCCGGCGCAGCCCGTCCTCCTCCCCCTGGATCTGCTCGGCCCGCACGGCCTGCGCCACCTGGCCGACGGTCGGCGCCGACAGCGACGGGTGCTCGGGGATGACGTAGAACGGCACCGGCAGGTCGGGGTCGACGGTCATCTCGGGCGGGACCCGGTTGGCGATCACCGCCAGGACGGTGCAGCCCAGGTCGGAGAAGACCTGGTAGCCGGTGCGCATCTCCATCGCGATCTCGTCGGCGGAGTCGGCGTGCGCGCCGACCACCACGATCACCGGGGCGCCGAACTCGGCGGCGAGGCGGGCGTTGAAGGCCAGTTCGCGGGGGAGGTCGTCGGTGGCGAAGGAGCTGCCCAGCACCAGCAGCGCGTCGCACTCGCGCTCCAGCGTGTGGAAGCGGGCGACCAGCCGGCCGATCAGCTCCTCCGCGCCCCGCTGCGCGTAGATCTCGGCCGCGTCCTCGGCGGTCACCCCGATCGCCGAGGCGGCCGGGCGGTATCTGTCGTCGAGGAGCTCGGAGGCGCGCTCGCCCCGGGCGATCGGCCGGAACACGCCGGTGCGGCCGACCCGGCGGGTCAGCAGCTCCATCAGCCCGAGCTCGACGATCTGCCGGCCGTCTCCCGGCCCCAGACCGGCCACGTAGATGCTCCGCATGCGCATTACCCCCGCCTCGACCCGTTGCCGTGCACACCAGGACTAAACCATGGCCGCCCATCGCCCGATCCGGCGGATCAGGGCGGGCGTGGCCGCCGTCTCCGCGTGGCCGTACCCGGGCTCCACCCACAGCTCCTTCGGGTCCCGGGCGGAGTCGTGGATCTGGTGCGCGTGGTCGAGCGGGAAGAACGCGTCGGCGTCGCCGTGCACGACCAGCAGCGGCGCCGGGGCGATGTGCGCGGCCGCCTCGTACGGCGCGGGCGGGACCGGGTGCCAGGGCTTGTGGGAGATCCGCGTGCCCTTGCCCAGCCGCGCCGCCAGCCGCCCGGCCGGCCGCTCGATCGCCCAGTGGACCTGCCGCATCGGCCGGGTCCCCCGGTAGTGCCAGCGGGCGGGGGCGCTGACCGCGACCACGCCGTCCACGCCCTTCAGCAGGCCCGCGTGCCGGAGCGCCACCGCCCCGCCCATCGAGAACCCGACGGTCACGACCCTGGTGTAGCCGACCGCCCGCGCGTGCCGCACCGCCGCGTCCAGGTCGTGGATCTCCAGGTCCCCGACGGTCGACTCCCCGCCGGACCGGCCGTGCCCCCGGAAGTCGAGCGCGACCACCCCGCCGAAGGCGCTGAGCACGTGGGCGATCCGCCGGGTGGTCCGCTCCCTGAGCGATCCGGTGAAGCCGTGCGCCAGCACGATCCCCAGGTCCCCGCCGCCGCCTCC
The DNA here is from genome assembly GCF_014647955.1 of Planomonospora antibiotica. Classification (NCBI taxonomy): domain Bacteria; kingdom Bacillati; phylum Actinomycetota; class Actinomycetes; order Streptosporangiales; family Streptosporangiaceae; genus Planomonospora; species Planomonospora antibiotica. Next base: position 85,562 of record NZ_BMQE01000026.1, on the reverse strand, counting down.
CGGCGGGGTGTGCGCGGCGTCGATCCGTACGCCGTCCCGGGTGATGAGCGTCGCGGGGAAGGAGGGGGCCAGGGGCATGTGCCGAGCTTAGGCAGTGCCGGTGCGGCGTCCGCACGGCGCCCGCCCGGAACCGTACGGCGCCCGCCCCGGGGTCCGCGCGCAGGTGAGCCGGGGGCGCGGCCGGGTATCCGGAAGGTGAGCGCGCGGGTGTCCGGGAGGTGAACGGGAAGCGCTTGACGCCGAGAGCGCGTTAGCGAAGGCGGGAATCAACTAAAATGGTACGGCCGCACGTCCGCGGCCAGCCTCCACGATCACAGAGTGAGACTCCATCATGCCTTTGAACAGCCGCGACGACCTGCGGAACATCGCGATCATCGCGCACGTCGACCACGGCAAGACCACTCTCGTGGATGCCATGCTCTGGCAGTCCGGGGCCTTCCGGGCCAACCAGGACGTGGACGACCGTGTCATGGACTCCAACGACCTCGAGCGCGAGAAGGGCATCACCATTCTCGCGAAGAACACCGCCGTCAAGCACGGCGGCATGACCCTCAACATCATCGACACCCCCGGCCACGCCGACTTCGGCGGCGAGGTCGAGCGCGGCCTGTCGATGGTCGACGGCGTCGTGCTGCTGGTGGACGCCTCCGAGGGCCCGCTGCCGCAGACCCGGTTCGTGCTGCGCAAGGCGTTCGCCGCCAAGATGCCGGTCATCCTCTGCATCAACAAGGTCGACCGCCCCGACGCCCGGATCAAGGAGGTCGTGGACGAGGTCTACGAGCTCTTCATGGACCTGGACGCGACCGAGGAGCAGATCGACTTCCCGATCGTCTACGCCTCGGCCAAGGCCGGCCGGGCCTCGCTGAACCGTCCCGAGGACGGCGGCATGCCCGACTCCGAGAACCTGGAGCCGCTCTTCCAGGTCATCACGGAGACCATCCCGGCGCCGACCTACGACCCCTCGGCCCCGCTGCAGGCGCACGTCACCAACCTGGACGCCTCGTCCTACCTGGGCCGGATCGCGCTGTGCCGCGTCCACCAGGGCACCATCAAGAAGGGCCAGCAGGTCTCCTGGTGCCGCACCGACGGCACCATCCAGAAGGTGAAGATCACCGAGCTGCTGATGACCGACGCGCTGGAGCGCAAGCCCGCCGAGGAGGCGGGCCCCGGCGACATCATCGCGATCGCCGGCATCCCGGAGATCATGATCGGTGAGACGCTCGCCGACCCCGAGGACCCGCGCCCGCTCCCGCTGATCACCGTGGACGAGCCCGCCATCTCGATGGTCATCGGCACCAACACCTCGCCGCTGGTCGGCAAGGTCAAGGGGTCCAAGGTGACCGCCCGCATGGTCAAGGACCGCCTCGACAAGGAGCTCGTCGGCAACGTCTCGCTGCGCGTGCTCCCGACCGAGCGCCCGGACGCCTGGGAGGTCCAGGGCCGGGGCGAGCTGGCGCTGGCCATCCTGGTCGAGCAGATGCGCCGCGAGGGCTACGAGCTGACCGTCGGCAAGCCGCAGGTCGTCACCAAGACGATCGACGGCAAGCTGCACGAGCCGGTCGAGCGCCTGACCGTCGACTGCCCGGAGGAGTACCTCGGCGCCGTCACCCAGCTGCTGGCCGTCCGCAAGGGCCGCATGGAGCACATGACCAACCACGGCACCGGCTGGATCCGGATGGAGTTCGTGGTCCCGGCCCGCGGCCTGATCGGCTTCCGGACCGAGTTCCTCACCGAGACCCGCGGCACCGGCCTGGTCCACCACGTCTTCGAGGCCTACGAGCCGTGGTTCGGCGAGCTGCGCACCCGCAACAACGGCTCCCTGGTCGCCGACCGCTCCGGCCCGGTGACCCCGTTCGCCATGCTCAACCTGCAGGAGCGCGGCGTGCTGTTCGTCCAGCCGACCACCGAGGTCTACGAGGGCATGATCGTCGGCGAGAACTCCCGCTCCGACGACATGGACGTCAACATCACCAAGGAGAAGAAGCTCACCAACATGCGCTCCTCCACCGCGGACGAGACCGAGAAGGTCATCCCGCCGCGCCAGCTCTCCCTGGAGCAGGCGCTGGAGTTCATCCGCGAGGACGAGTGCGTGGAGATCACCCCGGACGCCGTGCGCATCCGCAAGGTCGTCCTCGACGCCTCCGCCCGCGGCCGCAGCGCCGCCCGCGCCAAGCGCGGCGGCTGAGCGTCCCGACCGGCCCCGGCCCCCGGGTGCCGCCGGAACGGCCGCCGGGCGGCGCCGGAACGGCCGCTGGGCGGTGCCGGACCGCCGCTCCGGGGTCCGGACGACCCCGCAGCACGACCTGACCGACCGAAGGGCTGTGGCCCGCCGCACGCGCGGCGGGCCACAGCCCTTTTCTCGATCCCCTTAAACCCGCTTTGTCGCATATAGGGTCATCTCTAGGGTTGCATCCCATTTGCGGCGGTAGGGAGACAGTCGAGATTTCTTCTCCGCACGGAGGCGGAGCACAGCCACGACACATGGGGGATCTTCCATGCATCGCACACCGCATCTGCTCCTGGCCGCGGTCCTGGGCGCGGGGGCGCTCGCCGCCGGAGGCGCCCCGGCGGCGGCCTCGCCGGAACCGCCCGACCTCCCCGACCTGCCCGCTCCGACCGGCCCGACGGGCCGGGGCCCCGCACCGGACGACACCGTCGACGGCCCTCCCGGCCCGACCGGCACCGCCGAGCAGGGGTCTCCCGATCCGACCGGCACGGCCTCCCCCGGAGCGGGCGGCGCCTCGGCCCGGGCCGACGTCAAGGACGCCGACGGCAGGTCCGTCGGCACCTTCAGCGTCGAGGAGGAGGACGGCAGGTCCGTGGTGACGGTCACCGTCAAGGGGCTGCCGGGCGGATTCCACGGCTTCCACCTCCACGGCAAGGGGGTCTGCAGCGCCGAGTCGACCGATCCCGTCACCGGCGGCCCGTTCTCCAGCGCGGGCACGCACCTCAGCCTGGAGGAGGCCTCCCACCCCGACCACACCGGTGACATGCCCGACCTCCTGGTCGGCCGGGACGGCACGGGCGCCGCCTCCTTCGTCACCGACCGCTTCCAGGTGCGGCAGCTCTTCGACGGTGACGGCACCGCCGTCATCGTCCACGCCCAGCCGGACAACCAGGCCAACATCCCCGACCGCTACAGCCACCCGGAGGCCACGGCCAGTCCCGGTGCCGGCGCCATGACGAAAGGCCCCGACGCCGCGACCCTGAGGGGCGGCGACTCCGGCCAGCACATCGCCTGCGGCGTGCTCACCGAACGCTGACCCCGAGCGCCGACCGCTCCCACCGCACCGGGCGCACCGGGCCAGGCGTCACCGCTTCAGGTACGCCCGGCCCGGCGTCAGCGCGCGGCCGTACAGCTCCGAGAGCGTCACGAACGTGTAGCCCCTGGCCGCGAGGTCCTTCAGCAGGGCGGGGACGGTCTCCACCGTCACGCGGTGGATGTCGTGCATCAGCACGATGGAGCCCGGCTCCGCGCCGCCCGCGCGACGCAGCAGGGCCGCGCCGTCGCGCTCCAGCCAGTCGAGGGTGTCGACGTTCCACAGGATCTGGGCCAGCCCCTCACGGCGGCTCGCCGAGGCGACCCCGGGGCCGGTGGCGCCGTACGGCGGGCGCATGAAGGCCATCCGCACCCCGGTGACCCGCCGCACCGCCTCCTGGGTACGGCGCAGCTCCTCCTCGACGCCGTCCTCCGGCAGCCCGGTGAGATCGGCGTGGCTCCAGGAGTGGTTGCCCAGTTCGTGCCCCTCGGTCACCATGCGGCGCAGGTCCGCGCCGTCGCCGTCGGCCACCATCCGCCCGATCACGAAGAAGGTCGCCCTGGCCCGGTGGGCGGCGAGGGTGTCGAGCAGCGGCCCGGTGTACTCGCCCGGCCCGTCGTCGAAGGTGAGCGCCACGCACCTGGTCCTGGCGCAGTCCACCTTCCGGGCGGCGGGCGGGACGGGGAACCGGGCCGCCGGCCACTGCGGCTGGATCTCGGCGAGGTCCCTGGCGAGGGTCTCCGGATCCGGCGGAAGCGGGACCGGCGATCCGATCCCGAGCAGCAGGGCGAGAGGCGCCGTCCACAGTCGCATGAGTCCCCCCGAAGCACCGCGGAGGTCAGCGGCGGTCCTCCACCGCCTCCTCCCGCAAGATCTTGGCCAGGTCCTCCCACCAGAGTGGGACGTCGGTCTGCAGCTCGGCGTATCGGCGTGCTATCCGAATGGCACATCCAGTGGGATCTGTACCCAGATGGCGACGCTTCACCGATCCTTCCTGCCACCGGTAGAAACCATCACGGAAGCGCACCACCAGGCCGACCCAGACGGAGAGGGTGACCCCGTCCCCGAGCTCGCAGGCGCCGGTGATCCCCAGCCCTTCCAGCTCCGCCCGCAGGGCGGCCGTCGCGCCGTCCCGCCCGCTCACGCCGTTCCTCCGGCGGACGCCGGCGGCAGCCGGCGGCGGGCGGGGAGCGAGCCGGGCACACCCATCCGGAACATCCGAAGTCGCATTCTGCAATCATGCGGCTTCACACCGTCGCCGTGAAGCCCTTCGGCGTTATCGGTCGGGCGTCTCGCGCGGTTCCGTCACGACCATCACGAAGCGGAGCGGGCCCTCGCCCTCGTTGGCGTACCTGTGCGGGCGGTCCGCGCTGAACACGACGGCCCCGTCGGCGCCGACGACGTGGCTGCGGCCGTACACGGTGAGGGTCAGCTCGCCCTCGAGCACCGTCAGCATCTCCCGGGTCCCCGGCGGATGGGCGTCGCCGTCGTGGTGGTCGCCGGGGGCCAGCCGCCAGTCCCACAGCTCCAGGATGGCGGGGGCGTCGGTGCCGACCAGCAGCCGGGCCGCGCTCGCCCGGCCGTGCGTGAAGGTGACCACGTCGGCCGCGTGCACGACGCGGACCACGGGCGTGTCGGAGACCTCGACCATCCGCGCGACCGTCACCCCGAGCGCGTCGGCGATCCGGGTCAGCGTGTTGATGCTGGGGTTGGTCCTGCCCTGCTCGACCTGGACCAGCATGCCCCGGCTGACCCCCGACCGCGCGGCGAGCTCGTCGAGCGTCATCTGCCGGTGCGCCCGCTGGGCGCGCACGTTGTTGGCGATGGCGGCGGTGATCGTCTCCGGGTCCATGAGTGCAGTGTAGTGAACTTCACGTACACTCCACTGCTCTCAATGTGCTGTACTAACAGTGCAATCCAATGGACTGAGGTGAATGATGACAGCGGTGGTCCTGGCCACGGCCTGCGCCCTGGTGTACGGCACGGCGGACTTCTTCGGCGGGCTCGCCACCCGGCGCTCCCGGGTGCTCGCGGTGGTCGTGCTCTCCCAGCTGGCGGGCCTGGCCCTGGTCGCGGCGCTGCTGCCGTTCCTGCCGGGCGCGCCCAGCGCCGCGGCCCTCGCCTGGGGCATGGCGGCCGGAGTGGCCGGAGCCGCCGCGCTGGTGCTGTTCTACCGCGCCCTGGCCACCGGCGTGATGTCCGTGGTCGCGCCGGTCACCGCGGCGACCTCGGCGACGCTCCCGGTGCTGTACGGCCTGGCGACCGGCGAGCGCCCGCAGCCGGTCGCGCTGGGCGGCATCGCGCTGGCCCTGGTGGCGGTGGTCCTGGTCAGCCGGGACTCCTCCCCCGCCTCGGCGGGCCGCGCCTACGGCCCGGTCCTGGCCGCGCTGGGTTCCGGCGCGGGCTTCGGCTGCTTCTTCATCCTGCTCGCCCGCAGCCCGGGAGACGGCGGCATGTGGCCGCTGTTCGGCGCGCGGCTGGCCTCGGTGGCGCTCATCGTCCTGCTGGCCGTGGCCACCCGCCGCACCCTGCGCCCCGGGAACGGCGGCGCGCTGCGGATCATCGTGGTGGCCGGGGCGCTGGACATGGCGGCCAACGTCCTGTTCGTGCTGGCCGAGCAGCGCGGCATGATCGCCCTCGTCGGCGTGCTGGCCTCGCTGTACCCGGCGAGCACGCTGGTGCTGGCGCGCTACGTGCTCGGCGAACGGCTCAACGGGGTCCAGCTGACGGGGATCGGAGCCACGCTCGCCGCGGTCGCGCTGATCGCCGCGGGCTGACCCGGCCGTGCCGGATGCCGCGGGACGGCCGCGCCCGCCGATCACCGCGGGACGACCCCCCGTCGCCCCGCCGGCCCCGGAGGACCGCCGGCTAGGCGGCCTGGCGCTGCTCCGGAAGCCGGAGCGCGCCCTCCTCGTGGGCGTAGTCCTGCAGCATGGTGCGGAGCTGGCGGCGGCCGCGGTGCAGCCGGGACATGACCGTGCCGATGGGGGTGCCCATCCGCTCGGCGATCTCCTTGTAGGCGAAGCCCTCGACGTCGGCGAGGTAGACGGCCACCCGGAAGTCCTCCGGCAGGGCGCGCAGGGCGTTCATCACCGCGTTGTCGGGAAGCTGCTCCAGGGCCTCGGTCTCGGCCGACTTGAGGCCGGTGGAGGTGTGGGACTCGGCGGCGGCCAGCTGCCAGTCCTCGATCTCCTCGGTGGCCGAGAGCTTCGGCGAGCGCTGCTTCTTGCGGTAGTCGTTGATGAAGTTGTTGGTGAGGATCCGGTGCAGCCACGCCTTGAGGTTGGTGCCCTCGCGGAACTGGTGGTAGGAGGTGAACGCCTTGGTGACGGTCTCCTGCACCAGGTCCTCGGCATCGGCGGAGTTGCGGGTCAGGCGCATGGCGGATGCGTAGAGCTGCCCGGTCACCGGCACGACGTCGCGTTCGAACCAGTCCTGCCGCTGCTCGTCGGTTATCGAGATCATGTCATCCCCCTTGTGTTCTTCCCCCCATGACCGCCTGCCCCGGATGCGGCACAGTCTTCCCGACGGTCCGGCTCATGGTCCCATCGGCTCCGTAAGAGGGCCGTTAAGGATTCCGCACGGTCGAAAGGTCGATGGGTGCCCGTGCCGTGGGCGGACGCGACACGCCCTACAGTCGGACAGGTATCGTTATCGTAACATCCTTCACTCGACTTGACAGAGAATGTGTCTGGTATCACATAACACCTGGTAGGGCTACCTTTGGGGGCATGCGATACGTGGACCGACACGACCCCGAGACCCGCTCCTGGGTGGCCGAGGCCATCCGCCTCGTCGAGGCCGACGCCAACCGTAGCTGCGACACTCATCTCCACGTCTTTCCGCTTCCCGCGCATTGGGGAGTAAACCTCTACCTGAAAGACGAGTCCGTCCACCCCACCGGTTCACTCAAGCACCGCCTGGCACGCTCGTTGTTCCTGTACGGCCTGGCCGGCGGCTGGATCGGTCCCTCCACCACGGTCGTGGAGGCCTCCAGCGGGTCGACCGCGGTGAGCGAGGCCTACTTCGCCCGCCTGCTCGGCCTGCCGTTCATCGCGGTGATGCCCGCCTCCACCTCGCCCGAGAAGATCGCCCTGATCGAGTTCCACGGCGGCAAGTGCCACCTGGTGGACGATCCCGGGACGATCTACTCCGAGTCCCGGCGGCTGGCCGCCGAGACCGGCGGCCACTTCATGGACCAGTTCACCTACGCCGAGCGGGCCACCGACTGGCGCGGCAACAACAACATCGCCGAGAGCATCTTCCACCAGATGGCGATGGAGCCCCACCCCGAGCCCGCCTGGATCGTGGTCGGCGCCGGGACCGGCGGCACCTCCTCCACGATCGGCCGCTACATCCGCTACCGCCGCCACGCCACCCGGCTGGCCGTGGTGGACCCCGAGGGCTCGGCCTTCTATCCCTCCTGGTGCTCCGGCGACCCCGGGGTCACCGCCCCCGGCTCCATCATCGAGGGCATCGGCCGTCCCCGGGTCGAGCCGTCCTTCATGCCCGCCGTGATCGACCGCATGATCCAGGTCCCCGACGCCCGGTCCGTCGCCGCCATGCGCTGGGTCCGCGAGGTCACCGGCCGGGACGTCGGCGGCTCCACCGGGACCAACGTGGCGGCGGCCGTACAGCTCATCCGGGAGATGCGCGAGGCGGGCGAGCGGGGCAGCGTGGTGACGCTGATCTGCGACGGCGGCGAGCGCTACCGCGGCACCTACGCCGACGACGCCTGGCTGGCCGGCCGCGGCCTGGACATCACCCCGCACCTGGCGGAGTTCCGCGCCTTCCTCTCCGGGTCCTGAAGGTCTCCCGGGGGTCGCCCTCCGGGAAGGCCTCCCGAGGTCATCCCGCCTCCCGGCGGGAGACCCCCAAGAGGCCGCTTCTCCGGTGAGGCCGCCGCTGCAGTCGTCCCGCCCGGAGGCGGGACGGCCTGCCTGCCATAGGGTGAACACCGCGTGGATGGATCTTGGAGTGGCCGAGAGAGAGGGTGCGCGACATGTCACATGATCGTCCCGGACGGACCGGGAACGCCGACGTCGATCGGCTGCTCGACGATTTCGGCGCGGTCTCCCGGCACTACGAGAAGATCTACGAGGAGCTCGCCGACCTGCGGGGACGCGGCGAGGCCGCCGACGGCCTGGTGCGGGTCGAGGTCGCCCCGGGCGGCGCGCTGCTCGGCGTGGACATCGACCCGCGGGCCATGCGCCTGGGCTCCGCGGCGCTGGCCGAGGCCATCATGGAGGCCTCCGCCGCCGCCACCGAGCGGGCCACGAACCGGATGACCGAGGTGCTCGGACCCGTCATCGGCCGGGCGAACGAGTTCAGCGAGTCGCTCCAGGGCAGGCTGCCGCGCATGGACGTCGACTCCTCGATCACGTCCGACCCGCGCGTCTCCGAAGCGCTGCGCAACCTGCAGGATCTACGCGACAGATACGGGAGCTGACCTCCGCGGAGGCCGGGCGGGGCGCGCAGCCTCCGCCCGGCCGCGGATCAGATGCGGCTCCAGCCCTCACTGCCGGACTGCGGCACGCTGCGGCGCCGGATGTCGTCGAAGTCCGTCCGGCCGTCGGTGCCGTCGCTGTCCAGGTTGGCCTGCGGGAGCGGGAACTGGTTGTCCGCGCTCATCAGCGCCGACAGGTTGCCGAGGCTGAAGATGAGCGCCGCCGTCGCGCCGACGACCGCGTTGACCGCCGTGCCCATGAGGATGAGGCCGGAGGAGTCCTTCGTGGCCTCGGCCATGGTCTGGATCGCCCGCCCCTTCGCCACCAGCGCGACGCCGGCGGGGGTGGGGTTGGCCGCCCCCAGGGCCTGCATGCGGCTCCCGATCAGCTGCATGATCTCCGAGGTGATGATGACGCCCAGCAGGGCGTTGATGACCGTCCCGGCGTTGTCGACGATCTTGTGGATCTCCGACTGGGCGTTCTGCACGGAGGTGGCCATCTGCGCGGCGGCGTTCTCCGTCTGGATGACCTCGTGGAAGACCACCGCCATGAAGCGGTCGAACGCCCTGCGGTCGGCCCCCTCGGGCCAGGCGTCCTGGACCGCCTTGAGCTTGGTGTCCCACTCCCGCATCCGCAGGTGCATCAGCTTGAGGTTGACCGTGCGCCAGTCGTTCCACACCTTGGTGATCTGCTCGTCGCCCCACGGCTGGGCGAGCAGCCAGACGGCTCCCGCACCCGCCGCCGGCTTGGCGAGCTTGCCCGCAAGCTGGATCTTGGCCATGGTCGACGCCCAGGCCGGCCCGTAGGTGCCCAGCGCCTTCATCCCGGCGATGACCGCAGTCTGGCCGATCAGGCCGGCGAGCGGCTCTTCTCCCGCCATGGATCCCTCCCCCGTCAGTGTTCTCCGCCTGCCGTCCGCAGCCGCGCTAGTCCGTCAGTCCCTGGTCCTTCTTGCGGGCCTCCGCCAGGTCCGCCTGGTCCTGGCGGAGCTTCGCCTGGAGATCGGCCACCTTCTGGACCTTGTTCTCCACGTCGGCGGCGGCCTGCAGGGCGGCGAGCTCGGCCGCCCGGTAGTGGGCCACCACGCTGAGCAGGCCCGCGTGGACGCCGTTGAGGCACGCGACGAAGTCCTTCAGCTGCCGGGCCTGGTACTCGCGGGCGGGGGTGTAGTTGCCGGCGACCGTGGCCGCGCCGATGGCGCCCCACTGGTAGGCGCTCAGGTGGGTCCCGTCGGCCAGCGTGCTGGCGTCCTCCGCGAGGGGCAGCAGCGTGGCGATCAGCTCGTCCGTCGCGCTCCTCAGCTTCTCCGCGTCGACCTCGACCATCCGCGTCAGCCTCCCGTCCTCGTCACGACGCCCGTGAACGGGAAGTTAATCAAGAGCAGACGGGAGAAGGCCACCCTTTTGCGATCTTTAATACGGAAAAGCCCGGCACCTGAACGGTGCCGGGCCCGCCCGGAGAGCGCGGTCAGCCGGCCTTGGCCGGGTCGACCTCGAAGATCTTCGCCAGGTCGTCGAGGACGACGTGGGCGCCCTGGAGGCCGACGGCCGCCATCCAGGTGGTGTCGTCGACCACGTGCTGCTCGCCCTTGAGCTTGCCCCAGAGCGGGTTGGTCTGGAACTTCTTCTGGATCGCCTGGACCTCCGGGTCCGGGTAGGAGACGACGAAGATGTGGTCGGCGTCGAGCTGCGGGATGTTCTCCTCGCTGATCGGCACCATGATCGTCTCAGTGGTCGTCGGCTGGCCCTCGGGGCGCGGGAAGCCGACGTCCTTCAGCACCAGGCCGGAGTAGGAGTTCTCCACGTACAGGCGGACGGTCGGCTCACCGGCGAAGCGGGCGACGGACACCGTGGGCATCTCCCCCTCCTTGGCCTTGATGGACTCGCCGATCTTGGCCGCGCGGTCCTCGTAGGCCTTGATCCGCTCGTCGGCGAGGGCCTCCTTGCCCAGGGCCCGGCCCATCAGCCGGAGGTTGTCCTTCCAGATGGCGCCGGTGGTCTCGCTGAACACCGTCGGCGCGATCTGGGTGAGCTTGTCGTACAGCGCCTCGTGGCGGATCTTCGCCGAGACGATCAGGTCGGGCTTGAGCGCGATGATCTGCTCCAGGCTCGGCGCCTCCAGGGTGCCGACCGGCTTGATGTTCTGCGCCTGGTCCATGACCGGGGCCAGGTAGTCGGGGAGTTTCTCGTCGATGCCCCGGTAGACGGTGTAGCCGACGACCTCGGTGTCCAGCGTGAGCACCGCGTCGACGAAGCTCTGGTCGAGCGCGACGACGCGCTTGGGCTGCGCCGGGATCTCGGTCTCGCCCATGGCGTGCTTCACCGTCCGCGGATAGGACGCGCCGTCGGCCGCGGGCGCCGAGGGCGCCGCGGTGGCCGTGCCGCCCGCCGTACCGGAGGTGTCCGACCCGCAGGCCGCCAGTCCGAGAGCCAGTACGGCTCCCGCCACACTCACGGTCAGCGTACGTAGCGCTCTCATCCGAAGATCCTCTCAGGCAGGTAAGGCTAACCTCATTTAGCTTAGCCATGCCTAAACTGGCATACTCGGAGCGGTTCCGGCAAACGACCGGCGGACGAGAGGGGTGCGGGTGAGCACAGCGGTAGCCGCGGCGCGGCCGCCGTCGCCCGGTCGCGCACGGATGCTCCAGGCCCGCCGGGGACGCCTCCTGCTCGTCCTGGCCGGGCTGTCCGCCGCGCTCGTCGCGGCGGCCGTGCTGAGCATCGCGATCGGCGCGAAGTCCGTCCCGCTCACCGGCGTCTGGCACGGGCTCACCGGGCCGACCGGCACCGAGAGCGACATCATCGTCCGCTCGCTGCGGGTGCCCAGGACGGCGCTCGGCGTCCTGGCCGGGGTCGCGCTCGGCGTCGCGGGCGCGCTCATGCAGGGCCACACCCGCAACCCCCTGGCCGACCCCGGGCTGCTCGGCGTCACCCAGGGGGCTGCGTTCGCGATGGTGCTGAGCATCATGGTCCTGGGCGTCACCAGCCTCCACTCCTACGTCTGGTTCGGCATGGCGGGCGCCCTGGCCGCCAGCGTGGGCGTCTTCGCGCTCGGCATGGTCGGCGGGCGCGGCGGGCCCACCCCGGTCACCCTCGCCCTGGCCGGCACCGCGGTCAGCGCCTTCCTCTACGGCCTCACCTCGGCCCTCGTGCTCGCCGACGACCAGGCCATGGACGTCTTCCGGTTCTGGCAGACGGGCTCCATCGCCGCGCGCGGCGCCGAGACCGCCTGGCAGGTGCTGCCGTTCATCGCCGCCGGCCTGGTCCTGGCCCTCGTCAACGCCCCCGGTCTCAACGCGCTCTCCCTGGGCGAGGACGTCGCCCGCTCCCTCGGTCAGAACGTCGCGCTGACCCGCACGGTCGGCGTCGCCGCGGTCACCCTGCTCACCGGCGGCGCGGTGGCGGCCTGCGGCTCGCTCGCCTTCGTCGGCCTGATGGTCCCGCACCTGGTCCGTCCCCTGTCCGGCCCGGACCACCGCTGGCTCCTGCCGTACTCCGGGCTGGCCGGCGCGACCGCGCTCCTGCTGGCCGACGTGGTCGGCCGGGTCGTCGCCCGCCCCGGCGAGCTGGAGGTCGGCGTCGTGCTCGCGCTGATCGGCGCGCCGTTCTTCGTCGCCCTCGTCCGCCGCAGGAAGCCGGTGCGCCTGTGACCCTCCTCCCCGGCGGCGCCGGCGCCCGTCCCGAAGACCCTCCCGGCCGCCTCGCCGAAGACCCCGCCGGCGGCCCTCTCCGCGGCGCCGAGGCGTCCCCCGCCCGCCTGCGGCTCCCGCACGAGCGGCCGGTCCGCCTCGGTCCCGCCTCGTGGCTGCTCCGCCTGCGCTCGGCGGCCGTCTGCCTGGTCCTGCTGGCCGCCGCGCTGCTGCTGATGGGGCTCGGCATGCGCATCGGCGACCTGCCGATGACGGTGCCCGAGGTGTTCCAGGCGATCACCGGCGACGGGCCGAACCACTTCGTGGTGATGGAGCTCCGGCTCCCCCGCGCGCTCACCGGCGCGCTGGCCGGCACGGCGTTCGCGCTGTCCGGCGCGATCACCCAGGCCGTCGCCCGCAACCCGCTGGCCAGTCCCGACATCCTCGGCGTCACCACCGGCGCCAGCGTGGCCGTGGTCGCGGCCATCGTGGCCGCGGGCAGCACCGCCGGCGGCCCCAGCGGCGCCCTGGTCACCTTCGGCATCCCGGCCCTGGCCCTGGCGGGCGGGCTGGCCGGCGCGCTGGCCGTCTACCTGCTGGCCTGGCGGGGCGGGCTGGACGGCTACCGCCTGGTCCTGGTCGGCATCGGCGTCACCGCCGTGTTCGGCAACGTCAAGTACTGGCTGCTGACCGTCGGCGACGTCAACGACAGCAGCCGCGCCATGGTCTGGATCAGCGGCTCGCTGCACGGCCGGGGCTGGGAGCACGTCCACCCGGTCGCGCTCGCGCTGGCCGTGCTCGTCCCGCTGACGCTGCTGGGCACCCGCTCGCTCGGCGCGCTGCGCTTCGGCGACGACACGGTGACCGGGCTGGGCGTGCGGATGAACCTCGCGCGCGGCCTGATGATCCTCGCCGCCGTGCTGCTCGCCGCGGTCGCCACGGCCTCCGCCGGGCCCGTCGCCTTCGTCGCGCTGGCCGCCCCGCAGATCGCACTCCGCCTGGCCGGTACGGCCCAGCCCCCGCTGGTGGTCTCCGCGCTGACCGGCGCCGTCCTCACCACCGCCGCCGACCTGGTCGCGCGGACCGCGTTCAGCCCCGTCGAACTGCCGGTGGGCGTGGTCACCGCGGTCCTCGGCGCCCCCTATCTGATCTATCTCCTCGTCCGCGTGCGCAGAGAGGCCCGTTCATGAGACTTCAAGCCGTCGACGTCAGGCTGGGATACGGCGATCGCGTCATCGTCGACGGCCTCGACCTGGGCATCGAGACCGGCACGGTGACCACGATCATCGGCCCCAACGGGTGCGGGAAATCCACGCTGCTCCGTGCGCTGGGGCGGTTGCTCAAGCCCTCTGGCGGCGAGGTGCTGCTGGACGGCAAGCGCATCGACCGCATGCCCACCAAGGAGGTCGCCAAGGTCCTGGGCGTGCTCCCGCAGGCGCCGACGGCCCCCGAGGGGCTGACCGTGGCCGACCTGGTGGCCCGGGGGCGGCACCCGCACCAGACCTGGTACCGGCAGTGGTCGTCCGACGACGAGTCCGCGGTGAGCGAGGCGCTGTCCATGACGGGCCTGCTCGACCTGGGCGAGCGCCCGCTGGACGAGCTCTCCGGCGGCCAGCGCCAGCGCGCCTGGATCTCCATGGCGCTCGCGCAGGGCACCGACCTGCTCCTGCTCGACGAGCCGACGACCTTCCTGGACCTGGCGCACCAGATCGAGGTGCTGGAGCTCGTCCGCAGGCTCCACGGCGAGCTGGGCCGTACCGTCGTGATGGTCCTGCACGACCTCAACCTGGCCGCCCGCTACGCCGACCGGCTGGTCGCCATGCGCGACGGCAGGGTCATCGCCGCGGGCACCCCGGCGGAGGTGCTCACCGAGTCGCTGCTCTCGGAGGTCTTCGACCTCGACGCCAAGGTCATCGAGGACCCGGTCGCGGGCACCCCGCTGGTCATCCCCATCGGGGTGCGCCAGCCGGCGGCCCGGAGCTGACCCCCCGGGCCCCGGTCTCCGCCGGCCCTCTCGGAACGGCGGGTCCGGGCCCGGCCCGGACGCTCCCCGGGGACACGCCGAAGGCCCGTTTGAACGCCCGGCAGAACGCCGCCTCGGACCGGTAGCCGAACCGGCGGGCGACGGCCGAGAGCGGCTCCGTCGTCCGCCGGAGGTGTTCGCGGGCCAGCTGCATGCGCCATCGCGTGAGGTAGTGCACGGCGGACTCGCCGACCAGGCCGGTGAACCTCGCGGAGAAGGCCGAGCGTGACATGCCGGCCTCCCCGGCGAGGGCGGCGAGGTCCCACTCCCGCTCGGGCTCGCGGTGGATCAGCAGGAGCGCCCGGCCCACCTGCTCGTCCCGCAGGGCGGCCAGCCAGCCCCGCTTCGCCTCGGGCGCCGCGTCGAGCCAGGCGCGGATCGCCTGGACGACGAGGACGTCGGCGAGCCGGGTGATGACGGTCTCCCCGCCCGGCCGCAGCGCCAGGGCCTCCCGGGAGATGAGGTGGAGCGTGCCCGCCAGCCAGCCGGCGGCGGCGTCGTCCCAGGCGCCGAGGTGCAGGACGCCGGGGAGCTGCGCGACGAGGCGCCGGGCCACCGCGTGGTCGGGCCGGACCACCGCGCAGGTGACGTGCGTGAACTCCCCGCCTCCGCCGTGACGCATGATCTCGTACCGCTCGCTGACCTGCTCGACCGGAATCTCGAAGAGCGGTTCCGTCCGGGCCTCGGGACCGCTCCGCAACCGGTGCGGGAGGCCGTGCGGGACCAGGGTGAGACTGCCCTGCCGGAGCGGGCGCGGCTCGTCCCCGTCGGTCTCGAGCAGGCATCCGCCCTCGGTCACGACGTACAGCATCATGAGCCCTTCGAGGCGCGGCACGTGGACGCCCCAGGGGGCGGTGAGCTCGGCGCGGCAGTAGAGGGCCCCCGTGAGCCGGAGCAGGTGCAGGGTCTCGCCGAGGGGGTCGGCCGGGGCAGGGAACTCGCGGACGGCGCTCGGCATGGTGCCACGGTGCCATCGATCTGATCGACCGTCCACGAAGCTGGACGAACGGCAAAGAGAACCGGACTTCTCTCCATTGGAAGTCCAGGTGATCCGCTCCAGAGTGGACTCAGCCTCGATCCGGCCCATCGGATCGAATCCCCAATCCGAGGAGCACGCGCCATGCGGCAACGCCCTGCCCCCGTCATCGGCTCGACCGGCGAGACCTGCCACCGGAAGGGATAGGGAAGATGCGGAACACGAGATTCGCGACGTTCACCTTGTTCGCGTCCGGCCTGGTGGTGTTCCTGATCGGCGCGGCGACGCTGCTCGCGCCGGCGGCCCTCCACGGGCTCAACGGCATCGAGCTCGGCGTCGAGCCCGGTCTGCTCAGCGAGGTGCGGGCCGCCGGCGGTGCCCTGCTGGCGAGCGGCGTGCTGATCGGGCTCGGTGCGTTCGTCCCCCGGCTGGCGTTCACCGCCGCGCTCCTCGGCACCGTGACCTATCTCGCCTACGGGCTGTCCCGGGTGCTGAGCATCGCCGTGGACGGGATGCCCGGAAGCGGGCTCGTGCTCGCGGCGGCCGTGGAAACGGCGCTCGGACTGGCCTGCGCCCTCGTCCTCGCGAGGCGTCGCCGCGGCGGCTCGGACCCGCGTCCGGCCCCGGACGCCGCTGCTCCGCCCACCCCGGCGCACCCCGGCTGACCCGGCGCGGCAGGAAGGGAACGGGAGGACGGGCGGAACCGCCGGTCCCCGGGGAAGGGGAAGGGCCGCCTCCCGGGGGTCCCGGGAGGCGGCCCTGTCGTCCGTGCGGAGGTCAGTCGCCCAGCAGCGCGTCCACGAAGACCTCGGGGTCGAACGGGGCCAGGTCGTCGGGGCCCTCGCCGAGGCCGACGAGCTTGACCGGGACGCCCAGCTCGCGCTGGACCGAGATGACGATGCCGCCCTTGGCCGTGCCGTCGAGCTTGGTCAGGGCGATGCCGGTGATGTTGACGACCTCGGCGAACACCTGCGCCTGGCGCATGCCGTTCTGACCGGTGGTGGCGTCGAGGACCAGCAGCACCTCGTCCACCGTGGCCTTCTTCTCGATGACGCGCTTGACCTTGCCGAGCTCGTCCATCAGGCCGGTCTTGGTGTGCAGGCGGCCGGCCGTGTCCACGATCACGACGTCGACCTTCTCCTCCATGCCCCTGGCCACGGCGTCGAACGCGACGGAGGCGGGGTCGCCCCCCTCGGGGCCGCGCACCACCTCGGCCCCGACCCGGTCGCCCCAGGTCTGGAGCTGGTCGGCGGCGGCGGCGCGGAAGGTGTCGGCCGCGCCGAGCACCACCCGGCTGCCGTCGCCGATCAGGGACCGGGCCAGCTTGCCGGTGGTCGTGGTCTTGCCCGTGCCGTTGACGCCCACGACGAGGACGACGGCCGGGCGCTCGCCGTGCTTGGCGACCCGCAGGGTGCGGTCCGTGTCGGCGCCGATCTGGGTGAGCAGCTGCTCCTTCAGCAGGCCGCGGACCTCGGTCGGCGTCCGGCTGCCCAGCACCTTCACCCGGGTGCGCAGCTCCTCGACCATCGCCTGGGTCGGCGCGACGCCCACGTCGGCGGTGATCAGGGTCTCCTCGATCTCGTCCCAGACGTCGTCGTCGAGGCGGTCGCGGGAGAGCAGCTCCAGCAGGCCCTTGCCGAGGGTGCTCTGGGAGCGGGCCAGCCGGGCGCGGAGCCGTACCATCCGGCCCGCGGACGGCGGCGGGACCTCGATCGGCGGGGCGACCGGGACCTCGATCGGCCGGGCCGGGGGCGGGACGGTGGTCGTCGCCTCGTCCTCGATGACGGTGCCCCTGGGCGGCGCCTGCCTCTCCTCCTCGGGGATCGGCGGCGCCTCCGGCGGTCTCACCGGCGGAGGCGCCGCCTTCCGCCCCTGTCGGAACAGCAGGAACATGCCGCCCGCCGTCAGCACGACGACGGCGGCGATGATCAGGATCAGGCCGAGATAGCTCTCCACAACCGCCTAGTTTCCCAGACGCCCGGTGATAGTCCGACCTTTCGAGGTTCGGGACGTTCCGTGTCCTTTCGGCAGCGCGTCCTTTCCGCACCGCCCGCCCCGGCCCGGGTCCCGCCGGGCGCCGGGGTCAGGAGTCGGCCTTCAGCCGCTGGCTGATGACCTGGGTGACGCCGTCGCCCCGCATCGACACGCCGTACAGCGCGTCGGCGATCTCCATGGTCCGCTTCTGGTGGGTGATGACGATGAGCTGGGAGGTCTCCCGCAGTTCCTCGAAGAGGGTCAGCAGCCGCTGGGTGTTGGTGTCGTCCAGGGCCGCCTCGACCTCGTCCATCACGTAGAACGGCGAGGGCCGCGCCTTGAAGATGGCCACCAGGAACGCCACCGCGGTCAGCGAGCGCTCGCCGCCCGACAGCAGCGACAGGCGCTTGACCTTCTTGCCCGGCGGGCGCGCCTCGACCTCGACCCCCGTGGTCAGCATGTCCTCGGGGTCGGTGAGCAGCAGCCTGCCCTCCCCGCCGGGGAAGACCCTGCCGAAGATCGTCTGGAACTCCCTGGCCACGTCGGCGTAGGCGGCCGAGAAGACCTGCTCGACCCGCTCGTCGACCTCCTTGACCACCAGCAGCAGGTCCCGGCGGGTCTTCTTGAGGTCCTCCAGCTGCGAGGTGAGGAACGCGTGCCGCTCCTCCAGCGCCGCGAACTCCTCCAGCGCCAGCGGGTTCACCTTGCCCAGCTGCGCCATCTGCCGCTCGGCCGCCCTGGCCCGCTTCTCCTGCTCCTGCCGGTCGTACGGCACCGGCTCGCCGTCGGCCGACGGGACCGGCTCGCCGGGGCCGTACTCCGCGATGAGGACGTCCGGCTCGACGCCGTACTCCTCCACCGCGCGGGTCTGCAGCTGCTCCAGGCGCAGCCGCTGCTCGGTCCTGGCCATCTCGCTGCCGTGCACCCGGTTGACCAGTTTGTCGAGCTCCGCGGAGAGCTCCCGGACCCGGGCGCGGACGGACCTGAGTGAGGCGTCGATCCGGCCGCGGGCCTGCTCGGCCTCGTCGCGCTGGACGGCGGCCGCGGCGATCGAGGTCTCCAGCGCGCGCAGGGTCAGCTCCGCGCCCCGCACGACCGCCTCGGCCGCCTCCGCCTGCCGGCGCCGGCGCTCCCGGAGCTCGGCCGCCCTGGCGCGCTCCTCGCGCTCCCGCGCCGCCGCCCGCACCAGCCCTTCGGCCCGGCCCGCGATGCCCTTGACCCGCTCCTCGGCCGTCCGTACGGCCAGGCGGGCCTCCATCTCGGCCTGCCGGGCCTCCGCGCAGAGCTCGGCGAGCTCGTCGCGGACCTCCGTGGACGGCTCGTCCTCCGCCTCCGCGGCGTCCGTGGCGGCGGCCAGCCGCTCCTCCAGCTCCGCCAGCTCGGCCATGCCCCGCCCGCGCGCCTCCTCGGCGGCCCGCACGCCCTCGGCCAGCCGCAGGCACTCGTCGCGGGCGGCCTGCGCCGCCGCGCCGAGCTGGGCGAGCCGCCGGGCCGCCGCCGCGGCCCGCTGGTCGGCGTCGCGCTGCCTGCCCCGGACCTGGTCCAGCGCGGCCTGCGCCGCGTTGACCCCGGCCTGGGCGGTCTGCACGCCCGTCTGGGCCTCCGCCGCCCGGGCGCGGGCGGCCTCCACGGCGAGCCGCGCCTCCTCCTCGGTCCGCGCCGCCTCCTCCATGGCCGCCGCGGCCCGCTCGGCCGCCACCCGGGCCTCGGCCAGGTCGGCCGCGGCCTGGTCCAGTGCGGCCCGCACCGCCAGCGCCGACGAGCCCGGCTCGGAGCCGCCCCGGGCCGCGTAGGCGCCCAGCAGGTCGCCGGAGCGGGTGACGGCCCGCAGTCCGGGTCGCTGCTCGACCGCCTTCCTGGCCGTCTGCAGGTCGTCGACGACGAGCACGTCCGCCAGCAGCGCGGCGACGGCCGCCCGCAGTCCGTCCGGTGCGGTCACCAGGTCGGCGGCCCACTCGGCCCCCGCCACCGGCACCGGACCGGTCGGCGCGCAGGGCCCCCCGGCGGCGATGACCAGGGACGCCTGCCCCTGACCGGTGGCCCGCAGGAGCTCCATGGCGTCCACCGCGGACTGGAGCGACCCCACCGCGACGGCCTCGGCCGCGGCGCCGAGCACCGCGGCCACCGCCGCCTCCGCGCCCGGGCGGACGGTCAGCATCGTGGCGACCGGGCCGAGCACCCCGGTGCCGGGCTCACCGGCGGCGGCCAGCAGCGCCGCGCCGCCGTCCGTGCCCTTGGCCAGGCTCAGCTCCAGCGCCTCGAACCGCGCCTCCAGGGCGGCGACCTGGCGCTGCGCCTCCTGGTCGGCGGTGCGCGCGGCCGCCAGGGCGGCTCCGGCCGCGCTCAGCGCCGCGTTCGGCCCTCCGACGGCCGCCCGGGCCTCCTCGGCCGCGGCCTCGGCCGCCTCGACCGCCAGTCCGGCCGATTCCACGGCCTCCAGGGCGATCTCCAGCTCCTCGGCCAGCGCGGGGTCGGACGCCGGATCGGCCTGCTCCTGACCGTCGTGCTCGGCCCGGGCCAGCTCGGCCCGGTGCTCGGCCTCGGTGAGCGAGCGGGTCAGGCGGCCGATCTCCTCGGCGGCCGCCTCGGTCCGGCTGCGCGCCGCGCCGACCTGCCCGCGGAGCCGGGCCAGTCCCTCGCGCCGGTCGGCCGCGGCGCGGGCCGCGGCGGCCAGCCTCCGCTCCTCCGCGGCGAGCGCCCCCTCGGCCCCGGCCCGCCGGGCCACCTCCCGGGCGAGCACCTCCTGCTCCTGCTCCAGCAGCTCGGCCAGGACCCGCTCCTGCTCGCGGACCTCCTCGGCCTCGCGCTCGAGGTCCTCCGGATCACGCCCGCGCCGTTCCACGCCCGTGTCGGCGGCGTGCCGGTGCCGCTCGGCGGCCAGCCCGGCCAGGCCCCGCAGCCGGTCGCGGATCGAGGAGAGCCGGAAGTAGGTCTCCTGGGCGGCGGCCAGGCGCGGCTGGGCCTCGGCCTCGGCGGCCTCCAGCTCGGCCTCGTCGCGCTGGCCCTGCTCCAGCTCCGCCTCCACGGCCCTGCGGCGCGCCAGGACCGCGGCCTCGTCGGCGGCCTCGCGCTCCAGCGCGGTCCGCAGGGTGAGCACGTCGTCGGCGAGCAGCCGCAGCCGCGCGTCCCGGAGGTCGGCCTGGATCACGGCGGCCCGGCGGGCGATCTCCGCCTGGCGGCCCAGCGGCTTGAGCTGGCGGCGCAGCTCGGTGGTGAGATCCTGGACGCGGGTCATGTTGGCCTGCATCGCGTCCAGCTTGCGCAGCGCCTTCTCCTTGCGCTTGCGGTGCTTCAGGACGCCGGCGGCCTCCTCGATGAACGCGCGGCGGTCCTCGGGGCCGGCGTGCAGGACCTGGTCGAGCTGGCCCTGGCCGACGATGACGTGCATCTCGCGGCCGATCCCGGAGTCCGACAGCAGCTCCTGGATGTCGAGGAGACGGCAGGTGTCGCCGTTGATGGCGTACTCGCTCTGGCCGCCCCGGAACATCAGGCGGCTGATGGTGACCTCGGTGTAGTCGATCGGCAGGGCGCCGTCGGTGTTGTCGATGGTGAGCGTGACCTCGGCGCGGCCCAGCGGGGCCCGCGAGGAGGTCCCGGCGAAGATGACGTCCTCCATCTTGCCGCCGCGCAGGGACTTGGCGCTGTGCTCGCCCATGACCCAGGCCAGGGCGTCGACCACGTTGGACTTGCCCGAGCCGTTGGGGCCGACGACGGCGGTGATGCCCGGCTCGAAGCGGAGCGTGGTCGCCGAGGCGAAGGACTTGAAGCCGCGCAGGGTGAGAGTCTTCAGATACATGGAAACCCCCTCGTCCCTGGTCTGCGCGGATCATCGGCCGGAGGTCCCGGTGCGGAGGCCGGGGCGGCGCCCCGGCGTCCCCGGGACCTCACGGGGCCGCGGGACCGGCACCCGATCCGGGCCGGCGGCGGGCCCTTAGCGGGGAAGACTACCGTTCTTCGCCCGCGCCCGCCCATGCACGGCTTATGGTGCCCTGCATGGACGTGGAGCGCGGCGAGCGGGGAGCGCCACTACCCCCCCAGAACAGGGAAAATCCGCTTAAAAGACGAAGTTTTATGATCACCGGGGGCTTGGCACTGCTCGGCCTCGGCGCCACCGCCGTGATGGCCGGACCGGACGGTGTGCGGAAGGCCTACGGGCAGATCAGGTGCGGCAGGATGCCCGACCCCCCCGAGGTGCCGCCGGGCACGCTGCAGCGCAGCACGATGGACGACCGCAGGGTGGTGATCGGCATCCCTCCCGCCACCCGGGGCAGGATCCCGGTGGTGGTCATGCTGCACGGAGCCGCGGGCGACGCGCTGACCCCGTTCGAGCTCTACGCGGTGGACCGCTATCTGGCCGCGGGGGGCGCGCGCTTCGCGGTGGCCTCGATCGACGACTGGCCCTCGGCGGACATCGAGGGGCGGCTCCTGCCCTATCTGCGTGACTGCGGACTGGACACCGACCGGATCGGGCTGATGGGCTGGTCGGCCGGGGGCGCCGGAGCGCTCCGCCTCGCCGCCGAGCTGGGCGAGAAGAAGGTGGCCGTGGTGGTGGCGGTCGCACCGGCCATCACCACGGCGCAGGCACCGCTGCGCGAGCTGGTGGACATCCCCGTCTGGCTGGGCTGCGGCGACCGCGACGGCTGGGCCAGGCAGACCGAGACGATGCTGAAAGGCCTGAAGGCGCTGGGCGCGACGGCCGAAGGCGGGATCTCCGGCGGATGCCACAACGCGGCCTACCGCCGCCGGGTCCTGCCCGAGCAGCTGGCCTTCGTCTCACGCCACATCCACCTTCGAGAAGGCGGATGAGGAAAGGAAATGACAAGGGACGCCCCGTTGAGGCGTCCCTGGACAGGTGTTGCTCCGCGCCGGCCCCGGGAACCCGTCCCTGAACCCCGCACATCCGCGCCGGATCCGACTCGGATCCGCCGCCCCGACGGGCGAAGGTTCAGGAAAAGGGCCCTAGGTGAGAGCCGGCTCGCGATCCTGCAGGCGGGGGAACGCCTCTTCGCGGTTGCCTGCCGCGAGTTCGTCGTTCTGGGCCTGGAGCCGGGTGAGCTCTGCCTCGAGGTCGCGGATGCGCTGCTGAAGGCGACGCATTTCCGAGACCATCCGAGGGTCAGGACCGCCGACGTGGCCGAGTAGAGCCTTCGCCATGGTTAAGGGTCCTCCACGCTGAGTGACCAGACTGGTTCGCGCACTTCTTGCCGCGGGAGGGGTGCGCGTGGTTCCTATCAAGAGTCGCACCGGTGAGGGAGACGGTCAAGTTGAACACTCCGCATGGATGCACCTGTGGACACTCTCGACAGCTAAATATACCCCATTAAGGCGTTTCAAGGGAAGTGTCAGCGCTCCACGAAACCGGATAGATTTCCTCTCGCCTCGCTCCAGCGTTCCACGACCGTGTCCACCCGGCCGGGAGTCCCCCCGCCCCGGAGCAGCTCCAGCAGTTCGCCGGCCGCCTTCTCCGGCCCTTCCGCCACGACCTCCACCCGGCCGTCGTCGGTGTTCCTCGCCCAGCCGGCCAGGCCGAGCTCCAGCGCCCGCGCCCGCGTCCACCAGCGGAAACCCACGCCCTGCACCCTGCCTCTGACCCACGCGGTCAGCCGTACGTCCGTCATGCCCCCATCTTCCGGGACCGCCGCGGGGGAGGCTGGCAGCGGGGGCAGCTGTAGGAGGAGCGGTTCATGAACGACTCCCGGACGACCGGGGCGCCGCACCGCCGGCAGGGCAGGCCGCGCCTGCCGTACACGGCGAGTGACCGCTCGAAGTAGCCGCTCTCGCCATTGACATTCACGTAGAGACTGTCGAAAGATGTGCCGCCCTCCGCCAGGGCCTCGCTCATCACCTCGCGGGCGGCCGCCAGCAGTTCCGCGATCTTCGGCCGGGTCAGCGTGTCCGCAGGCCGCGTGCCGTGCAGCCGGGCCCTCCAGAGCGCCTCGTCCGCGTAGATGTTCCCGACCCCGCTGATCAGCGACTGGTCCAGCAGCGCCCGCTTGACCTCGGTCCGCCTGCGCCGCAGGCCGATGGTGAACAGCTCGTCGTCGAACTCGTCCTCGAAGGGATCCGCCGCGATGTGCGCGATGGGCTCCGGCACCCACCGCGGCAGCCGGAGGGTCATCGGGGCGACCAGAACGTGCCCGAAGGTGCGCTGGTCGACGAAGCGGAGCTCGGGGCCGCCGTCGGCGAACCCCAGCCGGATCCGCAGGTGGCGCTCGGGGGCCGCGTCCGGCTCGACCACCAGCAGCTGGCCGCTCATCCCGAGATGCGCCAGGATCGCGTCGGAGCCGTCCAGCGGGAGCCAGAGGTACTTCCCCCGGCGCTCGGCCGAGCCGATCGTACGGCCCGCCAGCCGGGCGGCGAACTCCTCCGCGCCCGGCACGTGGCGCCGGACCGCCCGCGGGTGCAGCACCTCGGCCCGGGCGACGGTCCGCCCGGCGACCCAGCGCTCCAGGCCCCGCCGGACGACCTCGACCTCGGGCAACTCGGGCATGCGCGTCCCTCCCCGCCGACCGGTCTCAGCTCGCCTCGCGCGCGTCCCGGTCGGTCCTGATGCGGTTCCATGCGGCCTCGGCGGCCTGCTGCTCGGCCTCCTTCTTCGAGCGCCCGGCGCCCGAGCCGTACTCCTCGCCGCCCAGGCGGACGACCGCGCTGAAGGACTTGGCGTGGTCCGGGCCGCTCTCCGCGACGTGGTACTCGGGCACGCCGAGCGACTCCGAGGCCGTCAGCTCCTGCAGGGAGGTCTTCCAGTCGAGCCCCGCGCCCAGCGAGGCCGAGTGGGCGATGAGGGGGTCGAAGAGCAGGTGGACGACCCGGAACGACTCGTCCAGGCCCTTGTCCACGTAGACCGAGCCGATCAGCGCCTCGAGGGTGTCGGCGAGGATCGAGGACTTGTCGCGCCCTCCGGTGCCCTCCTCGCCGCGGCCGAGCCGCAGGAACCGGCCCAGGCCCAGGCCGCGCGCCACGTCGGCGAGGGCGCGCATGTTGACCACGGCGGCCCGCAGCTTGGCCAGCTGGCCCTCGGGCAGGTCGGGGTGGTTGCGGTAGAGGGTGTCGGTGACGACGAGGCCCAGCACCGAGTCGCCGAGGAACTCCAGGCGCTCGTTGGTGGGCAGGCCGCCGTTCTCGTAGGCGTAGGAGCGGTGGGTCAGCGCCCGCTCCAGGATCGCCGCGTCCAGCCGCACGGACAGGATCTCTTCCAGCTCGTCCCGTACGGCCTCCACGGCCACCGGCTTCACACTTGCTGCCACGTCTTCTTCTCCTCGCACGACGGTCGATCGAATGCGCGATGGCGAAGAGGCGAGACGAGAGATCGTCCGGATACTCCGAAGACGTGGTGGGCGCCGGGAGGGTACGCGTGGTCGCGGACCCCGGCGTCCACCACGGCCGCGGGTGGACCGCCATCGCACTGGCGGGCGGACGGTGACGCCGGCCGGGAGCGAAGCGCTCCCGGCCGGCGTCCGTCAGTCAGAATGCGATCAGGCGGAGGGCTCGATCACCTGACGGCGGTTGTAGGTGCCGCAGGTCGGGCACACCATGTGCGGACGCTTCGGCGAGCGGCACTGGGGGCAGCTCACGAGCGAAACCGCGGCGGCCTTCCACTGCGACCGGCGGGAGCGAGTGTTGCTCCGCGACATTTTGCGCTTGGGGACAGCCACGTCAGCTCTCCTGATCGTTGTTATGTTCCGGAACCAGACCTTGCAACTTCGCCCAGCGGGCGTCGATCACCTCGTGCCCGTGGCCAGGCTCGGCATCAGCCAGCCTGACCCCGCACTCCACGCAGAGCCCGGCGCAGTCCTCACTGCACAGCGGGCTCAGCGGCAGTGTGAGCACCACCGCATCGCGGAACACCGGTTCGAGGTCGAGCAGGTCACCGTCGAGGAGAAGGTCGTCCTCGGCTGCATCCTCAGCCGAGTAGAAGTACAGCTCCTGGAACGACACCTCGTTCTCCGAGGTGACCGGCTCCAGGCACCGTGCGCACTCCCCCCGCAGCGGGGACCGCGCCGTGCCCGTGACGAGCACGCCCTCCATGACCGACTCAAGCCGGATGTCCAGCTCGACATCGGCGCCCCTGGGGACGCCGATCATGTCGACGCCGGTCTCCGCCGGTGCCGGAAGAGTCAGGTGCATCTGCTTCATGGCCCCCGGACGCCGCCCCAGTTCGTGGGTGGAGACCACCCAGGGGGCGCGAGGATCAAGGTGCAGAGTCATTCCGCTCTCATCAGGCATGGCGAGTCACCGCCGTCGTGCAAGGCCGAAATAAGAGAATACCAGGGGTCGGGGTCTGCTTCGCGAGCCCTCTCCCCCGCACGCCGCGGCGCGCGGCCGGCACCGGGCCGACCGGTCGGCCTCAGCCCCTGAGCCGCTCGACCAGCAGGTCCTGGACGAGATCGGGGACCAGCCCGGCCACGCTCCCGCCGTACCGGACGATCTCCTTGATCCGGCTGGACGACAGGAACGACACCTCGGGACCGGTCGCCATGAACAGCGTCTCGACCCCGGACATCCGGTAGTTCAGCTGGGCCTGCTGCAGCTCGTAGTCGAAGTCGCTGACCGCGCGCAGGCCCTTGACGATCGCGGGGATCTCCTGCTGCCTGCAGTAGTCCACCAGCAGGCCGTGGAACTTGTCCACGCGCACGTTGCCGTACTCCTTCGTCACGGCCTGCAGCATCTCGATGCGCTCCTCGACCGTGAACAGGCTCTTCTTCTCGATGTTGATCAGGACCGCGACGACGACCTCGTCGTACTGCCGGGAGGCCCGGCCGATGATGTCCAGATGACCGTTGGTAACGGGGTCGAACGACCCCGGACAGACAACGCGACGCAAGGCGAACCCCCAGGTTTACGGATTCCCGGCGGCGCGACCGTACCAAACGGACGCTTCGCCGTAACGACGGACCCTCTCCTCTTCGTATCCGGCCGGCCAGACCAGGTCCTTCCCCCGGCTCTCCCGTTCCACCGCGACCAGCGCGTCCGGAGCGAGCCACCCGCCGTCGCGCAGGCGCTCCAGCACCGCGTCGACCTCCTCGGCCGTCACCGCGTAGGGCGGGTCGGCGAAGACGAGGTCGTACGGCTCGGCGGCGCCCCGGGCGAGCACCCGCTCCACCCGGTCGGCGGCGAGTTCGGCGCCCGGCAGCCCGAGGGAGGCGATGTTCTCCCTGATCGTCCTGACCGCCCTGGCGTCGGACTCCACCAGCAGCGCGTGGGCCGCACCGCGCGACAGCGCCTCCAACCCGATCGCGCCGGACCCGGCGTACAGGTCCAGCACCCGGGTGCCGTCCAGCGGGCCGAGCAGCGAGCCCACCGTGGAGAAGATCCCCTCCCTGGCCCGGTCACTCGTCGGCCGGGTCCGGTTCCCCGGCGGCACGGCCAGCCTTCTTCCCCCTGCGACACCCGCGATGACTCGACTCACCCGTCCATTGTCCCGTGTCGCGGCCGAACACATAACCGCAGGTCAGAGGGTTTTCGCCGGTCAGCCCCGGTCAAGAGTGGGCAAGGGGCGGCGACGAAAGCGCAAGGGTCGTTCCCTCGGGTCCCGCCGCCCTGCATGATGAGTCCTGCGGCCTTCGAGTGACCCAGAGGAAGGCCGGCCGGCGTGATCGTGAGCCCTTCCGCACGCCGGTACTCTCGGCACCTGACCCGAGAGATGGGCCCAGGCGGGGACGGCATTCGGGGGGAGGCCGTCCCCGCAACTGGGCGTTCACCCGGCGATCGGGTTCCGACGTCGGCGATCACCGTACGGGAGCGGGCCTCCAGGTCCAGCGATCATCGCACGGGGCCGGGGCTCCACCTCGCCGACCACCGCACGGGGAGTGCGTCCGCTGGCCACCGCACGGGGAGTGCGTCCACCGACCACCGCACGGGGAGCGTGTCCGCCGGCCGCCGCACCGGGCACCCGCCCGTCACGCCTTCTCGAGATATTCCGCCCGCTCGTCGGCGAGCAGCCGGTCGATCTCCGCCCGCAGGACCGGATGCCCGGCCAGGGCCGGATCGGCCGCCAGCATCGCCTCCGCCTCGTCCCGGGCGGCCTGGATGACGTCCTCGTCCCGGAGCAGCCGGAGCATCTTCAGCGACGACCTGCGGCCCGACTGGGCCACGCCCAGCACGTCGCCCTCCCTGCGCTGCTCCAGGTCCACCCGGGACAGCTCGAAGCCGTCCAGGGTCGAGGCGACCGCGTCGAGCCGCTCGCGCGCGGGGGTGCCCTGCGGCGCCTCGCTCACCAGCAGGCACAGGCCCGGCAGGCCGCCCCGGCCGACGCGCCCGCGGAGCTGGTGGAGCTGGGAGACGCCGAAGCGGTCGGCATCCATGATCACCATGACCGACGAGTTCGGCACGTCCACGCCGACCTCGATGACCGTGGTCGCCACCAGGACGTCGACCTCGCCGCGGGCGAAGGCCCGCATCACGGCGTCCTTCTCCTCCGGCGGCAGCTTGCCGTGGAGCACGGCCGTGCGCAGTCCCTTCAGCGGCCCCTCGGCGAGCGTCGCCGCCACGTCCAGCACCGCCAGCGGCGGCCGGCGCTCGTCGTCCGCCTTGGCCAGGTCGCCCTCGTCGCCCTCCAGGTCGCCGATGCGCGGGCACACGACGTAGGCCTGCCGGCCGAGCTCGATCTCCTCGCGCACCCGGACCCAGGCGCGGTCCAGGAAGTGCGGCTTCTCCGCCACGGGGACCACGTGCGTGGTGATCGGGGCGCGGCCGGAGGGCAGCTGCGAGAGCGTGGAGACGGTCAGGTCGCCGAAGACGGTCATGGCGACCGTGCGCGGGATCGGGGTCGCGGTCATGACCAGGACGTGCGGGCGCCCGCCCCCGGCCTTCTCGCGCAGCGCGTCGCGCTGCTCCACGCCGAAGCGGTGCTGCTCGTCGACCACGACCAGCCCCAGGTCGGCGAACTGGACCCGCTCCTGGAGCACCGCGTGGGTGCCGACCACGATCCCGGCCGTCCCGGAGGCCGCGTCGAGCATCGCCGCCCGGCGGGCCGCGGCCCCGAGCGAGCCGGTCAGCAGGGCGACCGCGGTGCCGCCGAACATGCCTCCGGCGGCCAGGTCGCCGAGCATGGCGGTGATCGACCGGTGGTGCTGCTGGGCGAGCACCTCGGTGGGGGCGAGCAGCACCGCCTGGCCGCCGGCGTCGACCACCTGGAGCATGGCCCGCAGCGCCACCACGGTCTTGCCCGCGCCGACCTCGCCCTGGAGCAGCCGGTGCATCGGGTGGTCGAGGGCCAGGTCGGCGGCGATCTCCTCGCCCACGCTCAGCTGCCCCTCGGTGAGCCGGAACGGCAGCCGCCCGTCGAAGTCGGCCAGCAACCCGTCGCTGCGCCGGGGCCGGGGCGTCGCCGACCAGGCCGCGGCGGCCATCTTCCGCTGCAGCAGCACGGCCTGGAGCAGGAACGCCTCGTCGAACCTGAGCCGCTTGCGCGCCCGGCTCACATCGGCGTGGTCGCGCGGCCGGTGGACCGCCAGCAGCGCCTCGGTCAGGCCGGGCAGCCCGTGCCGGGCGCGCAGGTCCGCCGGGAGGGGGTCATCCAGAGAGCCCATGGTGTCGAGGACCACGCCCAGGGCCCGCCGCAGCGCCCAGGGCGTCACGTCCTTGCCCGCCGGGTAGATCGGCACCAGCGCCGCGGCGAACTCCCCCGCGTCGCGCTCGGCCTCGTCGATCATCTCGAACTCGGGGTGGGAGAGCTGCCACTTGCGCCGCTCGCCCTGGCCGAAAGCGCCCACCTTCCCGGCGAACATGCCCCGGGCGCCCGGGCGCAGCCGCGTCTCCGCGATGTGCGAGGCCTTGCCGAAGAACGACAGGTAGATCTTGCTCCGGCGGCCGTCGACGACCTCGACCTCCAGCCAGGTGCCGCCCTTGTTGCGCATCGGCTTGCGCATGACCCTGGTGACCTCTCCCACCACCGTGACGTGCTCGTCGACCCGCAGGTCGTCGAGGTCGGTCAGCTCGCCCCGCTGGGCGTAGCGCCGCGGGTAGTGCCGGAGCAGGTCGCCGACGGTCCGCAGGTCCAGGACGCTCTCCAGCAGCTTGGCCGTGCGGGGGTCCAGCACCTTGCTCGTCGGCTCGTCGAAGCTCGTCACGCCAGCTTTCTACCGCCTCCGGGCGACAGAATTCACCCGCATCCGCCTTCCGCCTCCCCCGGCCCGGCTCACTCGACCCCGACGAGCAGCGGGTAACCGCCCTGCCCTCCCCCGTAGCGGACGACCTCGATGTCCGGCCGGGTCTCGGCCAGACGATCCTGTACGGCCTGCGCCAGCCCGGCGGGCGCGTCCGCGCCCTCCAGCAGGGTGACCAGCTCGCTGCTGGAGGACACCATCCGGCCGACGACCTCCAGCGCGGTCCCCACCAGGTCCGCGCCGACCAGGGCGGCGTCCCCGTCGATCACGCCGAGCACGGCCCCGGGCCGGATCAGCCCCGCGCTCGTCATGACCTCGCGGTCGGCCACCCACACGTGCCCGTGGCGGGTGTGCGCGGCCGCCTCGGTCATCGCGACCACGTCGTCGTCGAACCGCCGCAGCGGGTCGTGGACGGCCAGCGCCGCCAGGCCCTGCACCGACGCCCGGGTGGGCAGCACGCTCACCGCGAGCCCCTCCTCGCGGGCGATCTCGGCCGCGGCCGCCGCGACCTCGCGCGCCCCGCTGTCGTTGGGCAGGACCACTACCTCCGTGCCCGCCCCCCGGATCGCGGCCAGCACCGCGGCCAGGGACGGGCTGGAGCCCGGCTCGCGCCGGACCACGACGGCTCCCGAACGCTCGAACACCTCGCCCAGGGCGGGCCCCGCCGCCACCGCCACCACGCCCCGCCCGCCCGCGGCCGGGTGCGTCCGGCCGAGCCCGGCCAGATAGGTCACCCTGATCCGGTGCGGCCTGCCGCCGGCCCGCAGGGCGGCCTCGATCGCCGCTCCCGCGTCCTCCACGTGCACGTGCACGTTCCACAGGCCGTCCCCGCCCACGACCACCAGCGAGTCGCCGAGCGCGTCCAGCTCGGCGCGCAGGGCCTCCACGGCCTCGTCGCCGGCGTCCAGGAGGTACATGACCTCGTAGCCCGGGTGCCCCCCGGGCCGGTGGGGCTCCTCCGGCCCGGGCACGACCCTGCGGACCGGCGCGGGGACGTCGGGGCGTTCGGCGTAGGAGCCGGTCACCACCGCGGCGAGGCTCTCCAGGATGAGCGTCAGGCCGGCAGCGCCCGCGTCCACCACCCCGTTGCGGGACAGCACCTCCAGCTGCTCCGGGGTGCGCCGGAGCGCGGCGCGGGCCTCCTGTGCGGCCCTGGCGGCCACCGAGGCGAGGTCGCCGGGCAGGTCGCGCACCGCGGAGGCCGCCGCGCCGAGCACGCTCAGCAGCGTGCCCTCGACCGGCCGCTCCACCGCGCCGCGGGCCAGCTCGGCGGCCCTGGCCAGGCCGCGGCCGAGATCCGCGCCGCCGCCCTCGCCCGTCCTCAGCACCTCGGCGAGGCCGCGGAGCGCCTGGCTGACGATGACCCCCGAGTTGCCCCGCGCGCCGAGCAGGGCGCCCTGGGCGAAGGTCCGCCAGGTGGTGGCCGCGTCAGCATCCCCGGGCAACCCGTCCAGCGCCTCGGCCGCCGAGAGCATGGTCAGGTGGAGGTTGGTGCCGGTGTCGCCGTCGGGCACGGGGAAGACGTTGAGGGCGTCGATCTCCTCCCTGGCCCGGCCCAGCGTCTCCGCGGCCAGCCATGACCACCGCCGGACCGCCGGCGGGTCGAGAACCTGCAGCATGCCTGCCCTCCGTGCCTGCGGGCGCGTCCGCCCCTCGTCCCCGGCGGCCGCGCCTGCCTGCGGACCACATCCGGTGCGTCCGCCCCGGACGCGGTCCGCCGCCGCGGCCGCCCGGATACGCTACGGTTGCCTTTCGGAGATTATCCCCGTTCGGCCAGTCGTGGCAGCTCGCGTTGGCACGCACGGTCAGGCATCGGATATCCTCGTTTGGCCAGCCGGTCGTCCCGGCATGCCCGATGACCGCCCAGCGGATCGGGTCTCTCGACTGATATAAGGAGCGAACCGTGGCTTCCGTCTGCGACGTTTGCGCTAAGAAGCCGATCTTCGGCAACAACGTCTCCCACTCGCACCGCCGCACCCGTCGCAGCTGGAGCCCGAACATCCAGCCCGTGCGCGCGGTCGTGAACGGCACGCCGAAGCGGCTGAACGTGTGCACCTCCTGCATCAAGGCCGGCAAGGTCACCCGCTAGCCCAGGCGCTCCGCACAGCCCGCCGTCCCTCCGCCGAGGGGCGGCGGGCTGTCGGCTTTCCCGGGCTGCCGGCCGCCACGGCCGGCCTTCCCCGAGACGCACCGCCGGCTCCTCCCGGCCGCGGTTCCTCCCCGAGACGGGCGGCCGGCCTTCCCCGGAGGCGGGCCGCCGGATCCCCGGCGGCGGAGGGCCCGGCCCCGGAGGGACGGACCGCCGGTTCAACGGAACCGCTGGCGGTGAACATGTTTTCGCAACCTGTCCACCGCACGGACCGTGACTCTCTATCGTCGCAGCGTGACCATGACCTGCTTCCCTCGCGGCAACGTACGCGACATGACCAAGAAGATCGGCGTCGACCTCCCCGATGACCTGTACCGGTGGATGCAGTCCGAGGTCAGGGCCGGCCGGGCCCCCTCCATCTCCGGGTTGATCGCGGAGGTCGTCGAGCACCAGCGCAGCCGGGCGGAGCTGTCCGCGCTCGTCGCCGACCTCAGGGCGGAGTTCGGCCCGCCGACCGCGGAGAGCGGCAAGCGGATCGACGAGGCCATCGACGCCCTGTGCACGGTCCAGGAGACCGAGCCGGTCAGAAGGGGGCGGACGGCGTGACACGCCCCGCCGGGCTGCGGCGCTTCGTGTTCGACACCGGGGCCCTCGTCGGGCTCGAACGGGGCAACCCCGACGTGATCGAGGCCCTGGAACGGATCCTCGCGGGCGAGCTGGAGGGCGTCGTGCCCCGCACGGTGCTGGCCGAGGCCGGCCGGGACGGGACCCGCCGGGTACGGCTGGCCGCGGCGTTCAACCGCGCCCGGCGGATCCGCCACGGCTCGCTGGTGATCGACGAGCTGACCCCGGAGCGTGCCCTGGAGATCGGCCGGAAGATCGGCGAGTGCGGCCATGACGACGTGGTCGACGTGAACGTCGCCCTGTGCGCCCGCAGTTCCCCTTCGGGGGTCGTCGACGCCATCGTGCTCACCGGTGACCGCGACGGCATCACCCGCGTCGACGGCGCACTGGACCGCGTGATCATCGACGTCTGAGGGCGGGTCCCGTCAGGCGCGCTGCCGCCAGGCGTGGTCCACCGGACCGATGCCCGCGCCCAGCGCGAACCCCCGGGCGATCGCTCCGGTGACGTACTCCTTGGCCTTCCCCACCGCGGACGGGACGTCCTCGCCGAGGGCCAGATGGGAGGCCACCGCCGAGGCCAGGGTGCAGCCCGTGCCGTGGGTGTGCCGGTTGTCGTGGCGTTCCGCGGTGAAGCGGAACTCCCGGTCGCCGTCGGTGAGCAGGTCCACCGGGGCGCCCGGCAGGTGGCCGCCCTTGACCAGCGCCCAGGCGGGGCCGAGCGCCAGGATCGCGTCCGCGGCCCGGCGCAGGTCCCTCTCGTCCTCGACCTTCACCCCGGTGAGCTGGGAGACCTCCCAGAGGTTGGGGGTGACGACCGTGGCCACGGGCAGCAGCCGGGACTTGACGGTCTCCACGGCTTCGGGCGCCAGCAGGGCGTCCCCGTGCTTGGAGACGCCGACCGGATCCACCACGACCGGCGCGTCCACCCCGGACAGCGCCTCGGCGACGGTCTCCACGAGCGCCGCCGAGGCCAGCATCCCCGTCTTGACGGCCTGGGCCCCGATGTCGCCGAGCACCGAGTCGAGCTGGGCCCGTACCGCCTCGGGCGGGAGCTCCCAGTAGCCCTGCACGCCCAGTGAGTTCTGCGCCGTCACCGCGGCGATGACGCTCATGCCGTGCACGCCGAGGGCCAGCATGGTCTTCAGGTCGGCCTGGATGCCCGCGCCGCCGCCGGAGTCGGAACCGGCGACGGTCAGCACACGGGGAGGGGACGAAACGGTCATGGACCTCATCCAACCAGCTTCCACCGGATTCCGTGGCGTCCTGCTCCCGCGCGGCGGCCGCCCGCGCGGGGTCGGCGCCGCTCCGGGACACGGGTCGCCGGGCCGTCCTCAGTCCTTCCCGTCCAGCGGAAGAGGGAGCGGCAGGGGGAGCGGGATCTCAGGTCCGTCCCCCTCCCCCTCCCCGTTCCCGGAGTCGGGGGGCGGGGCGGTCGAGGGCGCCTGCGTGGGCGTGGGGGCGGCGGTCTGGGTGGGGGTCTCCTCGTGGGGCGTGCCCGGCCGCCCCACGGACAGGCCTTGCTTGCGGGCCTCCTCGTCACCGCCGGACGCCGATCCCGTCCCCCGGGGACGCCGGGTGGGCTCCCGCGTGGCGGGACGGGCCTTCGGGGTGCGGCTCGACTCCGGGCGGCCGGTCGTCTCCGCGGGGGACGGGGAAGGGGCCGCGGTCCGGGACCGCTCCGGCCGCGGGGGCTCCTCCCCGGGGACGGGTTCCTCGGGTCCGGTGGCGCCCCCCTCCGGGTCCGCCGTCGGGCACTCCCCGGCCGAGCAGCCGAAGAGCGGCCCGGCCGAGTCCTTCCACGCCTGGACGCCGGCCGCGGTCCCGCCCAGCATCGCGGCCGCGGCGGCGACCGTCAGCGCCGCCAGCTTGACCGGCGCCCCGGGGCGCCACCGCCCGCCGGTCCGGTCCGACTCCGCAGGACCGGGTTCCGCGCGGTCCTCCAGCGCCGGGAGGACGTCACCGGTCGCCGCCGACTGCTCGGGGCGGAGCCGGCGCCCGACCGGCACCTCCGCGGGCGGCTCCGGCACGGCCTCGGGCCCGGGTCGCCCGCCGTGGTGGAGGGCGCCGCCCTCCACCGGCTCGTGACTACCCATGGCACCTCGTTCTCGCAGACGTCGACCGCCAATCTTCCTACCATTTCGGTAAAGATCTGTCACAATTTTCGCCGATGCACCGGTCGGTGACGGATGTCACGCCCGGAAATGGTCCCAGCCGCGGTGCTCGGAGGTCCGGCCCCCGGCTTCGACCCCCTCGCCCTCCGTCACCCGTCCGATCTCCGTCCAGGCGGGCGGGAGCCGTACGCCGCCGGGGAAGGTCGCGGCCAGCGCGTGGTCCTCCCCGCCGGTGAGCACCCACTCCAGCGGGTCGGCGCCGAGCAGGCGGGCCGCGGTCTCCAGTTCCTCGGGGACGGCGAAGGCCGAGAGGTCGAGCGCGATCCCCACGCCGCTGGCGTCGGCGATGTGCCCCAGGTCCTGCAGGAGCCCGTCGCTGACGTCCAGCATCGCGGTCGCGCCCAGTCCTGCGGCCTGAACCCCGCACGGGTAGGGCGGTCGCGGGCGGCGGTGGGCGCCCACCAGGGTCTCCAGCTCCGCCGGGGCCGGACCGCCGGGTTCCGCGCCCCCGGCCCGGCCTGCCTGGAGCAGGGCGAGCCCGGCCGCGGCGCGGCCGAGGCGCCCGGCCACCGCGACCACGTCGCCGGGGCGGGCCCCCGAGCGCGTGACCGGCGCGCGCCCGCCCAGGTCGCCGAGGGCCGTCACGCCGATCACCACCAGGTCGCAGCGGGTGGTGTCGCCGCCCACGACGCTCGCCCCGACCAGGTCGCACTCGTCCCGGAAACCGTCGGCGAGGTCGTCCAGCCAGCCGGCGGCGGTGGTGGCGGGCAGGCCGAGGCCCACCACGACGCCGGTGGGGACCGCACCCATGGCGACGACGTCGGCGAGGTTCTGAGCTGCGGCTTTACGCCCAATATCGTAGGCACTAGACCAATCAAGACGGAAATGTCTATTCTCAAGCAGTAAGTCCGTTGTGACGACGACCCGTCCGTCGGGCGCACCCACCAGCGCGGCGTCGTCCCCCGGGCCGAGCAGGACGGTCCGGCCCTGCGGCAAGCGTCCGGCAATACGTGCAACGATTCCGAATTCGCCGAGATCTCCGACTGTGATGACGCACCTCCCGTTCATCACAGGGTACGGTTGCCCTCCGGTACTGATCCAATCGCCCGGGAGGACGTGATGGTGCAGGCCTACATCCTTATCCAGACCGAAGTCGGCAAGGCCGCGGACGTCGCGCGCCAGATCTCCTCGATCTCCGGCGTCACGCAGGCCGAGGACGTCACCGGCCCCTACGACGTGATCGTGCGCGCGGAGGCCCGGAACGTGGACGAGCTCGGCAAGCTCGTGGTGGCGCAGATCCAGGCGGTGGAGGGGATCACGCGGACCCTCACCTGCCCCATCGTCCACATCTGAGCCGCGGGAAGGGCGCATGTCTCTCCGGTTCGCCCGCCGGGCCGGCTGGGCCTGCGCCCTGCTGGCCCTGGCGGGATGCGGCGGGGCGGTCCGCATGGATCCGCCCTCGCCGGAGCCGCCGGCCGCCGCCGCGTGCCGTGCGCTCGCCGGGCGCCTGCCCCAGGTGCTCGACGGCGCCGAGCGGACCGAGTCGGACCCCCCGTCGCCGTACGTCGCGGTGTGGGGGGCCGGGGAGATCGGACTGCGCTGCGGGGTGCCGCGCCCGGCGAACATGGCCGCCACCGACCAGGTGCCGGTGGTCGACGACGTGGCGTGGTTCGCCGACCCCGCCCGGCCCGCGTTGTTCACCGCGATCGGGCGGGCGGCCTACGTCGAGGTGACGATCTCCCGCGAGCACGCTCCGGAGAGCGTGCTGGTCGAGCTCGCGGTCCCCGTCAAGGCGGCGCTACCGCAGACCGGGTGAGCGCTCCAGGGCGAGCCGGATCAGCCGGTCGACCAGCTCGGCGTACGGCAGGCCGGTGGCCTCCCACAGCTGCGGCGCGGCCGACATCGCGGTGAAGCCCGGCATCGTGTTGATCTCGTTGAGCAGCACTCTGCCGTCATCGGTGCAGAAGAAGTCGACCCGGGCCAGCCCCTCGCAGCCCAGCGCCTCGAACGCCCGCACGGCCATGGCCCGCAGGTCCTCGGTCAGCCCGCCGGGCAGGTCCGCCGGCACGACCAGGGACATGTCGTCCCCGACGTACTTGGCCTCGAAGTCGTAGAACTCGTGGTCGCCGTGGACCAGGATCTCCCCCGGGAGGCTGGCCTGCGGCGGCTCGTCCCCCAGGGACTCCAGCACGGCGCACTCGATCTCCCTGCCGGCGATCGCGGCCTCGACCAGCACCTTGGGGTCGTGCTCCCGGGCCAGCTCGACGGCCCGCTCCAGCTCCTCGAGGTCCGAGGCCTTGGAGATGCCCTGGCTCGACCCCGCCCGGGCCGGCTTGACGAAGACCGGCCAGCCCAGCTCCTGGACCTCCTTGAGGACCCGGTCCCGGTCCACCCGCCAGTCGCGGTCGCGGATCGTGACGTACGGGCCCACGGGCAGGCCGGAGGCCGCCAGCACCATCTTCATGTAGGCCTTGTCCATGCCGACCGCGCTGGCCAGCACGCCGGAGCCGACGTAGCGGACCCCCGCCATCTCCAGCAGGCCCTGGATGGTGCCGTCCTCGGCGAACGGGCCGTGCATGACCGGGAAGACCACGTCCACCCGCCCGAGCTCGACCGGGACGCTGGAGGCGTCGTAGGCCGTCAGCGGGCCGCCGCCGGACGGCAGCACGAGCTCGGCCCCCCGGGCGTCCACGGACGGCAGCTCGCCGCTCTCGATCGCGTAGCGCTGGTCGCCGGAGGCGAGCACCCACCGCCCGTCCCGGGCGATCCCGATGGGGATCACCTCGTATCTGGACCGGTCGATCACCTCCAGCACGCTGCCCGCTCCGAGGATGGAGACGGCGTGCTCGGAGTTGCGGCCGCCGAAGAGGATCGCCACCCGCGGCCGAGGTGTGTGCTGCTCGTTCATGATGACCGAATGTACCCCCTCTGGGGGGTGAATCCGGTTGTCAGACGCGCTTATCTCCCCGAAGCGAGCAGGGAGTCGAGCGCCCTGGTGACGTCCACGATGAGGTCCTCGGCGTCCTCCAGCCCGATCGAGAACCGCACGGCCCCCGCGTCGTCCCCCGCGCCCTCGGCGGATCGGCGGCCGAGGGAGGCGGTGCACACGGCCTTGGTGCGCGTGCCGCCCGCCGAGGAGGCGGCCGAGACCAGCCGGAGCGCGCCGGCCAGCCGCACGCCCGCGTCGTGGCCGCCGTGCGGGGTCACCGTCACGCAGGCGCCGTACCGGGTGCCCTCCGGGCCGGAGTCGAACAGGTGCCTGGCGAGCCGGTGGCCGGGATGCCCGGGGAGGCCGGGGTAGTCGACCCGGCGGACGGCGGGGTGCTTGGCCACGGCCGCGGCGAACACCATCGCGGTGGAGCACATGCGGCGCACCCGCAGCGGGAGCGTCTCCAGGCCCCGGCGGAGCAGGAAGGCGTCGTCCGGGGAGAGTTCGGCCCCCGTGTCGACGCGGACCCGGCGGAGCCGGGCGATCAGGTCGGGGCGGCCCACCACGACGCCGCCGGTGCAGTCGTCGTGCCCCCCGAGGTAGGTGGTCGCGGAGTGGACCACCAGGTCGGCGCCGTGCTCCAGGGGGCGGCACACGACCGGCGTGGCGAAGGTCGAATCGACCACCAGGAGGGCTCCGGCGGAGCGGGCGATCCGGTAGAGGCCGCGGACGTCGGCCACGGCCGCCGACGGGGTGGAGAGCGTCTCCGCGTATATGATCTTCGTGCTCCGCCGGACCGCCGCGCCCACCCGGCCGAGATCGGCGTAGTCGACGAAGTCCGCGCTCACCCCGAACCTGGACAGCACGTTCGTGATCAGCGAGTGGGTCCGGTCGTGGACCTGGGCGGGGGTGACGACGTGCGCCCCCGCGCGCAGGAAGGTCATCAGCACCGCGTTGACCGCGGCCGTCCCCGAGGCGAAGGCCTGGCCCGCGACGTCCTCGGGCGCGGCCGCGCCCTCCAGGGAGGCGACGGCCGCGGCGAAGGCGGCGGTGGTCGGGTTGTCGACGCGGTCGGCGGGGTCCTCCCCCGTCGCCTCCGGGCCGCCGGGCGCGCCGGTGCGGCTCCACGCGGAACTGCGCCACACCGGCAGGCCGAGAGGGCTGCCCGGGGGGCCCGCCGGGGCCGGCAGGTGCGCCGAGCGGGTGTTCTCGCCCCGCTGCCGGCGCGCGGGGCGGTTCACACGCCGTACCGTTCGGGTTTGGGGGTCCGTGACATCAGCAGCATCGCGGCCTCGCGGGGGGGCATGCCGTCATGGACGACGGCCACCACGACCTCGGTGATCGGCATCTCCACGTCGTGCTTTCTGGCCAGTTCGAGGACCGACTCGCAGGACTTGACGCCCTCTGCGGTCTGCTTGGTGGCGGCGACGACCTCGGCCAGGGTCATGCCCCGTCCCAGATTCTCACCGAAGGTGCGGTTCCGGGACAACGGTGAGGTGCAGGTCGCCACCAGATCGCCCATCCCCGCCAGCCCCGCGAACGTGTGCGGGTCGGCGCCGAGCGCCGCGCCGAGCCGGGAGATCTCCGCCAGCCCGCGCGTCATGAGCATCGCGCTGACGTTGTCGCCCATCCCCATGCCCGCCGAGACCCCGACCGCGAGCGCGATGACGTTCTTGACCGCCCCGCCGAGCTCCACGCCGACCACGTCGGGGTTGGTGTAGGGGCGGAACCACGGCGGCAGGTGGCAGGCCGCCTGCAGCCGCTCCATGGCCCCCTCGTCGGGGCAGGCGACCACCGTGGCGGCGGGCTGGCCCCGGACGATCTCGCCGACCAGGTTGGGACCCGACACCACCGCGACCCGCTCCGGCGGGACCTCGGCGACCTCGCAGATCACCTCGCTCATCCGCTTGGTGGTGCCGAGCTCGATGCCCTTCATCAGGCTCACCAGGACCGCGTCGTCCGGCAGGTCCGGCTTCCAGGCGGTCAGGTTGCCGCGCAGGGTCTGCGAGGGCACGGCGAGCACCACGAAGTCGGCGCCGTCGAGCGCCTCGGCCGGCTCGGTGGTGGCGCGCAGCGTCTCGGGCAGCGCCGTACCCGGCAGGTAGTCGGGGTTCTCATGGCGGCGGTCGATCGCCTCGACGATCTCCGGGCGCCTGCCCCACAGGGTCGTCCGGGTGCCCGCCCCGGCGAGGATCATCGCGAAAGTCGTGCCCCATGAACCCGTCCCGAACACGGCAGCCTTGGTCATTTCATCACCGTACGCCGAAGTCAGCCGTGAGAGGGCTTCTTGAACGGGGCGTCAGGCGCCTTCTGCCCGCGCAGCTCGGCCAGCTGGGCCGTGATCGCCGCCATGACGTCGGCGGTCGCCGCGCGCAGCGTCTCGGCCCCGGGCGGCCGCCCGCCGAGCCCTTCGCGGTGTCTCGACAGGTCCACCGGGGGTCCGACCTGCACGCGGAACGTCTTGCGGGGCAGGAGGCGGGGCCGCCTGCTGCCGTAGGGCAGGATCTCCTGCGCGCCCCAGTGCGCCACCGGGATCACCGGCGCCCCGGTCTCCAGGGCCAGCCGCGCCGCACCCGTCTTGCCTTCCATGGGCCAGAAGTCCGGGTCGCGGGTGCAGGTGCCCTCGGGGTAGAACATCACGCACGCCCCCTCGTCGATCCGCTCCCGGGACGCCTCCAGCGAGCGGGCCGCCTCCGCGCTGCCCCGGTAGACGGGGATCGCCCGCATCGCCCGCACCATGCGGCCGATCACCGGCACCGAGAAGAGCCCGGACTTGGCCAGGACCACCGGCCAGCGCCCGTGGTCGTACAGGAAGTGCGCGACCAGGAAGGGGTCCACCCACGACAGGTGGTTGGTCACCATGATGATCGCGCCCTCGCGCGGCAGCCGCTCCGCGTGTCGCCACTCCTTCTTCACCAGGAGCCACGAGATCGGTTTGACGATCACGACGGCCACCGCGACCCAGAACCTGGTCGGCCACCCAGGGCGCCTCATCCGCTCCTCCATACGATAGGGGGGTACATCTCGAGTCTTCCGGTTGGCTCCGGAGGCTGTCGAGACGGGATGCTTAAGGGTATGCCTCCTTCCGAGAGCCCGGACTGGACCCTCGTCGTCCCGGTCAAGACCCTGGTGGCGGCCAAGACCCGGCTGTCCGAGGCCGCGGGTCCGCACCGCGCCGCGCTGGCCGTGGCGATCGCCTGCGACACCGTCGAGGCCGCGCTGAGCTGCGGCCCCGTCGCGCGCGTCGTGGTGGTGACGGGCGACCCGGTGGCGGCCGAGGCGCTGTCCGGAGTGGGCGCCCGCGTGGTCGGCGACCCGGAGGCGGGGCTCAACGCGGCGCTGCGCCACGGCGCGGGCGAGGCCGTACGGCTGGCGCCCGGGGACGCGGTCGGCGCGCTCCAGGCCGACCTGCCGGCCCTGCGCCCCGCGGAGCTGGCGCTCGTGCTGGCCGCCGCGGCCGAGTTCGACCAGGCCTTCCTGCCCGACGCGGCCGAGTTCGGCACGACCTTCTACGGCACGCGGCCCGGCGTCCCGTTCACCCCGGGGTTCGGCGGCGCCTCCCGCGACCGCCACCTGCGGCGCGGCGCGAAGGAGCTCTGCCTGACCGGGGCCGACTCGGTGCGCCGGGACGTGGACACCCCCGACGACCTGCGCGCCGCCCTCGCCCTGGGCACCGGCCCCCGCACCCGGAGGGTCGCCTGGCTCATCGGGGAGGGGTCTCCGCAGGGAGGGGCCGCCGGAGTCTGAGGATCCGCCGGGACGCCAGCACCGGCAGGTGGGCCAGGGCGATGCCGGCCGCGGCGATCCACAGGGCCGTCCGGGCGTCGAACAGCTCCCCCAGCACCCCGCCGAGCAGGCCGCCGACCGGTGCCGCCCCCCACATCAGGAACCGCATGCTGGCGTTCATCCGGCCGAGCAGGCGCTCCGGGGTGATCCGCTGGCGGTAGCTCAGCTGGTTGACGCTGAACACCGCCGCGCCCACCCCGTTGAGCGCGTTGCCGAGGGCGAACGGCGCCAGCGCCCAGCCCCGGCCGGCCAGCGGGGCGAGCAGGACGGCCGCGGCGGCCAGTGCGGCCCCGCCGTACATCGCCGGGCCGACGCCGAAGCGGGCGGCGGCGCGGGGGGCGAGGAGCGCGCCCGCCAGCCAGCCGGCGGGCGCGGCCGCCAGGAGCAGGCCGTACCCCACCGGACCGACGTCGAGGAGCCTGAGCAGGAAGAACGGCTGGGCGACGAACCAGACGCCGTTCGAGAGCATGGCCAGCGCGCCGACCAGGGCGATGCGCCGCAGGACCGGGTGGCCGGCGACGTACCGGACGCCCTCGGCGACCTCCTCCCGGAGCCGCCGCCGCTCCCCGGCCGGCGCCGGATCCGCGCAGCGTCTCCAGGACCCCGTTGCCCCGCAGCACGTCGTCCCGGCCGACCAGGGGCTGGAAAGGACTCGCCTTCAGGGTGAGCAGGGCGACCAGCGGCAGGGCGACGATGGTGACCTGGGTGCCGAACTGGCTGATCGCGTCGGCGCCCAGGAAGAGCCGGAACGACCTGTCCCGCCACATCCCTGCACGCTCGTCCCCGGTCCGCACAGCCGTGAATGATCGCCGCCCGCGATGCGCCGGTCAAACCCTTTTCCCCGTACGGCCCGCGGGCGGAGGGGCTCCGCCGTACGGCCGGCGGGAGTCTCGGGGCGGCCGGACCGGGCCGCGTTAGGGTGGTGGGCGTGCAGGCGACGGTGAGGACCTTCGATTCCGCCACCCGGTCCGGGTCGGTGTTCCTGGACGACGGGACCGAGGTCCCGTTCGGCGCCGGGGCGTTCGACGCCGGGCCGCTCCGGCTGCTGAGGCCGGGCCAGCGGGTGAACATCTCCGTGGACGGCGGCCTGGTCACCTACGTGACGCTCTCGACGTTCCCGCTGCCGGACCGGCCGCTGCCGGATTGACCTGCGCGCCCCGGGCCGCGCGGAGCAGCCGGAGGGCGGCCCGTCCCGGCGCCGCGCCCGGGACCGCGGGCCCGCGCGGAGCAGGGCGGCCTCCGCAGCCGCCCTGCTCCGCCGCCGGGCATCGGGGCCGCCGGACACGCCGAGCGCCCGGTCCCCCACGGGGATCCGGGCGCCCGATGTGCGAGTCCGCCGCCTGGCGGATGCCGCCTGCTCGCGGATGCTACTTCTTGGCGGCCTTCTTGCCGCCCTCGTTGACGAGGTCCTTGAAGTCGGAGCCGGCGCGGAACTTCGGCGCCCAGCTCTCGGCCACCTTGATCTCGGCGCCCGTCGAGGGGTTCCGGGCCGTGCGGGCCGGCTTGTGCGCCATCTCGAAGGCGCCGAAACCCGTGATGGAGACCTTGTCGCCGCTGGCGACGGCCTTCTGGATGGTGTCGAGCACGGCGTTCACGGCCTCGGTGGCCGTCTTCTTGTCGCCCACCCGATCCGCGATGGCGTCGACGAGTTCTTTCTTGTTCATGAAGATTGCCCCTTGTTGCCGATGTCCGGGAGTGGGTCTCAAGACAGGAAGCCCGTCTCACCCGATTTTTCGCCGAGAGGGGTCTCAGGTGGAGCGAGAGACCCTTACCCGCTTGAAATTAGGGGACGGAAGCGTGTGACTCAATCACCTTCCGCAATATTTCCAGCACTCCGCGTGTCTGAAACCAGGTCATCGAGGTCAATCAGGAACGATTCCAGGCGGGTGGCCGCACGGTCCAGGTCGTGCTTGGCCGCTCCGCAGATGGCCAGCAG
This sequence comes from Planomonospora antibiotica, assembly GCF_014647955.1. NCBI lineage: Bacteria > Bacillati > Actinomycetota > Actinomycetes > Streptosporangiales > Streptosporangiaceae > Planomonospora > Planomonospora antibiotica. The sequence continues at coordinate 42,672 of NZ_BMQE01000026.1, read as the reverse complement.
GTGCTTGGCCAGGCGCTGCCGCGTCTCCGGAGGCACGGGCAGCACGCGGACGCGGCTGTGCGCCTCGCGCAGCAGCCGCGCCAGCTCTCGTTCTGAACGGGTCAGACCGTCGTCGGCAGCCATGGCTGCCGGCCATTCTCGTACGCCGTCACGTCGTCGGCGTTGCGCAGGGTCAGGCCGATGTCGTCGAGGCCCTCCATCAGCCGCCAGCGGGTGTAGTCGTCGATCTCGAAACCGGCGGACTCGGCGCCCCAGCGCACCCGGCGCTCCCCCAGGTCGACGGTGACCTCGAGGGCGGGGTCGGCCTCCACGGCCGACTGCAGCGCCTCGACGGTCTCGGCCGGCAGCACGACCGGGAGCAGCCCCATCTTGGTGGAGTTGTTACGGAAGATGTCGCCGAACCGGGCCGCGATCACGACGCGGAAGCCGTACTGCTGCAGGGCCCAGACGGCGTGCTCGCGCGAGGAGCCGGTGCCGAAGTCCGGTCCGGAGACCAGGATCGAGGCGCCCTGGTAGGCGGGCTGGTTCAGGACGAAGTCCGGGTCCTCGCGCCAGGCGGAGAACAGGCCTTTCTCGAAACCGGTCCGGCTGACCTGCTTGAGCCAGACGGCCGGGATGATCTGGTCGGTGTCGACGTTGCTGCGGCGCAGCGGCACGGCCCGGCCGGTGTGCGCGGTGAAGGCTTCCATGGTCGTGTCTCCTAGGCCAGGTCGGCGGGGGCGGTCAGCTTGCCGGTGACGGCGGTGGCGGCGGCGACGGCGGGCGAGACCAGGTGGGTGCGGCCGCCCTTGCCCTGGCGTCCCTCGAAGTTGCGGTTGGAGGTCGAGGCGCTGCGCTCGCCGGGGGCGAGGGTGTCGGGGTTCATGCCCAGGCACATCGAGCAGCCCGCCTCGCGCCACTCGGCGCCGGCGGCCTTGAACACCTCGTGCAGGCCCTCCTGCTCGGCCTGGAGCTTGACCAGCATCGATCCGGGGACGATCAGCGTCCGGGTCACGACCCGGCGGCCGCGCAGCACCTCGGCCGCGGCCCGCAGGTCCTCCAGCCGGCCGTTGGTGCAGGAGCCCACGAAGACGGTGTCCACCTCGACCTCGCGGAGCGGGGTGCCGGGGGTGAGCCCCATGTACTCCAGCGCGCGGCGGGCGGCCGCCGGGTCGTCGGTCTCCTCGGGCGCCGGCACGGCCGTGCCCAGCGGGGCGCCCTGGCCGGGGTTGGTCCCCCAGGTGACGAAGGGGGTCAGGGTCGAGGCGTCGATCTCCACGACGGCGTCGAAGACGGCGTCGGCGTCGGTGACCAGCGACTTCCAGTATTCGACGGCGGCGTCCCACTGCTCGCCGGCCGGGGCGTGGGGCCGCCCCTTCAGGTAGGCGAACGTGGTCTCGTCGGGGGCGATCATGCCCGCGCGGGCGCCGGCCTCGATGGACATGTTGCAGATGGTCATCCGGCCCTCCATGGAGAGCCTGCGGATGGCCTCGCCGCGGTATTCGACGATGTAGCCCTGGCCGCCGCCGGTGCCGATCTTCGCGATGATCGCCAGGATCAGGTCCTTGGCCGTGACGCCGGGCGGCAGCTCGCCGGAGACCTCGATGGCCATCGTCTTGGGGCGGTAGGCGGGCAGCGTCTGGGTGGCCAGCACGTGCTCGACCTCGGAGGTGCCGATGCCGAAGGCGATGCCGCCGAAGGCGCCGTGCGTCGAGGTGTGAGAATCACCACAGACGATGGTCATGCCGGGCTGGGTCAGGCCGAACTGCGGGCCGATGATGTGCACGACGCCCTGGCCCGCGTCGCCCATCGGGTGCAGCCGGACGCCGAACTCGGCGCAGTTCTTGCGCAGCGTCTCGACCTGGGTCTTGGAGACCGGGTCGGTGATCGGGCCGAGCAGGGTCGGGACGTTGTGGTCCTCGGTGGCGATGGTGAGGTCCGGCCGCCGCACGGTCCGCCCCGCCATGCGCAGGCCGTCGAACGCCTGCGGGCTGGTCACCTCGTGGATGAGGTGCAGGTCGATGTAGAGCAGGTCGGGCTCTCCCTCGGCACGTCGCACGACGTGCTGCTCCCAGACCTTCTCCGCCAGCGTGCGGCCCATTGTCGCCTCCCTTTCGTTGCGACGCTGCGCGTCGTCGCCCGACTTGCCTTCTCATATGTCGAGACTGCAGTATCGGTGTATGGACAACTCTAGCGGAGTCGGCGTACTCGACAAGGCCGTTCTGGTGCTCAACGCCCTCGAGGCCGGCCCGGCATCCCTCGCGCAGCTCGTCCAGGCGACCGGCCTGGCTCGCCCCACCGCCCACCGGCTGGCCGTCGCGCTGGAGCACCACCGCATCGTCTCGCGCGACACGCAGGGCCGCTTCGTGCTGGGATCGCGGCTCTCGGAGCTGTCCACGGCCGCCGGCGAGGACCGGCTGCTGGCCGTCGCCTCGCCCGTGCTCACCCAGTTGCGGGACATGACCGGAGAAAGTGCACAACTTTACCGCCGCCAGGGCGACGAGCGGGTCTGCGTGGCCGCCGCCGAGCGCTCCAGCGGGCTGCGCGACACCGTGCCCGTCGGCTCGGCCCTGCCGATGTTCGCCGGTTCGGCCGCGCAGATCCTGCTGGCCTGGGAGGAGCCCGACCGCCTCCACCGCGGCCTGCGCGGGGCCAAGTTCACCGCGGCCACGCTGTCGAGCGTCCGCCGCCGGGGCTGGGCGCACAGCGTCGGCGAGCGCGAGCAGGGGGTCGCCAGCGTCTCGGCCCCGATACGGGGCGCGGGCGGCAAGGTGATCGCCGCGGTCTCGGTGTCCGGGCCGATCGAGCGCCTCACCCGCACCCCCGGCCGGCTGCACGCCGCCCCCGTGGTCGCCGCCGCCGAGCGCATCACCGAGGCGATGCGCAGGAACGGCTGAGCCGTACGGCGCCACCGCGCGGAACACCGTGGGAGAACGCCGTGCGGGAACACCGTGCACCACGGCCGGCCGCCCACCCGATATGAGGAGGCGAGCACCCCCGCGGGCCCCTAGGCTGGGCGGGTGACAGATCGCATCGAGGCAGCCGCCGCTGAACTGCGTCCCCTGCTCCAAGAATTCATCCTCTGGGCCCGTGAGAACGCGCCCGGCAGCGATTCGAACCTGGTGGGCTCCGTCGCCCTGTGGCACCGGTTGATCGCCTCCGACGACGTCGGCCGCTGGAGGACCTCCGATCTGCGCACGGTGCTCCTGGAGCGGATGCCGAAGGTGGTGGAGGATCCCGAGGCCGCGGCGGAGGGACTGGTGCCCGCCGTCCGCGCCTACCTGGCCTACCTGTCGGACACCGCCCGGCTGTCGGCGGGCTCCTCCCCGCTCAAGGAGATGCTCGCCGAGCTCGACGAGATCGAGGACGACGTCGTCGACGCGATGGAGGACCTGCTCGCCGAGGACGGCGAGGACGCCGAGGAGTACGACGAGGAGGAGTTCGAGGGGCTGGGCGACTTCGAGCCGTTCGCCGACCGGCTCGCCGCGCTGCCGACGATCCGGCTCCGCCCCGACGCCGAGCTGGCCGCGGCCGCGCGCCGGTCCGTCCTGATCGCCAAGGCCCGGGACCTGGCCGTCTGGGTCGGGACCGAGCGCCGGGTGGGCGAGGAGGACCTGCTCACCGACGCCGAGATCGCCGAGGCGCTGGCCGTCCTCGGGTTCCCCGCGCCGGAGGCGGTGGAGGGCCGGCTGGCCGACGCCGTGCCCGCCCTGTGGAACGTCTGGAACCTCGCGATCGACCTCGACTTCCTCCAGCCCGAGGGCGAGGACACCGTCAGCGTCGACCCCGACACCGCCGACTGGCCCTTCGAGGAGGACGACGACGTCCTGGACGCCTGGCTGGCCGGGCTGCACTCGATCGACTACGGCGACCCCGAGCTGGACGACGAGGACGCCACGATCGCCCTGTCCGGGCTGACCCGGGCGCTGCTGGTCCGGGTGCTGCTGGCGACCGGCTCCAAATCCCTCGGCGAGCTCCGCACCGAGCTGGCCGAGGCCGCCGCCGAATACGACGACCTGGGCGCCGAGGCCTGGGACGCCGCCACCGCGCAGTACGGCGACCCGCTCAACCCGGTGCTGGACTGGCTGTCGGGATACGGCATGGTCGAGGTCGAGCACGACCAGGTGCGGCTGACGCCGCTGGGCATGGAGGGCCTCGTCCACCTGGTGGACGAGGCCGACATCGAGCTCGACGCCCGGCCCGCCATCGACGCGATGACGGCCCTGGACCTGCTCGCCTTCAGCGCGGAGCTGCCCGAGGTGGAGGCCGACGCCGAGTTCGCCGCGTGGATGGAGCTCCGCGAGCCCGCCAGGGCCGCCGAGGAGCTGCTGGCCGCCGCGGCGGAGGACGACGCGGACGCGCTGGTCCGCGTCCAGGCGGCCAGCGTGGTCGGCTCGCTGGGCGAGGTGGCCGTGCCGGCCTGGCGCCGGGCCCTGGACGAGCCGTCCCTGCACCCCTACGCCGCCACGCACCTGGCCCAGCTGGGCGTCGAGGACGTCCCCGCGCCGACCCAGGCCGACACGCACTGGCTGATCCTCGACATGCTGACCATCTCCGCCGGGCTCGGCCGCCCCGAGTTCGTCAGCAGCCTGGACGACATCGGCCCGACCTCGATGCTGGTCGGCCTGCTGGACGTCATCTGGAAGGTCCCCCACCCGCACCTGGAGGAGCTGCTGGAGACGATCTCCAAGACCCATCCGGACCGGCAGGTGGGCAAGGCCGCCAAGCGGGCCCTGTTCAAGGCCCGCTCCGGCGACAACTAGCGCGCCGCGCGGAGGGCCGGCGCGGAGGACCCGCCGGCCCTCCGCGCCGCCCCCTTTCCGGACCCTCCCGGACCCTCCCGGACCCTCCCGGACCCTCCGCACCGGCCCTTTCCCGGGTCCTCCCGAGCCCCCGCGCCGGCCTTTCCCGGACCCTACGCCCGGCAGCCTCCCATCCCCCTCACCCGGCGGCCTCCTGCCAGTCGGGAAGCGGCCGGTAGATCGGGATGCCCGCGGCCTCCAGCTCCTCCCGGATCCTGAAGTACTCCTCGCCGAACGGGTCCACCCCGGCCAGCGGCATGAGGCCGCGCCGGACGGCCAGGTCGTGCGGAGCGAGCGCGGCGGCCGCCGCCAGATGCCGCCCGGCCGCGGCGGTACGGCCGGCGCGCAGCAGCCACGCCGCCACCCGGCCGTGCAGCCGGGCCAGGCGCTCGCCGGCGGTGGGAGCGCGCAGCTCGCGCAGCTCCGTCCCCGTGTCGCCCTCGGTCACCCACCGGCGCAGGGCGGCGACGGCCCGCTCGGAGGACAGGCCGTTCATCGACCGGAAGGTGTCGGTGGCCGTCATGGTGTCCTGGGGACGGGCGATGCGGCCGTCGGGGTCGATCCAGACCACGGTCGGCACGTTGACCACGTTGTACAGCTCGGCGATCCGGCCGTCGGCGTCGACCACCGCCGGATGGGTCAGGCCGTCGAGCCACTCCGCCGCGTGGCCGGGGTCGCGGTCGAGGGAGACGCTCACCACGCTGAAGCCGTACCCGCCCAGCTCGCGGTGGAGCTCCTCCCAGGCCGGCAGGTCGTAGCGGCAGCCGCACCAGGAGGCCCAGAAGACCAGGGCGACCTTGGTGCCGCGGAGCCCGGGCAGCGGGCCGAACTCCGGGGCCCGGTCCAGCGCGGACCCGACGGGTTCGCCGATCGCGACCACGCCCTCGTCCGGGTCGGCCACCGCCTGCCGGCCGAGCAGCCCGGCGAAGGCGATCAGGTCCACGCCCCCGGCGGTCTCGGCCGCCGCGGCCCGGAACGACGGGATGCACGCCTCGCCCCGGCACCAGCCGTGCGGCTTGCGCTCCCAGCCGAGCACCGGCGCGCCGTACGGCACGACCAGGCCGTCGATCGTGTCCTCGCGCCCGTCCGCCAGCAGAGTGATCATCGTCGACCTCCATCGGATAGCTTTGATATCCAATTATCAGACAGCAGCGCTACCCAAACAAGGAGTCGGCCCGGAAATGCAGAGGACCCCTGGAAGCGGATGCTTCCAGGGGTCCTGCGATGTAGCCCCGACCGGATTCGAACCGGCGCTACCGCCTTGAGAGGGCGGCGTCCTAGGCCACTAGACGACGGAGCCTTGCAAATGTGACAGTGGTAGTCCCGACCGGATTCGAACCGGCGCTACCGCCTTGAGAGGGCGGCGTCCTGGGCCACTAGACGACGGGACCCTACGCACTGTCATCGGATCCGGAGGGGACCGGATCCATAGCGATCTCCGTGAGGAGATCGCAGCTGGGGTACCAGGACTCGAACCTAGACTAACTGAACCAGAATCAGTCGTGCTGCCAATTACACCATACCCCACCGCTTCGGACTTTCCTTTCGGAGCGCCCTGGCGACTCCGAAAGAATAGCCCACCTTGAGCGCAAGGACCAAAACGATTGTCCCCGGCCCGCCCGGAACCCAACCCCGTGACGCCGGAGTGCCCGGCGGAGCCCGTCTGTGTAACGCTGCTCAGGAGATCCGTCCGCCGTGATCCGTACGCGAGGAGCCCACGCCTTGACCGTGAACCTGTCCAACCCCTTCTTCACCACCAGCCCGCTGCCCTACCGCCTGCCGCCCTTCGCCGAGATCCGCGAGGAGCACTACCTGCCCGCGTTCGAACGCGGCATGGCCGAGCACCTGCAGGAGGTGGCGGCGATCGCGGGCAGCACCGAGCCCGCCACCTTCGCCAACACCGTCGAGGCCCTCGAACGCTCCGGGCAGATCCTGAAGCGGACCGCGACCGTCTTCTTCAGCCTCGCCTCCTCCGACGCGACCGACGGCATCCGGGCGATCGAGAAGGAGATCGCCCCCCGGCTGACCAAGCACTCCGACGCCATCCACCTCGACCGCGCGCTCTACGCCCGGCTCAAGCAGGTCTCCACCGACGACCCCGAGGAGGCGTGGCTGCTGGAGAAGTACCGCGAGGACTTCGTCCGGGCCGGAGCCGAGCTGTCGGAGACCGAGCAGGAGCGGCTGCGGGCCCTCAACGAGGAGCTCTCCACGCTCGCCACGGCCTTCTCCCAGAACCTGCTGACGGCCTCCACCGCCTCGGCCCTGGTCGTCGAGGACGCCAAGGAGCTGGACGGGCTCGCCGAGAGCACGATCAAGGCGATCGAGAAGGACGGCCGGTACGTCCTGCCGCTGCTCAACTTCACCAACCAGCCGGCCCTGGCCGAACTGACCGACCGCGGGACCCGCAGGAGGCTGTACGAGCTCTCGGTGAACCGGGCGCCGGAGAACTTCGGCCTGGCGGCCAGGATGGCGGCGCTCCGCGCCGAGCGGGCGGCCCTGCTCGGCTTCCCCAGCCACGCGGCCTACTCCGTCGCCGACCAGACCGCCAAGACCACCGGCGCCGTCGAGGAGCTGCTCGGCAAACTGGTGGGCCCGGCGGTGGCCAACGCCCGGCGGGAGGCCGAGGCGCTGAGCGAGCAGGCCGGGTTCGCCATCGAGCCGTGGGACTGGTCGTTCTACGCCGAGAAGGTGCGCAAGGCCCGCTACGACTTCGACGGCGCCGAGCTGCGCCCCTACTTCGAGCTGGACCGGGTGCTGCGGGACGGCGTCTTCCGCGCGGCCGGCGAGCTGTACGGCGTCACCTTCACCGACCGGCCCGAGCTGGACGGCTACCACCCCGACGTGCGGGTCTACGAGGTCGCGGACGCCGACGGGTCGCCGCTCGGCCTGTTCGTCTTCGACCCCTACGCCAGGCCCACCAAGCGGGGCGGCGCGTGGATGAACAACCTGGTGGACCAGTCCCGCCTGTTCGGCGAGCTGCCCGTGGTGATGAACAACCTCAACATCACCAAGCCCGCGGAGGGCCCGACGCTGCTGACCTTCGACGAGGTCAACACCGCCTTCCACGAGTTCGGCCACGCCCTGCACGGTCTGTTCTCCGACGTGCGCTTCCCGCGCGTCTCCGGCACCACGGTCCCCCGCGACTTCGTGGAGTACCCCTCGCAGGTCAACGAGATGTGGGCGACCTGGCCGTCCATCCTGGAGGGCTTCGCCCGGCACCACGAGACGGGCGAGCCCGTCCCGGCGGAGCTGCTGGAGAAGATGCGGGCCGCGGAGAGGTTCAACCAGGGCTTCGCGACCGTGGAGTACCTCGCCGCGGCGCTGCTCGACTGGGCCTGGCACCGGCTCGCCCCGGGCGAGACGGTCGAGGACCCCGAGGCGTTCGAGGCCGCGGCCCTGGAGCGCGCCGGGATCGCCTTCGAGCTGGTCCGCCCCCGCTACCGGACGAACTACTTCGCGCACATCTTCTCGTCCGGCGTGGGCGGCTACAGCGCCGGCTACTACTCCTACATCTGGAGCGAGGTCCTCGACGCCGACAGCGTCGAGTGGTTCAAGGAGAACGGCGGCCTGAAGCGGGAGAACGGCGACCACTTCCGTGCCACGCTGCTGTCGGTCGGCGGGTCCAAGGACGTGATGGACGCCTTCCGCGCCTTCCGCGGGCGCGACCCGCGCATCGAGCCCCTGCTGGAGCGCCGGGGCCTGCTGGTCTGATCCCGGGGCGGGGAGCCGCTCCGGCCCGGGGGAGGCGGCTCCCGCCTCCCCCGGCCTCTTTCACGACTCCAGCGCTGCGATCGCCTCCCGCAGCCACTGCTTCTCGGCGGTGCCGGTGGCCCGCGCGATCAGCAGCATGCCGCGGTGGAACGGGTCGGAGACCTCCTCGGCCCGTTGCGGCCGGCCGTCCGCGTAGAAGAAGCTCGCGGGCGTCTGGAGGAAGTCGAGGCGGCGGCGGAGGACCCGGGCCTGGTCCGCGCGGTCGGGAAGCTGCGACAGGAACGTCAGCAGGCCGAAGAACCGGGTCTGGTCGCTGATGTCGAGCCCGTCCGGCTCGCGGAGCCGCCGCAGCAGCTCGGCGCGGCCCGCGTCCGTCAGAGAGAGCACCTGGCGGCGGGCGGCGGCCTCTCCCTCCTCCTCGTGCCGTTCCAGCAGCCCGGCCTTCTCCAGCCGGGCGATCGCGGGGTAGAGCGCGCCGTCGCTGACCGGGCGGAGGTGACCGCTCAGCTGGTGGATGCGGCCCTTGAGCTCGTAGCCGTGCTTGGGCCCCTCGCCGAGCAGGCCCAGGATCGACAGGGTCAGATCGCCGCTTGCCATGGACGCATCGTAACGCTATACCTCTAAACGAGCTATATCGAATCGAGGTATAACCATGGCGCTGATCCGCCTCGCCCTGCCCGTCTACGTGGAACTGCTGACCGCCGTGGTCGCCGTAGGCCTGATCGACCTGCTCTGGGTCTCCGGACTGGGCGACCGGGCGGTGGCCGCCGTCACGATCGCGACCAGCGCGGAGAACCTCGTGCTGGGCGTGGTGCTCGCCGTCACCACGGGAACCACCGTCCTGGTGGGCCGGCGCGACGGCCGGCTGCCCACCGCCCCGGTCGTCCGTACGGCGTGGCTGCTGTGCGCGGCGGCCGGTCTCGCCGTGGCCGCCGCCGGGGTGCTGCTCCGCGTGCCGCTCGCCGGCCTGTTCACCGACGACGCCACCGTGGCCGCCCTGACCGCCGGCTTCCTCCTGGTCTCCATGGCCGGGGTCCCGGTCTTCTACGCCCAGTCCCTCGCCGACGGGATCTTCAAGGGCTTCGGGGACACCAGGACCCCGATGCGCAACGCGCTGCTCTGCAACGCGCTGGTGGTCGCCCTCGACCCGCTGTTCATCTACGGCCTGGCTCTGGGCGTGCCCGGCGCGGCGCTGGCGACCGTGCTGGCCCGGCTGGTCACCCTCGCCGTCTCCCTGACCCTGCTCCTGCGGCGGACGTCCGGCGCCGCCCCCGTGCCCGCGACCGGAGGGGCCGCGGAGCAGACGGGCACGGGCCGGAAAGCCACCGGACCCGCGGAGCGGGCAACCGCGGGCCGGAAAGCCACCGGACCCGCGGAGCCGGAGCCCCCGGCCCGCGCGCACGCCGTGGAGATCCTCCGCACCGGCCTGCCCATGTCCGGCGACTTCCTGGCCAGGGCTCTGGCCGGCCTGCTCATGGTCGACATCGTGGGCGGGCTCGGGGTCGCGGCGCTGGCCGGGTACGGCATCGGCATGAAGATCATGCTGGCGGGGGTGATGGCCTTCTACGCGCTCCGCCAGGCCGCGATGATCCGCACCGCCCGCACCGGCCGGGCCGGACCGGTGCTCCGGTACGGCCTGGCCACCGGGGCGGCGGTCGCCGCCGTGCTCAACGTGGTCGCGGCGCCCGCGGCGGGCCTGTTCACCGGCGACCCCGCCGTGGCCGCCGCGGCCGTGGACTTCCTGCGCTGGATGACGCTCTATCTCGTCCCGTTCGGCGGCCTGATCGCGCTGGGCGGCGTGCTCCAGGCCGAGGGCAGGGGCAACCGGCTGCTCGCCGCCACGCTGGCGGGCTTCGCGGTCCAGCTGCCCCTCGCCGCCCTCCTCGGCTCCGCGCTCGGGGCGACCGGCGTCTGGCTGTCGATGGCGGCCGGGGCCGCGCTCAGCCTCGCAGGCGCGTCAGCGCCGCGCGCAGGCGCTCGATCGAGCGCTCCCGGCCGAGGGCCTCGATCGACTCGAACAGCGGCAGGCCGACCGTCCGCCCGGTGATCGCCACCCGGACCGGGGCCTGGGCCTTGCCGAGCTTGAGCCCGTGCTCGGCGCCGACCTCCTCCAGCGCGGTCTTCAGCGACTCGGGGTCCATGTCCGCCGTCTCCAGCCGGCCGAGGTAGCCGCCGAGGATCTCCTCCGGGGAGTTCTTCATCGCCTTGTCCCACGACGCCTGGTCGAAGACCGGCTCGTCCAGGAAGAGGAAGTCCACGTTGGCGGTGATCTCCGACAGGACCGCGATGCGGGTCTGCGCCAGCGGCGCGACCCTCGCGAACAGCCCCCGGTCCCAGCTCGGGTCGAGCCAGGGCTCGCAGCGCGCGGTGAACTCCTCCGGCGGCAGGGCCCGGATGTACTCGCCGTTGAAGGCGCGCAGCTTCTTCTCGTCGAAGAACGCGTTCGCCGAGTTGACGTCCTCCAGCCGGAACAGCGGCACCATCTCCGACCAGGGCATGATCTCCCGGTCCTCGCCGGGGCCCCAGCCGAGCAGCATCAGGTAGTTGACCATCGCCTCGGCAAGGTAGCCCTCCTCGCGGTAGGACTCCAGTGCCACCTTGTCCCGGCGCTTGGAGAGCTTCTTGCGCTGCTCGTTGACGATCACCGGCAGGTGCGCCCAGACCGGCGGGTTCGCGCCGAGCGCGGGCCAGAGCAGCTGCTGGCGCTGGGCGTTGGCCAGGTGCTCCTCACCGCGGACCACGTGGGTGATGCCCTGGGTGATGTCGTCGACGGCGTTGGCCAGGACGTACAGCGGGGAGCCGTCGCTGCGCGCGACGACGAAGTCCTCCTGCGCGTCGTTCGGGAACTCCACCCGGCCGCGGATCACGTCGTCCACGACCGTGACGCCCTCGTCGGGGGTGCGGAAGCGGACCGCGCCCGCCGGCAGGGCCCGGTCGCGGCAGAAGCCGTCGTAGCCCTTGTGCTCGGAACCGGTGCGCTCCTGGAGCAGCTCGCGGGTGCAGTCGCAGTAGTAGGCCTTGCCGTCGGCGAGCAGCTTGGCGACGGCCTCGCGGTGCTGCGGCTCGTTCTCCGACTGGAAGTGCGGGCCCTCGAAGACCGGGTTGTCGCCGCTGATGCCGATCCAGGCCAGCGCGGACAGGATGCCCTCGGTCCACTCGGGCCGGTTGCGCGCCGCGTCGGTGTCCTCGATGCGCAGGACGAAGCGGCCCCCGGCCTGCTCGGCCAGGGCCCAGTTGAACAGCGCCGAGCGGGCGCCGCCGACGTGGAACATGCCGGTCGGCGAAGGAGCGAAACGAACCCTGATCATCGCGAGACCACCCGGTTGCTGAGAGTGCCGATACCTTCGATGCTGACGCTGACCTCGTCGCCGATCTCGAGCGGCCCGACCCCCTCGGGCGTCCCGGTCAGGATGACGTCGCCGGGGATCAGGGTCATGACCGCGCTCACGTGCGCGATCAGCGCGGGGATGTCGTACATGAGCTTGGAGGTGCGCGAGCTCTGCCGTACCTCGCCGTTCACCTTCGTGGTGATGCCCAGGTCGGCCGGGTCGAGCTCGGTCTGGATCCACGGACCGAGCGGGCAGAAGGTGTCGAAGCCCTTGGCCCGGGTGAACTGCACGTCCTTCTTCTGCAGGTCGCGGGCGGTGACGTCGTTGGCGCAGGTGTAACCGAAGATCACCTCATGGGCCCGCTCGACGGGCACCTCCCGGCAGAGCCTGCCGATGACCACCGCCAGCTCGCCCTCGAAGTCGACCCGCCGGGAGAGCCCGACGGGGTAGGCGACGGCCTCCGACGGGCCGATCACCGAGGTGGACGGCTTCAGGAACACCAGCGGCTCGTCGGGGACCTCCCCGCCCATCTCGCGGGCGTGCTCGGCGTAGTTCTTGCCGATGGCGACGACCTTGCTGGGCAGCATCGGCGCCAGCAGCCTGACCTGCGAGAGCGCGTGCCGCTCGCCGGTGAACTGGATCGGGCCGAACGGGTGGCCGGAGATCCCGGAGACGAACTCCTCGCCGGGGCCGCCCTCGACCACCCCGAATCCGACACCGTCACCTGTGGAGAACCTCGCTATACGCACCCCACAAGGCTAGTCGCGGTCGCGGTCCCGCCGGACCGCCCCCGCCGGGTACGGCGCGGCCCCGGCCCGGAGCCCGCCGTTCCCCGCCACGCCCGCCACGCCCGCCACGCCCGCCGGAGCGGTTCCCCCGCCTGCGGCAGGGAGATCGTATGGTGATCGGAGAAGACGTCCCGGAAGAGGAGCCCACGTGTCTGTTGTGAAGATGAACGTGCTCACGGTGCCCGCGGAGATGCGTGAGGAGTTGGAGCGCCGGTTCTCGAACCGGGCCGGGATCGTGGAGTCGGCCGACGGATTCGAGTGGTTCGAGCTGCTCCGCCCGGTCGACGGCACCGATCGCTACCTGGTCTACACGCGCTGGCGGTCCGAGGAGGACTTCACTCGCTGGACCGAGAGCCAGGCCTTCCAGCGGGGCCACGCCCAGGCCGCGGCCGAGGCGGGCGCGCAGGGCCACGGACACGGACACGGACAGGGCCACGGGCACGGGCACGGCCAGGAGCACGCCCAGGGGAACGGGCGGCAGGCCCAGGGGCACGGGCACGGCGGTCCCGCCGCCTCCGGGGCCGAGGTGTGGTCGTTCGAGGTCGTGCAGAGCACCGGCCCCAAGGCCTGAGCACGGGCCCGCCGCCGGCCGTACCGGTGGAGGAGCCGCGGCGGGGCGGGCGCCGGCGCCCGCCGGGGCCTGCCCGCGGCGGACCGGGAGGCCGCCGGACGGTCAGCGGTCCAGCGGGTTGGCCTGGATGCGGCCGACGACGCCGTTGCGGACGAACTCCCCGGCCAGGCTCTCCGGCTTGCGCTCCCCCTGCGCCTTGATGCAGGCGGCGAACTCCTTGCCGATCTCCAGCCGGGGGTGGCGCTCCAGCACCTCGGCCCGCAGGTCGGCGGGCCAGTCCTCCGGTCGCCGGCCGGAGATGTCCAGGCCGGTGGAGAGCTCCAGCAGGTGCCCCTCGGGGTCGGCGGCGACGTCCACCTCGGCCCACATGTGCCGCACGACCACCTCCGAGGCGCGCCTGCGGCGCTCTACCGGCCAGCCCGCGCCCGCGGCGAAGACCCACGCGACGTGCCCTCCGGCCTCCTCGAACGGGACCGTGTGGCTGTCGAACTCCGGCACCAGCCCGATGTCGTGGAACATCGACGAGACGTACAGCAGCTCGGCGTCGAAGGCGATGTCGCGGGCCTGCGCGTAGGCCGCCGCCCACAGGTAGGCCCGGACCGAGTGGTTCAGCAGGGAGGGCGAGCAGTAGGCCGTGGCCGTCTCCAGGGCGGCGCGGCAGGCGGCGGTGTCGGGGACCGTGATGTCGGCGAGTCTCATGCCGACCAGCATGTCCGGCCGGGCGGAACCGGGCGAGCGGCCGGGAGGCCATCCGCCGATAGGATCCCGCCATGGGTTCTCCGGCAGCGCTCCCCCCGCCGGCGGGCTTCTCGACCGTCGCGGTGCTGCTCTTCGACCAGATCCCCCTCTTCGAGGCGTCGGTGCCGATCGCGGTCTTCGGCGAGCGGCGGGAGGGCGTGCCCGCGTTCGACGTCCGGGCGGTGGCCGCCGAGGGCGGCCCGGTGCGCACGGACGCCGGCATGACCCTCGCCGCGCCGTACGGCCTGGACGCCGTCGACGGCGCCGACCTGGTGGTCGTGCCGACCTGGCGGAACCCGTCCGCGGGCCGGCCGCCGTCGCCGGAGGCGCTGGAGTCGCTGCGCCGGGCCCACGGCCGGGGGGCGACGGTCGTCTCCCTGTGCCTCGGCACGTTCGTGCTGGCGGCCACCGGGCTGCTGGACGGGCGTCCGGCCACCACGCACTGGCGCTACACGGGGCTCCTCGCTTCGGCGTACCCGCGCGTCGAGGTCCGGCCCGACGTGCTCTACGTGGACGACGGGGACATCCTCACCTCGGCGGGCAGCACCGGCGGCATCGACCTCTGCCTGCACCTGGTCCGCCGCGCGTACGGCACGCGGGTGGCCAACACCGTCGCCAGGAGCCTCGTCACGCCGCCGCACCGGGCCGGCGGCCAGGCCCAGTACATCGACCACCCCGTCCCGGCCCCGGCCGCCGGCGACCCGTTCGGCGACGTCCTCGACTGGGCCCTGCGCCACCTGGACCGGGAGCTGAGCGTGGACGCCCTCGCCTCCCGGGCGCTGATGAGCCGCCGCACCTTCGACCGGCGCTTCCGCCGGGCCACCGGGACCACGCCCGCCCAGTGGCTGCTCCACCAGCGCGTCCTGCACGCCCGGCGGTTGCTGGAGACCACCGCCGAGCCGGTCGAGCAGGTGGCCCGCAGGTCGGGCTTCGCCTCCGCGGTGGCGCTGCGGCCCCACTTCCGCCGCCAGGTGGGGGTCTCCCCCACCGCCTACCGGGAGGCCTTCGGCCCGGACCCGGGCTTGGGCCCGGTAAACCGCCCCCGTGCATCTGGTTGCTAACGATGTGCTGGAAGAGGGCGTCCCGGCTTGACCGGTTTGGTGGGATTCGGTCAGCATGATCCACCCTCTTCACTCGGCCTGGAAGGAACTGGCGTGCGCCGCCGCACACGAGCACTCGTACTCCCCACCGCCCTCCTGCTGACCTGCGGCGCGATGGTCGGCACCGCCCAGACCGCCGGCGCCGGCACCACCGCGGTCAAACGCACGGCCGAGTGCCAGGGCGACTGGCTGCCCGCGACCCCCACGTCGGCCGACGTCATGGCCGGGGAGGTGGACTTCCTCGGCCTGCCCCCGGTCAAGGTGGGCAAGGACGTCGACTGGCGGACCGACCCCTACCGCAACCGCTCCTGGAGCATGGTCTTCCACTCCCTGCGCTGGATGGGCCGCCTGGTCGCCGACTACGAGACCAACGGGGACAAGGCCTACCTGACCCGCGCCACCGAGATCGCCAAGGACTGGGTGGCGGACAACCCCCGCCGCGGCGGGGGGAGCCCGTACGCCTGGCAGGAGCATCCGATCGCGCTGCGCGCCCCCGCGCTGGTCTGCCTGAGCAAGCACGTCGGCGAGTCCTGGCTGACCAGGAGCCTGGCCGAGCACGCCTCGATGCTCTCCGACCCCAGGCTGTACGAGAAGGGCCACAACCACGGCATCGACCAGGACATCGCGCTGCTCGGCATCGGCTGCCGCTACAAGCGCGACGAGTGGTCCTCCCTGGCGATCCGCCGCCTGACCGAGACCGTCGACCTCGACGTCGACTCCCAGGGCGCCCTGCGCGAGCAGGCGCCCCGCTACGCGACCTACGTCCACGACCGGCTCAAGGTGGCCATGGACGACATCAAGGAGTGCGGCCGGAAGGTGCCCTCGTCGATCGAGCGCCGCTGGGAGTCGCTCAAGGACTTCGTCGCCCACTCCACCCAGCCCAACGGCTTCATGGTGCCGATCGGGGACGGCGGCGCCGACGTGCGCCCGGTCGGCTACGACAGCCCGAAGAAGACCGTGAAGGTGTACGGCAACGGCTACGTCTACGGCCGGACCGCCTGGGGCAAGCCGGAGTCGGCGTTCTACTCCATCCGGTTCGGACCGGGCACCAGGTACCACGGGCACGAGGACCACCTGGGCGTCACCTACTACGCCCAGGGCCGCGACGTCCTGGTCGACGCGGGCTTCCACTCCTACGAGAACAGCGGCTACCGCCGCTGGACGATGTCCCCCGAGGCGCACAACGTGCCGGTCGTGGCCGGCGCCCACTTCCGCCCCCGGACCGCCACCGCCCTGACCAGGTCGTCGATCGGCGAGAACCGGCAGAGCTTCCGCCTCACCGACAGGGCGTACGGCGTGCCGCGCACCCGCTCGGTCCTGGTCAACCACGGCGAGGACGTGATGGCCGTGCTCGACACGGTGCCCAAGGGCTCGAAGGTGAGCAGCCTGTGGCACTTCGCCCCGGGGCTGTCGGCGGTCTCCGACGGGGGCGGCCGGGTCGTCGTCAAGGACAAGACGGGCTGGAAGGCGACGCTGGTCCAGCTGGCGATGCCGTCCTGCAAGCCGGTCGGCGGCCAGCGGGTCGTCCGCGGCGCGAGCAGCCCCTACCAGGGCTGGGTCTCCACCGCCTACCTGAAGAAGGAGGCCGCCCCCGCCGTCGTCTCCCCCGCCGTCGCGGGCGGGCTGCTGACCGTGGTGGTGCCCGGCACCGACCGGCCCTCGGTCTCCTGCTCCGGCGGCAGGGTCCGGCTGGAGACCGCCGAGGGCTCGGTCTCCTTCAAGGCCGGTCGCGCGGACCTCTCCTGACCGCGGAGGCGGGGACGCGGCGCCGTACCCCGGGGGTGCGGCGCCGTACCGACGGGGGTGCGGCGCCGTACCGACGGGGGTGCGGCGGCGCGCCCCGCCCGCCGGGCCCGGTGCGCCGTCAGCCCGCCTCGTGCCCCGCGCGCAGCAGGCCGTAGGTGACGGCCTGCTCCAGGGCCTGCCAGGAGGCCTCGATGATGTTCTCGTCGACGCCCACGGTCGCCCACTCGGCGGTCGCGTCGCTGGAGGTGATCAGCACGCGCGTGATCGCGTCGGTGCCGTGCGTGCCCTCCAGGATCCGCACCTTGAAGTCGATCAGCTCGACCCCGGCCAGCTCCGGGTAGAGCCGCTCCAGTCCCGCCCGCACCGCCCGGTCCAGCGCGTTGACCGGGCCGTTGCCCTCCCCGGTGGCGACGATCCGCTCGCCCTTGGCGTGCAGCTTGACCGTGGCCTCGCTGACCAGCTCGCCGCCGCGCGTGCGCTCCACGATGACCCGCCAGGACTCGACCGCGAAGTGCCGGCGCCGCTCGCCCGCCACGGTGTCGCGGAGCAGCAGCTCGAAGGAGGCGTCGGCCGCCTCGAACGTGTAGCCCCGCGACTCCAGCTCCTTGACCCGGTCCACCAGGTCGCGCGAGGTCTCGGGCGACAGCTCGTAGCCCAGCTCGCGGCCCTTGAGCTCGACCGAGGCGCGCCCGGCCATGTCGGAGACGAGCATCCGCATGTCGTTGCCGACCTGCGCCGGGTCGATGTGCTGGTAGAGGTTGGGGTCGACCTTGATCGCGCTGGCGTGCAGCCCGGCCTTGTGCGCGAAGGCGGAGACCCCGACGTAGGGCGCGTGGGAGTTCGGGGTGACGTTGGTCACCTCGGTGATCGCGTGCGCGATGCGGGTCATGTCGGCCAGCGCCTCTCTCGGCACGAGGTCGAAGCCCCGCTTGAGCTGGAGGTTGGCCACCACGGTGAACAGGTTGGCGTTGCCGGAGCGCTCGCCGTACCCGTTGGCGCAGCCCTGCACGTGGGTGGCGCCGGCCTTGACCGCGGCCAGCGTGTTGGCCACCGCGCAGCCGGTGTCGTCGTGGCAGTGGATGCCGACGCGGGCGCCGGTGCCGACCGCCTCGTGGACGACCTCGGCGAGCTCGTCGGGGAGCATGCCGCCGTTGGTGTCGCAGAGCGCGATCACCGACGCGCCCGCCTCCGCCGCGGTCCGCAGGACCTCCAGTGCGTAGGCCGGGTTGGACTTGTAGCCGTCGAAGAAGTGCTCGGCGTCGAGGAAGACCCGCTGGCCCTCCGCCCGCAGGTGGGAGACCGTGTCGCGGATCATCGCGAGGTTCTCCTCCAGGGTCGTGCGCAGGGCCAGCTCCACGTGCCGGTCGTGACTCTTGGCGACGAGGGTCACGACCGGCGCGCCGGATTCGCGCAGTGCGGCGACCAGTGGGTCGTCGGCCGCCTTCACCCCGGCCCGGCGGGTCGCGCCGAACGCGGCGAGCTGCGCGTGCTTCAGGTCGAGCTCGGTCCGAGCCCGCCGGAAGAATTCGGTGTCCTTGGGGTTCGCGCCGGGCCAGCCGCCCTCGATGAACCCGACGCCCAGGCCGTCCAGGTGCCGCGCGATGGCCAGCTTGTCGGCCACCGTCAGGTTGAGGCCCTCCTGCTGCGCCCCGTCGCGGAGCGTCGTGTCGTAGACGTGGAAGCGGTCGTCGGTCATTGAGGATCTCCTTCGCGGTGCGGTGGTCGCCGCGCGCCCGTCCGGCCCCGGAAAGCAAAAAGACCCCTCACGGACGTGAGAGGTCTGCGCGCTGGCGGTGTCCCTTTTCAGCCAGCGCGCCTGCCGATAATGAGCAGACCGTAGAACATGATGCTCCGAAGTCTGCCACACGCGGCCACCATCTGACACATTGATCTCGGGATACGAGACGTACGGCCCGGCGCCGCGAGAGGGACCCCGGCCGGGGAGATCGACTCCGACCGGCGAGAATGGCCGGATGAAGGCGACTTATCTCGAACCGGCCGTCGGGCAGTATCTGCTCGCGCACACCGCCCGGCCCGACGAGCTGCTGGACGCCCTGGCCCTGGAGACGCGCGAGCTCATGGGCGAGCGGGCGAACATGCAGATCGCCCCCGACCAGGGCCGCTTCCTCACCATGATCGCCCAGATCTCCGCCGCCCGGAACGCCGTGGAGGTCGGCACCTTCACCGGCTACTCCTCCGTCTGCCTGGCCCGCGGCCTGGCCCCCGGCGGCCGGCTGACCTGCTTCGACGCCAGCGAGGAGTGGACCGCGGTGGCCCGCCGCTACTGGGAGAAGGCCGGGGTCGCCGACCGCGTCGAGCTGCGGCTCGGCCCGGCCGAGGTGCGGCTGCGCGAGCTGACCGGCGGTCCGCCCGTCGACCTGGCCTTCATCGACGCCGACAAGCCCGGCTACCCGGCCTACTACGGGATCCTGATGTCCGTCCTGGCCCCGGGCGGGGTGATCCTCGTCGACAACACCCTGTGGGACGGCCGGGTCGCCCACCCCAAGGAGCGCGACGAGACCACCCAGGTGATGCGCGAGTTCAACGACATGGTCATGGCCGACCCCCGGACCACCTCGATCATGCTCCCCATGGCCGACGGCCTGACCATGATTCGAAAGCACTGACGAGAAGTTTCCCCGGCCTTCGGATGGGCGGCAGACTTTGCCGTTACTTTATGCAGCGTGTCAAACACATTGCGTCCGCCCATCAGGAGGGGATGATGGACCCATGGCCAAAGTCCTGCGCGAACATACCGCCTCACCACGGAGAGAGCACACCGTCACACCGGAGAGATACGCACGCGCCGAACTGGAGCGCCTCTACCGGGAGGACTGCGAACGACACCATGACCGGAAGGTCGAAATCATCAACGGCCGGATCGTGGTGAGGGAGTTGCCCACATCCGGTCACGCAGACATCATTTACCAGCTGACGATTCAGCTCATCCCCCTACTGACCAAGCGAGGGTGGAAGATCTGGCAGGACATCAAGATCTTCCTTCATCCTCAGCTGGATCGCTACCGGCCGGACATCACCGTCGTCCCGCCCGGTCCGAAGATGTGGGACGACGAGAACGTGTGGGGCAACGAGACCCTTCTCGTCGTCGAGGTCGTCTCTCCCAGCAGCGTCGAAGACGACCACGTGACGAAGCCGAGAAACTGCGCGCTTGCGGGCGTTCCCCTCTATCTCGTCATCGATCCCTTCAAGCGCGTTACCCGGCTGCTCAGCCACCCCAGTCAAACGGGGTACCGGCAACGACTCGAAATACCGATCGGCGGACTGCTGGAGTTGCCCGCGCCGTGGAACTTCACGATCGACACGGGCACGCTGATCGAGGAGTAGGACCGCTGCATGGAGAAGCCCGGGTGGGACGGTGGGAACAGGCGCGCTCCTCTGCGAGGTGGGCCGACCCGTCAACGGGCCGGCCCGCGACCGTCCATCGGACGCGGTCCGGAACCCGGGCGGGCCCAGACCATATCCTGATGGGTTCCTGACCCGGCCCCGATGGTTCTGGACCGAGAACGCCGGTCAGCAGATCTTGTGGACCCAGCCGTGCACGTCGGAGCGGGTGCCGTACTGGATGCCGGTGAGCTCCTCGCGGATGCGGCGGGTGACCGGGCCGGGGGTGCCGTCGCCGACCGTCCAGGCGCGGTCGGCGCCCTTGACCGAGCCGACCGGGGTGACGACCGCCGCGGTGCCGCAGGCGAAGACCTCGGTGAGCTCGCCGGACTCGCAGCCCGCCTGCCACTCCTCGATCGAGATGCGGCCCTCCTCGGCGGTGAGGCCGAGGCTGCCGGCCAGGGTGAGGATCGAGTCGCGGGTGATGCCCGGCAGCAGCGTGCCGGTGAGCGCCGGGGTCAGCAGGCGGTCGCCGTAGACGAAGAACAGGTTCATCCCGCCCATCTCCTCGACGTAGCGGTGCTCGTTCGCGTCCAGCCAGACCACCTGGTCGCAGCCCTGCTCGACGGCCTGGCGCTGGGCCACGAAGGCCGCCGCGTAGTTGCCGCCGCACTTGGCGAAGCCGGTGCCGCCCGGGGCCGCGCGGGTGTACTCCGTGGAGAGCCAGACCGAGACCGCCTTGCTGGCGCCGAAGTAGGCCGCGGCCGGGGAGGCGATCACCATGAACTTGTAGTTCCTCGACGGGTAGTTCACGCCGAGTGCGGGCTGCGTGGCGATCATGAAGGGCCGCAGGTAGAGGCTGTGCCCCTCGGTCGTCGGCACCCACTCGCGGTCGGTCTGGACGAGTAGCTCCAGCGACTCGACGAACGTCTCCTCGGGCAGCTCGGGCATGGCCATGCGCAGCGCGGAGGTGTTGAAGCGGGCCGCGTTGGCGTACGGCCGGAAGGAGACGATCGCCCCGCTGCTCGGCTGCCGGTAGGCCTTGAGCCCCTCGAAGAGCTCCTGGGCGTAGTGGAAGACCGAGGTCGCCGGGTCCAGGGTCAGCGGGCCGTACGGCATGAGCCGCGCGTCGTGCCAGCCCTCGCCCTCGGTGTAGTCGATCGAGATCATGTGGTCGGTGAAGACCTGCCCGAACCCGGGACTCTCCATTACCCGCTCCCGCTCTGCCGCGGTGCGCGCGTGGTCGGAGAGCTGCACGTCGAAGCCGAGCTTCTGAGCGGTGGTCATGACGGAGATCCTTCTCTTTGTGGCGGGTCTACCCTTTAGTCCATTCTGCGACGGACCGGGTAACGGGAAACTACTGCATTCCGACCGGTGATCGGCAGGAGGCGGGACCGGCGGAAGGGGCCGCGGACGCGAAGACGCGCCCGGCGGCTCGCTGGGAGCCGCCGGGCGCGTCTGGGGTCGGGGTGGGCGGCTTCCTCAGCCGGCTACTCGGGCGGTGATGTCGTCACCGATCTCCTGGGTGGTCCGGCCGCTCCAGCCGGTCAGCCGCTCGACCAGGTCGTCGGCGACGGCCTGCTCGACCCGGGCGGACTCCTCGGCCAGGCCCAGGTGGTCCAGGAGCATGGCGACCGACAGGATCGTGGCGGTGGGGTCGGCCTTGCTCTGCCCGGCGATGTCGGGGGCGCTGCCGTGGACCGGCTCGAACATGCTCGGCGCGGTGCGCTCGGGGTTGATGTTGCCGCTGGCCGCCAGGCCGATGCCGCCGGCGATCGCCGCGCCGATGTCGGTGATGATGTCGCCGAAGAGGTTGTCGGTGACGATCACGTCGAACCGCTGCGGCTGGCTGACGAAGAACATCGAGGCCGCGTCGATGTGGCAGTAGTCGGTCTCGACGTCGGGGTATTCCAGGCTGACGCGGTCGACGGTGCGGGCCCACAGGTCGCCCGCGTAGGTCAGCACGTTGGTCTTGTGGACCAGCGTCAGCTTCCTACGGGGGCGGGAGAGCGCCTTGTCGAAGGCGTAGCGGACGACGCGCTCGACCCCGTGGGCGGTGTTCACCGACTCCTGGGTGGCGATCTCGTGCGGCGTGCCGCGGCGCAGCACGCCGCCGGCCCCGGCGTACAGCCCCTCGGTGCCCTCCCGCACGACGATCATGTCGATCTCCTCGGGGCGGACCCCGCCCAGCGGGGTCTCCACGCCGGGGAAGAGCTTGACCGGGCGGAGGTTCACGTAGTGGTCGAGGTCGAAGCGGAGCCGGAGCAGCAGGTCGCGCTCCAGGATGCCCGGGGGCACGCTGGGGTCGCCGATCGCGCCGAGCAGGATCGCGTCGTATCCGCGCAGCTCGTCCAGGACCGTGTCCGGGAGGGTCTCACCGGTCTCGTGGTAGCGCTTGGCGCCGAGGTCGTAGGTGGTGGTCTCCACCTTCCCCCCGACCGCTTCGAGGACCTTCAGGCCTTCGGTGACGACTTCGGTCCCGATCCCGTCACCCGGGATGACCGCCAGGCGGATGTTACGCGAATCCATGAGGGCACCTTACCGGTCCGTCCCGGTCCTCGGACAACGGTCTCACCAATCGGACACTTCGTGCGTCCCGGGTGGATCGGGGCGAGCGGGGCGGCGCACCGGCGTCCGCCGTCCGGCCGGGGGTTCGGTATGCCCGCCGTCCGGCCGGGGGTTCGGTATGCCCGCCGTCCGGCTAGCGGTTCGGCGCGCCGCCGTTGTCGCGGCGGTCCAGCGCCGCCTGGAGGGCCTCGGCGGCCTCCTCCTTGGCGTCCTCGGGACGGTTCCAGGGATACATGTCGTACATGGCGACTCTCATCTCGGTCGTACGGAAAGCGGCACGGGACCAGGGGAGGGGTCCGGAGGTGCCGATCGCGGCCCCGGACCGGGCCTGGGGTCGCGGGTCCGGATCGCGGACCGGCGACGAGGGGCCGGTCACCGGAGAGGCGCCACCGCGGCGCGGCGGGCCGCCGGCCTGCCCCTCAGGCCCCGCCGTGACAGGTGAGGACGACGGGAACCTGGTGTATTTCATCCCAGACTACCTGGTCATCGCGGTGCCGTCTCGCCCGCCGTACGGACTTCCCGCATGCTGAGACGGCCGCCGCCCCTCGGACGAGGGACGGCGGCCGTCTCGGAGAGCGTCGCCGCGGGTGCGGTCCGCCGGTCGCCGCGGGCGGGGGCCGCTAGTCGGCCAGGTCGACCGTGCGGCCGCCCTCGGCACCGATCTCGGCGACGATCTGCTCGACGACGTCGGCCGGGATGGCGGTGTCGACGGTCAGCGCGATGAGCGCCTTGCCGCCCTTGGCGTGCCGGGCCACCTGCATGGAGGCGATGTTGATGCCGTGGTCGCCCAGGATGCGGCCGACGACGCCGACGACGCCGGGACGGTCGGAGTAGGTGAAGAACGACAGGTGGTCGGTCGGCTCGATCTCGATCTGGTAGCCGTTGACCTCGACGATCTTCGTGATCTGCCGCGGGCCGGACAGGGTGCCCGAGACCGAGACCGTCCGGCCGTCGGCCAGGACGCCGCGGACGGTCACCACGTTGCGCCAGTCGGGGCTCTCGGCGCTGGTGACCAGCTCCACCGTCACGCCGCGGTCCTTGGCCAGGAGCGGGGCGTTGACGTAGGTGACGGAGTCCTCGACCACGTCGGTGAAGACGCCCTTGAGGGCGGCCAGCTCCAGCACCCGGACGTCCTGGGAGGCGATCTCGCCGCGGACCTCGACGTCGAGCCTGGTGGCGACCTCGCCGGCCAGGGCGGTGAACACGCGGCCGAGCTTCTCGGCCAGCGGCAGGCCCGGCTTGACGTCCTCGGCGACGGCGCCGCCCTGGACGTTGACCGCGTCCGGCACGAACTCGCCGGCCAGGGCCAGCTTCACGCTCCGCGCGACCTGGGTGCCGGCCTTCTCCTGGGCCTCGTGGGTGGAGGCGCCCAGGTGCGGGGTGACGACGACCTGGTCCAGCTCGAACAGCGGGCTGTCGGTGACGGGCTCCTTGGGGAACACGTCGATGCCGGCGCCGGCGACCCGGCCCTCCTTGATCGCGGAGTACAGGGCGCCCTCGTCGATGATGCCGCCGCGGGCCACGTTGATCAGGCGGACCGACGGCTTGACCAGGTGCAGCTCCTTGTCACCGATGAGGCCGACCGTCTCCTTGGACTTCGGCAGGTGCACGGTGATGAAGTCGGCCTCGCGCAGGGCCTCCTCCAGCGAGACCAGGCGCACGCCCATCTGCGCGGCGCGGGCCGGCTGCAGGTAGGGGTCGTAGGCGATCAGCTCGACGCCGAACGGCTGCAGGCGCTGGGCGACCAGCTGGCCGATCTTGCCGAGGCCGAGGATCGCGACGACCTTCTCGTCGAGCTCCACGCCGGTGTACTTCGAGCGCTTCCACTCGCCGCCCTTGAGCGCGGAGTGCGCCTGGGCGACGTTGCGGGCGGAGGCGAGGATCAGCGCGACGGTGTGCTCGGCGGCGCTGGTGATGTTGGAGGTCGGCGCGTTGACGACCATGACGCCGGCCTTGGTCGCGGCCTCCACGTCCACGTTGTCCAGGCCGACGCCCGCGCGGGCGACGACGCGGAGCCGGGGCGCGTTCGCGATGGCTTCGGCGTCCACCTGGGTGGCGCTGCGCACGATGAGCGCGTCCACGTCGGCGAGGGCGGGCAGGAACTGGGCGCGGTCGGCGCCGTCGGTGTGACGGACCTCGAAGTCCGCGCCCAGGACCGCGAGACCGGCCTCGGAGAGTTCCTCTGCGACCAGTACGACGGGCTTGTTCACTGGTGGTTCCTTACGAGACGGGGAGGGCTGCACCGGATCTCACGCAGTCTATCGACGCTTGTGAACGTGTTCACGAGTGTCCCGCGATCCGAGACGGAGATCACCCCCGGCCTGCGGGCGGAGACTGGTACCCAATCCCCCCGAATCTCATGCACAGAACCTTCAACTTGGTATTGCTGCGATAAATCTTCACGATTACCCTCATAAGCCGTGGTCCTCTACCTATCGTTCGTCATATGAGCATCGGCAACCCCGCTCTCGGCGATGTGCTCGCGCAGCACGGCGGCCCGCACCGGCTGCTGGCCGCGCTTGCCGAAGGGGGGCTCCTCGTCGCCGTGCGACCGGACCGCTCCGTCGTCCTCGGGACGACGCAGACCGGTGACCGGGTGCTGCTCGGATACACCTCCGCGGGCACCTACGCACGGCACGGCGGCAGCCACTCCCTGTCGGACTGCGACGCCGACACCATCCTCGACATCCAGCGCGTCACGGGCGTGCGCGAGATCGTGATCGACGCCGCCGGGCCCACGGCCGCGGCCGTGCCGATCGAGGACCTCCTGCGGTACCTGCGCTCCACCCGCACCGGTCCCGCGCCGGCGCTGTCGGGCACGACCCCGACCGCCTACGCGACCGGGGCGATGGCGACGGTCAGCCGCGCCTCGGCGGTGAGCTCGGCAGGTCCGGCCGGTCCGGTGGGTTCGGCGGCTCCGCTGGCCCCGATGAGCCCGCTGGCCGCGCCCACCACCCCGCTCTCGTCGGGCCCTCCGGCTCCGCCGAGCCGGCCGCTCCCGCCGGTCCGGCCGATGACCGCCCCGGTGCCCGCGGCCTCCGCCCAGCCGTGGATCCCCGCGCCGCGCCCCCACCTGTCGGGGCCGATGCAGATGGTCGACCCCGGCTACAAGCGGTGCGCCCACCCGATCCTGCCCGCGCTGCGCGTGGCGATCTCCCAGCTGCTCGCCGACTTCCCGCTCATCCACCACGTGTGGATCTCCGAGGCCCGGACCGCCTCGGGGGCTCCCGGGATCATGCTCCACGTCAAGGTGCACATGTCCGCGGCCGAGGACGTGGTGCGCGACCTGCACCGCATGGTGCGGGCCCGGCTGCCCCAGCTGGCGGCGAGCGACGCGCCGATCCTCATGGCGCGGGTCGCCGACGCGCGCAGCGAGCAGCGCATGATCGAGGTCGGCGCCCACGTGGTCTGCGCCGACGTACGGGACTGACCGCGGCCTCCACGGGTCTCCGTGACGCCCCGGGGCGCCTTCGGCGGTTCTCCGGGGCTCTCCGGGGTGGGGAACGCGGTGGGCCTGCGCGTCCGCGTGGCGGGTCGACGTGCCGTGCTTCGCGGCGTACGTCCCGGACGCTCCCGGACCGCCGCTGACGGCTCCGGCCTGCGGGGTTCTGGTAACCATGCCCTTGCGGGTCTGGCCGTTCAGCGGCCCGGCGGGCGCCGCGCGCTCCCCGGCCGGCCAGGCCGCCGTCCCCGCGGTGGTCAGCTTCACCGCGGCGCCGACGACCTGCAAGCACCGGCTCGCGGAGGTTCAGCAGAGATGACCCGTTCCAACCCGATCCATCAGCTGCGCTATGCCGTACGGCATCCGGACCGGATCGTCCCGCACGTGCGGAGGCTGGCCCGGGACACCTGGTTCCGGCTGCGCACCAGCGACCACGTCAGCTACTACCGGGCCGTGATGAAGTCGGACACGGCGCGCAACCCCGAGGCGGCGGTGGGCAGCAAGTCGCACGAGCGCTGGCTCGCCCTCGGCCGGATGCAGTTCGACTACCTGGTCGGGCACGGCCTGCGCCCCGGGCACCGGATGCTGGAGATCGGCTGCGGCAACCTGCGCGCCGGCCGCCTGTTCATCGACTACCTCGACACCGGCGGCTACTACGGCCTCGACATCTCCCCCGACATCCTCGTCGCCGCCCAGAGGACCCTCACCGAGTACGGCCTGCGCGACAAGCTCCCGCACCTGACCCCGGTCCGGGACCTGAAACTGGAGTTCCTGCCCGACGCGCACTTCGACGTGGTCCACGCGCACAGCGTCTTCTCCCACTCGCCGCTGCACGTGATCGAGGAGTGCTTCGCCCACGTGGGCCGCGTCATGCGCCCCGGCGGCTGGTTCGACTTCACCTTCGACCGGACCGAGGGCCGCGAGCACCAGGTGCTGCGCGAGGACTTCTACTACCGGACCGAGACGCTGGTGAACCTGGCCGCCCGGTACGGCCTGACGGCCAAGTTCATGGACGACTGGGAGGAGCTCCCGCACAAGCAGTCCAAGATCCGCATCACGCTGCCGTAGGCCGTGCCGCCCGGCGCCGCCCGGCGCCCTGCGCCGTACCGCCCGGTCCTCCCCGGCGCTCCGGGAGAGGACCGGGCCGGGGTCAGGCAATCCGGCGGGTGAGCGTCACCTTCGTCCGGGCGGACAGCGCCGCGATGAGCGCCGCCGCCAGCGACAGGCCCAGGCCCACCGCTAGGAACACCGGCCACGGCACGGCGAGGACCGCTTCCGATCTCTCGACCGGTACCCCGTTGAGCCCACCTCGAGCCACCGGCCCATCAGATCATCCCGAGGGGACCGTCGCCTTCAGGCGAGGAGGGAATCGGGAGTGGGAGGGCCGCCGAGGCCCGAGCGTGCCCTGACCTGTCAGGTCCGCGCATCATGGATGTCCTTCCCGGCTTTGCCGGTGCTAGCCGATGTCGTGGCGTTACCGTTACCGGACGTGATGGGAGGTGGGTGTGCGCAGGTCGTACACGTTCCTGCTGCGCCCCACCGCCAAGCAGGCCGCCGCGCTCACCGCGTGCCTGGAGGACCACCGGCAGCTCTACACCGCCGCCCTGGAGCACCGCCGCACCGCCTACGCCAAAGCGGGCGTGAGCATCCGCTACGGCGACCAGTCGGCCGAGCTGAAGCACATCCACGCCGCTGACCCCGGCGGGCAGGGCCGCTGGAGCTTCTCTTCCCAGCAGGCCACCCTGCGACGGCTCGACAAGGCGTTCGCCGCGTTCTTCACGCGCGTCAAGGCCGGGCGCACGCCGGGCTTCCCCCGGTTCAAGGGCCGCGGCCGGTTCGACACCGTCATCTGGCCCAAGGACGGCGACGGCTGCCGGTGGGACTCCCAACCGCAGCACCCGACCGCGACCTACGTGCGGTTGCAGGGCGTCGGGCACGTCCGCGTCCACCGGCACCGGCTTGTGCAGGGCCAGGTCAAGACGATCAGCGTCAAGCGGGAGGGCTCCCGCTGGTACGTGATCCTGTCGTGCGACGACGTGCCCGCCCAGCCCCTGCCCGCCACCGGAGCCGCCGCCGGGATCGACCTGGGGGTGGCCTCCCTGGTGACCACCTCCGGCGGCGGGCACATCGGCAACCCGCGTCACCTGGCCGCCTCCGCCGACCGCCTGGCGGCGGCGCAGCGCGACCTCGCCCGCAAGAAGCGCGGCTCCGTGCGCCGCCGCAAGGCCGTCGCCCGGGTCGCGGCGCTGCACGCCACGGTGCGGCGGCAGCGCCTGGACCACGCCCACAAGGCCGCGAACGCTCTGGTGGCCGCCTACGACGTGATCGTGCACGAGGCGCTGAAGGTCGCGAACATGACCCGCAGCGCGTCCGGCACGCTCGACGCGCCTGGCCGGGGCGTCGCGGCCAAGTCCGGGCTCAACCGTTCGATTCTGGATGCGGGTTGGGGGGTGTTCCTGATGATCCTCGCGTACAAGGCTGAAAGCGCCGGTCGAGAGCTGATCGCGGTGAACCCCGCCGACACCTCCCGCACGTGCTCGCGCTGCGGGCACGTGGCGAAGGAGAACCGCCTCACCCAGGCCGCATTCGCCTGTACGGCGTGCGGGCATGAAGCGCACGCCGACGTGAACGCGGCGGTCAACATCTTGAGGGCAGGGCTTGCCCTTCGTGAGGCTGCGCAAGCGGCTTAGCGAGAAGCCGCTCCCTCCAGGGAGCGGAGGAGTCACCACCGCGACCAGCTCTCCGGCGGCGACGTCCAGGCTCACCCCGCGCAGCGCGTGCACGGCCTGCGGGCCGTCGCCGTGGACACGGGTCACGTCCGCGAGCCGTACGACCGGGTCGAAACTCATCAGAACTCCTCATCTGGGGAGGGACCGGATCCCGGCTCCGGGGAGCGGGGGGCCTCCGGCGTGCGGGGGGAGGCCGCGAGCACGGCCTCGCAGTGGTCGAGCCAGCGCTGCTCCGCCTCGGCCTGGAAGACCATCGAGTCGAGCACCAGCCGCTGCGCCGGGCCCTCGGCGCCCGCCATGGCCCGGGTGAGCTCCTGCAGCGCGCGCATGGTCGCGGTGCGCTGGGCCCGGATCACCGGGCGCGGGTCGGCGCCGGCCGCGACCGCCATGGCCAGCTTGACGACCAGTTCGTCCCGGGGCCGGTCGGACCGGGCGACGGGGGTGCTGAGCCATCGCTCCATCTCGGCCCGACCGGCCTCGGTGATCGTGTAGACGACCCGGCCCTGGACGTCCTGCTCGCCGGGGGCGACCAGGCCGTCGCGTTCCAGGCGCGAGAGCGTCGTGTAGACCTGGCCGATGTTGAGCGGCCAGATCGCCCCCGTCGACGCCTCGAACTCGGAACGCAACTGGTAGCCGTAGCGGGGCCCCTGGCTCAGCAGGGCGAGCAGCCCTTGTCGGATCGCCATGGATACCGAGTATGCATACTCGGTATGGTCACGGCAACCGGGGGTGGGGATCCGCATATTCTGGACAGGAATCGGGGTTGGGACCGATACTCGGGGGATGAGCTCGACGCATCCCCCGGCCCGCGCATCCGACGGGGACCGCGATCGTGCGATCAACGAGCTCCGGGACCGCGCCGTCGAGGGGCGACTTTCGCACGACACGTTCCTCGGACGCGTCGACATGGCCCTGCGCGCCCGCAACCAGGGCGAGCTGGAGAACCTGGTCGCCGACCTGCCGCAGCGCGGCCGGTTCCGCCGCATGGTGACGGAGGTCGTCTCGTCGATCTCCGACTTCACCACCCGGGTGGAGTCCGCCTGGCGCCGGCCCCGGCTGCCCAAACTGGCCCTGCCCGGTGACGCCCGCAACCGCTACGTGGTGGGCCGGGGTTCGGCCTGCGACCTGGTCCTGGCCGACCTGACGGTCTCCCGGATCCACGCCGAGCTCCGCCGGGACGAGGAGGACTGGATCCTCGTCGACCTCGGCTCGCTCAACGGCACCCGGCTGAACGACTGGCGGCTGGTCGGTCCGGCGCGGGTCCGGCCGGGCGACGTGATCTCCTTCGGCGACTGCGCCTTCGTGGTGGTCACACCCCAGCCGACCTGAGCTCCTGCTCCGTGAGGAGATAGCGCGTCGTCAGCAGCACCGCGATCCCGGCGAAGAGGGCGGGGACCAGCGTGCCGCCGTACAGCACGGCCCGGACCGCCGCCGCGGGCTGCTCCACCGCCGCGCCCGAGCCGGACTCCACGAAGCCCGCCACGCCCAGCAGCCAGCCGAGCACCAGCGCGCCGAACGCGAAGACCACCGTCTCGGCCGCCGTCCACAGGCCGGTGAACACCCCGGCCCGGTTCCTGCCGGTGACCGCCGCGTCGTGGACGATCACGTCGGAGAGCATCGAGAACTGCAGCAGTTGCAGGCCCGCGTAGCCGACGCCGACGACCAGCACGCACGCGTGCGCGTAGACCGGCCCGAGCTCCTCCGTCAGCGCCATCGCGGCCGCCCCGGCGGCGAACAGCGACGAGGCCCCGAGCATCGCCCCGCGCTTGTCGTAGCGCCGCGACAGGGCGACCCAGCCCGGCATCGTCACCAGCAGCGGCCCGACGATGCACAGCAGCAGGGTGCTGGTCGCCCCGGGGTCGCCCAGCGTGTAGGTCGCGAAGTACGGCGCGCCCGCGAGCAGCGTCCCGGCGGCGAACATCTGGGCGCAGCTCAGCCCGAGCAGCAGCAGGAACGGCCGGTTCGTGCGGGCCGCGGCGAACTGCGCCCGCAGCGACGGCTCGGCCTCGGCCCGGACCACGACCGGGGCGCGGGCCGTGCCGAAGAACGCGGCCAGCATCGACACGAGCAGCACCGCGGCGACGACCATCCCCATGAGCCGGTAGCCGGACACCTCGGTGCCCGCGATCGCGGGCGCGACGGAACCGGACAGCAGGATCGCCAGGCCGATGAAGACCATCTTCCACTGCAGGATCGCCGAGCGTTCGTGGTAGTCGCCGGTCATCTCGGCCGGCATCGCCTTGTAGGGGACCTCGTAGAAGGCGTAGGCCGTGGCGGTGAGCAGATAGCAGACCGCCACGTACGCCGCGGCGGGCAGGCCGGTGAGCGGCGGGCCCGCGAACGTCGCGGCGAACGCCGGGGGCAGGGTGAGCGCGCCCAGCAGCATCCAGGGACGGCGGGCGCCGAAGCGGGAGACCGTCCGGTCGGAGCGCTGGCCCACCCAGGGGTTGACCACGACGTCCCAGACCTTGGGGAGGAAGGCCACCAGGCCCGCGATCCAGGCGGGTACGGCCAGCACGTTGGTCATGTAGAACAGCAGCAGCAGGCCCGGGACGGTGCCGAAGGTGGCGGTGCAGACCGAGCCGACGCCGTAGCCGAGCCGTACGCCGCGGGGGACGGTGGGAACGCTGGCGCCGGGCGCCGGTGTGATCATTGCCACATTGAACCTCACCAAGTGTCCGCTTGGTAGACCCATGCGTCCGCCGCTCCGCGGCGGGCGGCCGCGCACTCCTCCTGTCCGAAATATCCATAGAGGCGAATAACTGCCGTCTACATGCCTTTTTGTCCGAAATTTCGCTATGAGTGGCGTTCATTGGCGGCGGAATGCGGAATTTATCCAGGTCAGACCATCTCAAGGATGGAGGAACCGACATGCGCAGACCGCTAGGAGCACTCGTGTGCCTCGGCGCCGTGACGGCCCTGAGCAACCCGGCCGTCGCCGCCCCCGCGGTCGAGCCGACCGCCACCCCCACCGCGACGAGCGGCGTGGCGGCGACCCCCGAGGAGGACGAGGTGGTACGGCTGACGAACCTCCAGCGCCAGAAGGGCGGCTGCCGAGCCCTCGTCAACAACCCGTACCTCCGCACGGCCGCCTACCGCCACTCGCTCGACATGGCCACCCAGAACTACTTCAGCCACACCTCCAAGGACGGCCGGACGGCCGGCGACCGCATCAGGGCGGCCGGCTACACCGGGGCCCGGCGCTGGGCGGAGAACATCGCCTGGGGCCAGCAGACGCCGTCCGCGGTGGTCACGGCCTGGATGAACAGCCCCGGACACCGGGCCAACATCATGAACTGCGCCTACGCCGACATCGGGGTGGGCCTGGCCAAGAACAGCAGCGGCAGGCCGTACTGGACGCAGAACTTCGCCGCCAAGCAGTGATCCCGCGGCGGCCCGCGGCGCACAGCGATCCACGACGTACGGCGACCGCGCGGTGACGATAAGGCGATCCGGAGGCGCACCCGTCCTCCGGAGACGCCCCGCCGAGACGTGCGGCCCTCCCGGCGGAGGCCTGCCGGGAGGGCCGCACGTCCTCTTGCCGGCTCCCACATCCCCAAGATTTTTTCCCGACACTTCACGATCTTTACGGACGTGTCCGGAACCGGAATATGCCTGGTCGAAATCGGTCCAACGGCGTTCCGTGACGCGTCAGCCATCCCTTCGGTTTACCTGAGCCTCAGATTTTTGTCCGAAATTTCGTGACAAGACATGTCTGTGGGGACCAGAATGCGGACCCATCCAGCGTCCACCCATCTGGAGGAACCCACATGCGCAGACCGCTCGGAGCACTGATGTGCCTCGGAAGTCTGGCGGCCCTGAGCACTCCCGCCGTCGCGGCCCACGCCGCGGCAGGCCCGGGGGACATGTGCGGCGTGTCGGTGAGCGCCCCCTATGTCACGCCCGCCGGGAAGATCGAGGCGTCCGCGGCCCGCGCCGGCTGCGAGAACACCTCTCTGGTCCGGCTCCGCATCAAGCGCGCCCAGCCCGGTCCCGACCGGACCGTCAAGAGCGGGTCCCAGCGCGGGATCGTCAACGGCCGGCTCAGCGTCAGCCTGGACTGCAGCAAGGCCGTCCGCACGTACTACGCCGAGGTCGTCGACTACCGGGGCAACCAGGCCCGGTCCCTGCCGATCCGGCTGTCCTGCTCCCTCCCGGGCTTCCCGTCCCCCACGGCCACCGCGGTGCCGAGCGCCACGCCCACCACCCCGGCCCCGCCGAGCGGCACCCCCACGGCCAAGCCGACCACCCCCGCTCCGCCGACCGCCAAGCCCACCACCCCCGCTCCGCCGAGCGGCACCCCCACGGCCAAGCCGACCACCCCGGCCCCGCCGACCGCCAAGCCCACCACCCCCGCTCCGCCGAGCAGCAACCCAGGCAACCCCGGCACGCCCGGCAGCGTGGGCACGGCCGAGGAGAACGAGGTCGTGCGCCTGACCAACGTCGAGCGGGCCAAGGGCGGCTGCGCCCCCCTCAAGCACGATCCGCAGCTGCGCCAGTCCTCCTACGGCCACTCCGCCGACATGGCGGCCAAGGGCTACTTCGACCACAAGTCCCAGGACGGCCGCTCCTTCATGGACCGCATCCGCGGGGCCGGCTTCACCGGG
The DNA here is from genome assembly GCF_014647955.1 of Planomonospora antibiotica. Classification (NCBI taxonomy): domain Bacteria; kingdom Bacillati; phylum Actinomycetota; class Actinomycetes; order Streptosporangiales; family Streptosporangiaceae; genus Planomonospora; species Planomonospora antibiotica. Next base: position 9,220 of record NZ_BMQE01000026.1, on the reverse strand, counting down.
GGCAGGGCCTTCGCGGAGAACATCGCCTGGGGCTACCCGAACCCGGCCGCCGTGGTCAACGGCTGGATGAACAGCTCCGGCCACAAGGCCAACATCATGAACTGCGACTACAACCTCATCGGCGTCGGCGCGGCCAAGAACGCGCAGGGCCAGATCTACTGGACCCAGAACTTCGCCGCCAAGTAGGACCCCGGACGGCTGAGGGGTCTCCTCGCCGCTCCCCCGCGTGCCCTGCGGGTCCTCCTGCCCGTCGCCGCCGGCGGTCGCGGCGGGCGGAAGGACCCGCAGGGCGCTCCCGGCCGACCCCCCACCGGGAGAACACGACGCCCCCGCGACGGTCATCCGTCGCGGGGGCGTCGCCGTACGGGGCCTCCCCGTACGGCCATCACCGGAAGCGTGCCCGGGACGGGCCTACTTGTCCTTGAGCCAGCTCATCATCGGGCGGAGCTTGGCGCCGGTCTTCTCGATCGGGTGCTCGGCCAGCTCCTCGCGGTAGGCGGTGAAGCGCTTCTGGCCGCCGTCGAACTCGTCGACGAGCTCCTTGGCGAACTCGCCGGACTGGATCTCCGCCAGGATGCGCTGCATCTCCTTCTTCGTCTCCGGCGTCACGACGCGCGGGCCGCGGGAGTAGCCGCCGTACTCGGCGGTGTCGGAGACCGACCAGTACATCTTGTGGATGCCGCCCTCGTACATGAGGTCGACGATCAGCTTCATCTCGTGCAGGCACTCGAAGTAGGCGACCTCGGGCTGGTAGCCGGCCTCGATCAGGGTCTCGAAACCGGCCTTGATCAGCTCGGAGACGCCGCCGCACAGCACGGCCTGCTCGCCGAAGAGGTCGGTCTCGGTCTCCTCGGTGAAGGTGGTCTTCAGCGCGCCCGCCCGGGTGCCGCCGATGCCCTTGGCGTACGACAGGACCAGCGGCCAGGCGTTGCCGGTGGCGTCCTTCTCTACGGCGACGAGGCACGGCACGCCGCGGCCCGCGGCGTACTGGCGGCGGACGAGGTGGCCGGGGCCCTTGGGGGCGACCATCGCGACGTCGACGCCCTCGGGCGCCTCGATGAGGCCGTAGCGGATGTTCAGGCCGTGGCCGAAGAAGAGCGCGTCGCCCTGCTGCAGGTTCGGCAGGATGTCCTGCGCGTACAGGTGGCGCTGGATGTGGTCCGGCGCGAGGATCATGATCAGGTCGGCCTCGGCGGCCGCCTCCGCCGGGGTCAGCACGCGCAGGCCGTCGGCCTCGGCCTTCTCCCTGCTCTTGGAGCCCTCGGGCAGGCCGACGCGGACGTCCACCCCGGAGTCCCGCAGGGAGAGCGCGTGGGCGTGGCCCTGGCTGCCGTACCCGATGACGGCCACGACGCGGCCCTGGATGATCGACAGGTCGGCCTGGTCGTCGTAGAAGATCTCAGTCACTTACTTGAACCTTTCAGGGTTTTGTACGGCTCTGCTCGCGGTCGGGCTTCCCGCCTCGCGCGCGTCTCGGCCGTCCGGATCCGCTCCGGGCGGCCGCTCCGCTCGCTCGGCGATCCGCCCGCTACGCGGTCCGGTCCAGGGCCCGGAGGGAGCGGTCGGTGATGGAACGGGCGCCGCGGCCGATGGCCACCATGCCCGACTGGACGAGTTCCTTGATGCCGAACGGCTCCAGGACCTTGATGAAGGCCTCCAGCTTGTCCGGCGTCCCGGTGACCTCGATGGTCACCGCGTCGGAGGCGACGTCGACGCAGCGCGCGCGGAACAGGTTGACCAGTTCCAGCACGTTCGAGCGGGTCTCGGCGTCGGCCCGCACCTTGATCAGCATGAGTTCGCGCTGGACCGACTGGCCCGGGTCGAGCTCCACGATCTTCAGCACGTTGATCAGCTTGTTGAGCTGCTTGGTGACCTGCTCCAGGGGCAGTTCCTCGACGTTGACCACGATGGTCATCCGCGAGATGTCCGCGTGCTCGGTCGGCCCGACCGCCAGCGAGTCGATGTTGAACCCGCGGCGGCTGAACAGCGCCGCGACGCGCGCGAGCACGCCGGGCTTGTTCTCCACCAGGACGGAGAGCGTGTGCCTGCTCATGGGTTCCTACTCCTCGCTGTCCCAGACCGGCGCCATGTCGCGCGCGAACTTGATGTCGTCGTTGCTGGTCCCGGCGGCGACCATCGGCCAGACCATCGCGTCCTGGTGGACGACGAAGTCGATCACCACCGGCACGTCGTTGATCTCCATCGCCTTCTCGATGGTCGCGTCCACGTCCTCGGGACGCTCGCAGCGCAGGCCCACACAACCGTACGCTTCCGCGAGCTTGACGAAGTCGGGGATCCGGCGGACCGTCTGCAGGTCGGTGTTGGAGTAGCGCTCGTTGTAGAAGAGCGTCTGCCACTGGCGGACCATGCCGAGGTTGCCGTTGTTGATCACCGCGATCTTGATCGGCACGCCCTCGATGGTGCAGGTGGCCAGCTCCTGGTTGGTCATCTGGAAGCAGCCGTCGCCGTCGATGGCCCAGACGGTGGCGTCGGGGCGGCCCATCTTGGCGCCCATCGCGGCCGGGACCGCGAAGCCCATGGTCCCGGCGCCGCCGGAGTTGATGAACGTGCCCGGCTTCTCGTAGCCGATGAACTGCGCGGCCCACATCTGGTGCTGGCCGACGCCCGCGGTGTAGATCGCGTCCGGGCCGACGAGCGCGCTCAGCCGCTCCATGACGTACTGCGGGGCCAGGGAGCCGTCCTCGAACTCGGTGTAGCCGAGCGGGTAGGTCTTCTTGTAGGTGCCGAGGGCCGTCCACCAGTCGGTGTAGTCGCCCTTCCGCTCGTCCGCGCGCACCATGGCGATCAGCTCGGTGAGGACCTCCTTGCAGTCGCCCACGATCGGGACGTCCGCGTGCCGGTTCTTGGAGATCTCGGCCGGGTCGATGTCGGCGTGGACCACCTTGGCGTACGGCGCGAAGCTGGACAGCTCGCCGGTGACCCGGTCGTCGAAGCGCACGCCCAGCCCGATGATCAGGTCGGACTTCTGCAGCGCGCCGACCGCCGACACCGAGCCGTGCATGCCGGGCATGCCCATGTGCTGCGGGTGGCTGTCGGGGAAGGTGCCGCGCGCCATCAGGGTGGTGACCACCGGGATGCCGGTCAGCTCGGCGAACTCCAGCAGCTCCGGCGAGGCGCCTGCCTTGTGCACGCCGCCGCCGACGTACAGCACCGGCCGCTTCGCCTCGGCGATCAGCTTGACCGCCTCGCGGATCTGCTTGGAGTGCGGCCGGGTCACCGGCCGGTAGCCCGGCAGCTGCATCGCCGGCGGCCAGCTCGGGAAGGTCGTCACGGCCTGGAGGGCGTCCTTGGCGATGTCCACCAGGACCGGGCCCGGGCGGCCGGTGGAGGCGATGTGGAAGGCCTCCAGGATCGTCCGCGGGATGTCGGCCGGGTCGGTGACCAGGAAGTTGTGCTTCGTGATCGGCATGGTGATGCCGGAGATGTCGGCTTCCTGGAACGCGTCGGTGCCGATCGCGGCGCTCGCCACCTGGCCGGTGATCGCGACCATCGGGACCGAGTCCATGTAGGCGTCGGCGATCGGGGTGACCAGGTTGGTCGCACCCGGGCCGCTGGTGGCCATGCACACCCCGACCCTGCCGGTGGCCTGCGCGTAGCCCTGGGCGGCGTGCCCCGCGCCCTGCTCGTGCCGTACGAGCACGTGCCGGACCTTGGTCGAGTCGTAGAGGGGATCGTAGGCGGGGAGGATCGCCCCACCCGGAATCCCGAACACGGTGTCAACCCCGACGTGCTCCAGCGCCCTCACGAGGGCCTGGGCTCCTGTCATCTGTTCGGTCATCGGCTCGTTCCTTGCGTGGCTGATGCGTGGCTGAGCTTCCTGCTGGCATAAAAAATGCCCCGTCCGCCTACGTGAGGCGGAGCCGGGGCGGCGCGCAGGTCGGAGTGCTTCGCTTAACGGCCTGCGCGCCGGCGAAGTACTACGCGAATCCCACGGTGATGCATGGCTCCACCATGACCGACGGAGCGTTCCGGCGTCAAATCCATGGAACGCAAGTCTCAGGATACGAGATGTCAGGCGGTGCCCTGCAGGCTGGAGGCGTTGGCCGGCATCAGCGAGTCGACGCCCCGGGCGGTCATCGGCCGCGCCACCAGGTATCCCTGGCCGTGCGTGCAGCCCATCTCCCGCAGCAGCTCCAGCTGCTCGGCGCGCTCGATGCCCTCGGCGACCACGGTGAGCCCGAGGTCGTGGCCGAGCCGCACGATCGTGCGGGTCAGCAGCGTCAGCGTCTCGTCCGAGCCCAGTCCCGACACGAACGACGGATCGATCTTGATCATGTCCACCGGGAGCTGCCGCAGGAACGCCAGTGAGGCGTAGCCGGTGCCGAAGTCGTCGATCGCCAGCCGGACGCCCAGGTTGCGCAGCGCCGAGAGGCGGTCGATGATCTCCTCGGCGTCCTCGACCAGCATCTCCTCGATCACTTCGAGGGTGAGCGCGCCGGGCGGCAGGCCGCTCTCGGTCAGCGCCGACTCCACCGTCTCCACGAAGCGCGGCGCGATGATCTGCCGGGCCGACAGGTTGACCGAGAGCCCGATGTCCCACGACGACGCCCGCCACGCGGCCACCTCCTGGCACGCCTGGCGCAGGATCCACTCGCTCAGCGGCACGATCAGGCCGGTGTCCTCGGCCGGTCCCAGGAACTGCTCCGGCGGCACGAACGCGCTCCCCCGCCACCAGCGCACCAGCGCCTCCACCGCGGTGACCCGCGAGGTCGCCAGGTCCACCACCGGCTGGTACTCGATCGCGAACTGGTCCTCCAGCAGCGCCCGCTGCAGGTCCGCGGCGAGCTCCAGGCGGCGGACCACGTCGGCGTGCATGTGCGCGGCGAACACCTCGACCCGGCGCCCGCCCAGCTCCTTGGCACGGGCCATCGCCACGTCGGCGTTGCGGATCAGGTCGGCCGAGGGCACGTCGTCGTCGGCGAAGGCCACTCCGACGCTCGCGGTCAGCGCGATGTCGCGGTCGGCCACCCGGAACGGCTCGGAGGAGACCGTGTGGACCAGCAGCTCGGCCAGGTCCACCGCCGTCTGCGCGTCCGCCCCGGTCTCCAGCAGCACCGCGAACTCGTCGCCGCCCCAGCGCGCCAGGGTGTCGTCGGCCCGTACGGCGGCGCGCAGCCGGCGCGCGGCCTGGCCGAGCAGGTAGTCGCCGCTGGCGTGGCCGACCGAGTCGTTGACCGAGGTGAAGCCGTCCAGGTCGAGGAAGACCACGACGGCGCGGCTCTCGCCGGGGCGGGCCAGCACCTCGCGGGTGCGCTCCTCGAAGTAGGCGCGGTTGGGCAGGCCGGTGACGCCGTCGTGGAAGGTGAGGTGGGCGACCTGGTTGCGCAGGGCCTCCTCGTCGCTGACGTCGCGGGCGGTGATCAGCAGCAGGTCCTGCCCGCGCACGTGCCGGGTGACCACCGACTCGGTCGGCCGCCAGGTGCCGTCGGCCGCCCGGACCCGGCAGGCGATCATGAACGCCTCCGGGCCCCGGACCGGCTCCTCCTCCAGGCTCATCGCGCGCAGCGCCTCCTGGATCCCGGGCAGGTCCTCCGGATGGACGTAGTCGAAGACCCCCTGCCCGGTCAGCTCGCCGGGGCGGTAGCCGTACAGGATCTCCACGCCGGCGCCGACCTCGTGCATCACGCCGTCGTAGTCGCACAGCAGGACCACGTCGCCGGTGCTCTCCGCCAGGTCGCGCAGCTGCCGCTCGCCGAGGTCGACCAGGACCCGCGCGCGGCCGATCTCCGCCAGCGCCCCCGACAGCCGGACCAGCAGGACGACCACGACCGACGCCGAGACGACCGCCAGGACCTGCACCGGTCCCTGCGCGCCGCCCCTGAGCACCCGGAGGAGCACGACCGCCGTGGCGGCGGCGACCAGCAGCAGCGGCAACGCCGCGACCAGCGGCGAGGCGGGCCGCGGCACGGGCCGCTCCCCGCCGTCCTCCGGCGCGCGCCCGCTCCAGGGGACCGCGGCGAGCAGCAGGAACGCCATCGGGGCGGGCCACACCCAGGGCATGGGCGGGGTCTCCCCGGCGAGCCGGGTCACCGCGGTGGCCGTCTCCGCGACGGTGATCGCCGCGAGCACGGCGAGCGCCGCCAGGCCCACCGGCCAGGCCGACCGGCGGACCGGCACCACCGCCGGGCCGACGACGCAGGTCAGCAGCAGGCAGAGCAGCGGCGGGGCGAAGTTGACCGCGAAGTCGCCCGCTCCGGCCGCCTCCCGGTAGACCGGGCCCAGCACGAGCACCCAGGCGATCACCAGGAGGGAGGCCGCGCAGACGTAGGCGTCGGACAGGTCCCGCATGAACGCCCTGCCGTACGCGGGCCGGGCCGCGGACAGGCCCGTGCCCACCGCCAGCATCGCCGTACCGGCCAGCAGCACCAGGTCGGCGAAGTTCACCGCGAACGGCGTGCCGTCCGCGAACGGCCGGACGGCGGTCCCGGCCAGCCAGGTCATCGACCCCGCCGCGAGCCAGCGCCAGGCGAGCGCCCTGCGGCGGCCCGCCACCCGGGAGGCCGCGGCCAGCAGTGACACCGCGGCGATCCCCGCCGTCACGGCACCCGCCACCGCACCCGCGGCCACGGCCTGGACGCCGCTGACGAGAGCGGCTACGAACCCCGTCACGCCGACCGCGGCGGCGGCCAGCAGAGGTGTCCGGGGATCACGCCAGCGGATCAATGTCGTCTGCCCATCCAGTGTCGATTCGTCCCGCTCGCGCGGCGTCCCTCTGTCCGTCGCGCTCACGGTGCCCCTCGGGCACGTCGTCCTGTGCTCTCCGTGTCCTGCGAAGTCCCCGGAAGAGCACAGGGCCAGTGTGTGCTCTCCGTTGAGCGCCGGAGGTGACAACACCGCAGTCGTCACCGTTCTGATAACCATGCGAGCGATCAGTGCCGCAGGAGACCACGATATCCACCGAAGGTCACGGAGCAGCCACGGTCCGGATTCCTTTTCTCCCCGGCCTTTCTGTGTCAGTAAGATCCGGTAATGACGTTCTTGAGCGGCTCACCTGCGAGGTAACGCAGGAGCTGGGAGCGGAGCAGGCGCAAGGTGCGCCGCGCCGAGGCCGGGGTGCTGCCCGCGACGTGCGGGGTGAGGAAGACCCCGGGGGCCGTCCACAGCGGGTGGCCGGGCGGCAGCGGCTCGGGTTCGGTCACGTCGAGCGCGGCCAGGATCCGCCCCTTCTCCAGCTCGGCCACCAGCGCACCGGTGTCCACCACCCCTCCCCGGGCCGCGTTCACCAGCAGCGCGCCGTCCCTCATCGCACCCAGGAACGCCGCGTCGACCAGTCCGGCGGTGTCGGGCGTGGCCGGGACCAGCAGCACCACCACGTCCGCCCGGGGCAGCAGCACGGGCAATTCGTCCTGCCCGTGCACGCCCGCCCGCGCGGTCCTGGCCACCCGGACCACCTCCACCTCGAACCCGGCCAGCCGCCGCTCCAGGGCCTCGCCGATCGAGCCGTATCCCACGATCAGCACGGTCGAGTCGGCCAGCACACCCGTGTGGCGGTAGGTCCACTCCCCCCGCTCCTGGGCCCGGACGAAGCCGGGGAACCCCCGCAGCACCGCGATCATCGCGCCGACCGCCCACTCCGCGGTGCCCGCGTCGTGCACGCCCCGCGCGTTGCAGAGCGTCACCCCCTCCGGCAGGTGCGGACGGTACGGCTCCACCCCCGCGGTGACGGTCTGCAGCAACCGCAGGGAGGGCATCCGGCCCAGCAGCTCCGCGACCCCCTCCACCGTGACCAGCGGCGGAATCCAGACCTCGACCTCGTCCACCCCCGCGGGCGCCGGCCCGCGGCCGTCGTAGACGGTGCACTCCACGTCGGGCAGATCGCTCAGGACATCGGCGGCGGCCTCGGAGGGAACCCAGATCTTCATGGCATGGATTATCGCCGTCCGCGCTCGCGCGCCCTTCCGCGGCACCGGTCGTGTATGGATAGAGGGACGGACGAGACGGGAGAGCCCCATGACCGGCATGACCCCATACGGCGCGGGCCGCACGCGCTGGGCGGCCCTCCTGATCGCGGCGTCCGCCGTGCTGGCGGGCGGGTGCTCGGAGGCCCCGGCCCCCGCCGCCTCCCAGCCGACCCGGCCCTCCCCGCCGCCGGGGACCTCCCCGGCGGCGACCTCCCCTGCCGAGGAGCCCGGACCGGCCGCCGAGCCGCGCGTCCTGGCGGAAGACCTCGCCGTGCCCTGGGGGATCGCGTTCCTGCCCGGCGGCGACGCGCTGGTGACCGAGCGGGACACCGCCCGGCTGCTCCGGGTGACGGCGGCCGGGAAGGTCTCCGAGGTCGCGCGGATCGACGGCGTCCGGCCGGACGGCGAGGGCGGCCTGATGGGCGTCGCGGTCTCCCCCTCGTTCGAGCGGGACCGGCACGTCTTCCTCTACTACACCGCCGCCTCGGACAACCGGATCGTGCGCTACCGCTACGACCGCGTCCTGACCGGTGCCACGGTCGTCCTCGACGGCATCCCGAAGGGCGCCATCCACAACGGCGGCCGCCTGGCCTTCGGGCCCGACGGCCATCTGTACGCCTCCACCGGGGAGGTCGGCGACCGTTCCCTCGCCCAGGACCGGGACTCCCTCGCCGGCAAGATCCTGCGCATGACCCCGGACGGCAGGCCCGCCCCCGGCAACCCGTTCTCCAGCGTGGTCTGGAGCTACGGCCACCGCAACGTCCAGGGTCTGGCCTGGGACCCGTCGGGGCGGATGTACGCCAGCGAGTTCGGCCAGAACTCCTCCGACGAGCTCAACCTGATCACCAAGGGCGGCAACTACGGCTGGCCCGAGGTGGAGGGCACCGGCGGCGGCTCCCGCTTCATCGACCCGATCGCCACCTGGAGCACCGACGAGGCCTCCCCCTCCGGCCTGGCCTACGCCGACGGCTCCCTCTGGATGGCCGCCCTGCGCGGCGCCCGGCTCTGGCGCGTCCCGCTCACCGCGGACGGCGGCGCCGGCGAGCCCGTCCCGCTCTTCGCCGACCGGTACGGCCGGCTCCGCGCGGTCGCCGCCGCGCCCGGCGGCTCCCTGTGGTTCGGCACCAGCAACAAGGACGGCCGCGGCTCCCCCGCCGCAGGCGACGACCGCCTCTTCACGCTCGCCCCTTGACCCTCAGTACGGCTCCGGCCGGGTCTTGCCTGTGTGGTGGTCCGGCCGGGTCCGTGTTCTGTGTGGTGGTCGGGGTGGGTGCGCACTGCGGCGGGCCGGTGGTCCT
>NZ_BMQE01000025.1:0-115056 GCF_014647955.1 Planomonospora antibiotica | reverse complement strand
TTCCGTGTCAATTTGACCCGGTCTGGCTGATCCGTCTGGAATTCGGACCGCCCCGTTTCCGAGGCAACCCCTCGAACTTACCCGAGCATCCGATTCGTGTCGAATCGAGTGGAGTTGATCAAGGGGTCCCGGGTCCCGGCGTCACCGCCGGCTCCTCAGGCCCGGTGAACTTTATGCACCCTCGTCCACCTCGTCAAATCGGCGTGGCCGCCCCCGAAAACCCTTTGCCCGGCCCCTGTGACGGGGCGCACGCTTGGAGGGTGACGATTCTTGAGGCCAAGGCCCTGGCGAAGAGATTCGGTGCGGTGACCGCCGTCCACGAGGTGAGCCTCGACGTCGGCGCCGGCGAGATCATCGGGCTCCTCGGCCCCAACGGCGCAGGCAAGTCCACCACCCTGCACATGCTCCTGGGACTCATCACTCCCGACTCCGGGAGCATCCGCATGTTCGGCCTGGACCTGGAGCGCCACCGCGTCGAGGTCCTCAGCCGGATCAACTTCGCCGCCAGCTACGTGGACCTGCCCGGAGTGCTGCAGGTCCGCGAGGTGCTGGACGTCTTCGCCCGGCTGTACGGCGTGCGCGACCCCGGGGCCCGCGTCGGGGAGCTCATCGAACTGCTCGACCTCGGCTCCCTGCGCAGGCGCAAGGTGATGGAGCTCTCCTCCGGCCAGCGCACCCGCGTCCAGCTGGCCAAGGCGCTCGTCAACGAGCCCAGCCTGCTCATCCTCGACGAGCCGACCGCCAACCTCGACCCGGACGCCGGAGACCGGATCCGGAGCCTCCTGGTCCGCGTCGCCCGGGAGCACGACCGGGCCATGCTGATCACCTCTCACAACATGCAGGAGGTGGAGCGGATGTGCGATCGCATCCACTTCATGTCCGCCGGACGGATCGTCGCGAGCGGCAGCGCCGCCGAACTCGCCGACGTCTACAGCGCGGACAGCCTGGAGGAGGTCTTCCTCAAGGTGGCCCGCTCACGACCCGAGGTGACCCGCCCATGACACCCGCGACCGTGACCCATCCCCCGCTCAGCGTCCCGGCGCGCATGACGCGCATCGGAGGCGTGGTCCGCCGGGACTTCGCCGCGTTGCGGCGCAGCCCGATCCGGATGTTCGAGATCGTGTTCTGGCCGACGATCGAGTTGCTCGTCTGGGGCTTCGTGACGGTGTTCCTGCAGTCGCAGCAGGTCCCGTTCGTGGTGGCCTTCCTGATCGGCGCCGTCCTCCTCTGGCAGGTGCTGCAGAAGGCCAGCAACGAGATCTCGATCGCGTTCCTGGAGGACATCTGGAGCAGGAACCTGCTCAACGTCCAGGTGAGCCCGCTCTCCACCGTCGAGTACGTCATCGGCCTGATCCTGTTCTCCTTCGGCAAGGTGGTCTTCGCCGTGGCCGTCATGGCGGGCCTCGCGCTGGCCTTCTACGGCTTCGGCGTCACCTCCTTCGGCGCCGGGCTGGTGCCGTTCATGGCGCTGCTGCTGGTGATGGGCTGGTCCCTGGGCCTGGTGGGCATCTCGGCCGTCCTCCGCTTCGGGGAGAACGCCCAGGTCATCGCCTGGTCGCTGGTCTTCGTCGTGCAGCCGCTGGCCGGGATCTTCTACCCGGTCGAGGTGCTGCCCGCGCCGCTCCAGGCCGTCGCCTCGTTCCTTCCGGCGACGCACGTGTTCACCGGCATGCGGACCGTCCTGGACGGCGGCGCCGTACCGTGGGACTCCCTGGCCTGGGCGGCGGTGCTGGCCGCCGTCTACCTGGCGGCGACGCTGGGACTGTTCGCGTGGACGCTGCGCTACGCCCGCTCCCACGGGAAGCTGTCCCGCTTCGGAGAATGACCGCGGGAGGAACGGCCCCGGGAGGAGCGGCCGGGGGACGGGTCAGCGGGGACGGGCCGCCGATGCCGGGGTGACGGACATCGCCGCCACGATCACGCTGACCAGGCCCTCGACGACCTCGGTCCGGTCCACCTCGGGATGTTCCAGCCACCAGTCCCCGGTGGCCTGGACCATGCCGACGAAGGCGTGCCCGAGCACCTGGGCGCGGACCGGGTCGAGGACCTCCGACTCCGCGGCGATCACCCGGCCGAGCTCCTCCCCCAGCCCGCGTACGACCGCGGTCATCTGGGAGTGGGTCCGGCTGTCCTCCGCGCCGGCCCGGTGGAAGAGGAACCGGTAGAGGTTCAGGTTGGCCGAGATCATGTCGAGGTAGGCGGTGACCGCGGAGCGGGCGCGGCCGCGCAGGTCGGTCCCGGCCCTGTCGAACTCGGGCCGCAGGAGGCCGACCACGCTCCGGACGTGCCTGCCGGCCAGCGCCTGGTAGAGCCCGCTCTTGTCACCGAAGTGCCGGTAGAGGATGGGCTTGGTGACCCCGGCCTCGGCGGCGATCGCGGCCATGGACGCCTCCGGGCCCTCCTGCCGGATCACCCGGTCCGCGGCGTCCAGGAGCGCCCGCCGCCGCTCCGGATCCCGTCCGCTCACGAATGCCCCTTTCGGAAGAAAGATCAGGATAAGCGGGAGGGCCGATCCCGGGCCCGCCGCTTCCCGTCCCGCCGGAGGACGCCGCCCGAGGGCCCCGTCATGGAGGTCCTGTCTCTCTTAAAGGTCTCATGGCGGTTTCCGACGGATATTTCCCTGCATCCCGGGCAGGGCCAGCTTCGCAGAACGCGCCTTCGGGCGGGCGGACCGGTCGGGCAGGGGACTCTTCTGGTGGCGGGCGATTCGATGGGGAAAGCGGCGAGGAAGGCGACGGGGAGGATTCGCGGGCTGACGGCGCGGGTGGCGCTGCGGCTGCTGCAGGTGCTCAACGCCAGGCGGGCGCGCCGGGCTCCGGCGCCGGACGCCGGGACGGTCCGGATCCTGCTGCAGCACGCCTACGGCATGGGCGGGACGATCCGTACCGTGTTCAACCTCGCCGGCTACCTCGCGAGGGAGCGCGACGTGGAGATCGTCAGCGTGGTCCGGACGGCCAGGGAGCCGTTCTTCCCCGTTCCGCCCGGTGTGCGGGTGTCGTTCCTGGACGACCGGACCGTGCCCGCCGGGCCGCTCGCCCGGCTGCTGTCGCGCTTCCCCAGTCTCCTGGTGCCCGAGCAGGAGCGGGTCCATCATGCCCTGAACCTCTGGACCGACCTGTGCCTGGTGCGCCGCCTGCGCTCGTTCCGCTCCGGCGTCGTGGTCTCCACCCGCCCCGCGTTCAACCTCGTCACCGCGCTGTTCGCGCCGCCCGAGATCGTCACCGTCGGCCAGGAGCACGTCACGTACGGCGTGCACGCCCCGGAGGTCCTGCGCCTGGCCAAGCGGAGGTACGGCAGGCTCGACGCCTTCGTCACCCTCACCCGCGCCGACCGCGACCAGTACGCCGGGCTGCTGAGTGCCGCCCCGCCGCGGCGCCTGGTCCGCATCCCCAACGCCCTTCCCGACCTCGCGGGCGACGTCTCGGGGCTGGAGGAGAAGGTCGTGGCGGCCGCCGGCCGGCTGGTGCACGCCAAGGGCTTCGACCGCCTGGTCGCGGCCTGGAAGCACGTCGCGGCGGAGCATCCGGACTGGGTGCTGCGCATCTACGGCGCGGGCACGCGGAAGGCGGAGGACCGGCTGCGCGCGAGGATCGAGGAGGCGGGCCTGTCCGGCAGCGTGTTCCTGATGGGGCGGGCGGCGGAGCTCGGCGTGGAGCTGTCGAAGGCGTCGGTCTACGTCGTCAGCTCGCGCTACGAGGGGTTCGGCATGACGATCCTGGAGGCGATGAGCAAGGGCGTGCCGGTGGTCAGCTTCGACTGCCCGCACGGGCCGGGGGAGATCATCACTCACGGGCACGACGGGCTGCTCGTGGGTCCCAAGAAGCCGTCCGCGCTGGCCGAGGCCGTCTGCCGGCTCATCGAGGACCGGGAGCTGCGCCGCAGGCTCGGCGGGAACGCCCTGGTGACGGCCGCCGGCTACGACCTCGACACGGTCGGCGCGATGTGGGACGAGCTGCTGGACGACCTGACGGAACGCAATTCAACCGGGATGAAAGCGAACTTCCGGTAATCTTGCCGCTCTCTCCAGGAGGTGGCAGGTGGCCGAAGCAGGTGCCGTGGCGGTCCCGGGCTACGAGGTGTCCGGCGTGCTCGGTCAGGGCGGTTTCGGGATCGTCTACCGGGCCCGGCAGCTGGCCGTGGAGCGGGAGGTCGCGCTCAAGGTCGACAACCGGGTCCTGGTCTCCGAGCGCGACCGGCGCCGCTTCATGCGCGAGGTCACCTCCGCCGGGGCGCTGTCCGGCCACCCGCACGTCGCCCACGTCTACGACGCCGGGGTGCTGCCCGACGGCCGGCCGTACATGGTGCTGGAGCTGTGCCCGGGCGGGTCGCTGCTGGACCGGCTGCGCGCCGAGGGGCGGCTGGCCCCCGCCGAGGTCGCCGACATCGGCGTCCGGATCGCCGACGCGCTCTCGGCCGCGCACGCCGTCGGCGTGCTGCACCGCGACATCAAGCCCGCCAACATCCTGGTCAACCGCTACGGCAACGTGGTGCTGTCGGACTTCGGGCTGGCCACCATGCCGTCGGCGGGCGGTGAGATGTCGGTGACGCGCGAGTCGCTCACGCCCGCCTACGCGCCGCCCGAGGCGTTCGAGCTGAGCGAGCCCACCGCCGCGGGGGACGTCTACTCCCTCGCCGCCACGCTGTACGCGCTGCTGTCGGGCCGCCCGCCGCGCTTCCCGGAGAACGGCGTGGCCAACCTCGCGGTCATCATGGCCCTGCACCGGCAGCCGATCCCGGAGATCCCGGGGGTGCCGCCGGAGCTGACCGAGGTGCTCCGGCAGGCGATGGCCTCGGATCCGGCCCGGCGCACCCCCTCGGTCGCGGCCCTGCGCGACGCTCTCACCGACCTGCGCCTGGCCCGGCACGCCGCAGCCCCCCTCCCCTTCTCCCCCGCGACCCCCTCGGCGACCCCGTCCGGGTTCGCGACGGGGCTCCCCGCGGGAGGGCCGTCCGCCACCGGGCCCTCGCCGTACGGCATGCCGCCCGGACGGCCGCCGTCCGGTCCGCCCGGTCCGTCCGGTCCGTCTGGAACGGGGGGCGGGCCCGGTGGTGAACCGGTGCGCGCGCATCCGACCTCGCCTGGTCTGCGGGAACTCGCGCACACCCAGGCCCCCGCGGTCCCCGCGGCGTCCGGCGGGTCCAACGGCAAGGTGTTCGCCGCCGTGGCGGTGGCGTTCGTCATCCTGCTGCTGGCCGGGGTCGGGCTGATGTACATGGAGGGCGGCGTGGGGGGCGGCCTGTCGGCCGGGTTCTCCTCCACCGGGGAGAGCACCGACGGCCCCGCGGCGGACGGGGGCCCGGCCTCCGCCGGGAGCGAGGGTTCCGCCGGGGAGGAGGCTCCGGCGAAGTCCGCCGCGATCGAGGGGGTCGACACCGTCACCGCGGGCTGCCCCGCCGCCGGGGTCTCCGGGGCGGGGGCCGCGTGCGTGGCCGAGGCCGAGTGCTGGAGCGGTCTGCTCGTCATGGCCGGCGACGCGAGCGCGGGACGGGTCGGCTGCGAGGAGGCGCACTACTGGGAGACCTACGCGGTCGCCACCCTGCCGTCGGACGTCTCCACCCACGTCCAGCAGGTGGTGGAGAAGAACCCGACCGTGAAGAAGGTGTGCGCGTCGCGGATCATGCTCGCCTCCCGGTACGGCGACGCCCGCAAGATCGCCGCCGGGAAGTGGCGCTCGACGGTGCTGCCGCCCTCGAAGCAGCAGTTCGCCGACGGCGACCGCACCTACCGCTGCCTCGGGGGGATCCTCGGGCCGGAGGAGACGGGCACGCTCTTCCGGCCGTACTGATCGGCGCCGCGGCGGGCCCGGCCCCCGGTGGCGGGCCCGCCGCGGGCGGTCAGGACCGCTGCCCGGGCCGGTCCACGATCGTCGAGGCCAGCTCGGCCGTGACGTAGGCGCTGCCCGCGGTGAACGCCACCTCCCCGCCGATCACCTCGTCGCGCAGCCACACGGTCCGGCTCCCCAGGTAGCGGAAGGTGTCCGGTTCGAGGATGAGGTAGCGGCGCTCCCGCTCCTCTCCCGCGGGACGGTGGAAGACGCCCAGTCCCGCCCGGCCCGCCGCGTCGCGGACGCCGAGCTCCACCGCCACCCCGGGGATCCTCGCCAGCGCGCGGTAGATCGCCGCCTCCAGTTCCGGCGGCATGACGGCCCGCTGGCCCAGGTAGACGGAGAGCACCCGGAAGGCACGGGCGTCGGGGGGCTCGGCCCCGCCCGGGTCCTCCTTCGGCAGGTCGATCCAGTGCCGGTCCCCGGTGACGTGCGCCAGGAGCTCGTCCGGGTCCGTCGGCAGCCTGCGGAGCCTCTCGGCGTACTTCTCCGGTGAGAGGTCGTCGTCGCCCGGGTCCGGCGGCACGTCCTGGACCCGGAAAGCGCCGTCCAGGTCGTATCCGGCGTTCTGCCGGCCGTCGTAGCGGAGCCACTCCTCGTGCTCCTGCACCTCGCCGTCCCCGTTCGGCTGCACGGTGACGTACCTGCGGTACTGCCACTGGTCCGCGCGGGGGGCCGCGGCCGCCGGCCGGGACTCGGCGACGAGCGCCGCCCGCTCCAGCACCACGGCCGTCTCGGCGTACCGCGCGGCCACCGCGGGCGTCGCGGGGGCGCCGTCCCCGCCGGGCGGACCGGTCGGCGCGACCTGTACGGCCACCAGCGCGAGGGCGGCCGCCAGGCCGATCATCCCGGCCGGCACGATCCTTCCCAGTCCGCCGGAGCGCGGGCGTGCCGGACGGCCGGACCGGAGCCGGCGACGGCCGGTGGCCGTCCCTGCCGGAGCGGTCCGCGCGGCCGCCATGAGGCGCTCCCGGGCGGGCCCGAGCCGGTCGGCGTCCGCCTCCGGCGCCTGCGCGCGCATCTCGCGCAGCGCGCTCAGCTCATCCATGACGCTCCTCCTCGATAGCCGTCGGGTCGGCGCCGCCGAGCGCGGCGCGGGACTTCCTCCTGGCCCGGTGGAGCCGTGAGCGGACCGTGCCGACGGGGATCCCCACCGCCTCGGCGACCTCGTCGTAGGTGAGGTCGGCCCAGGCGACCAGCAGCAGCACCTCCCGGTCCCCGGCCGAGAGCCCGGCCAGCGCCCCGGCCAGGTCCTCTTGCACGGCCGAGGCGCTCACCCGGGCGTCCACCCGGTCGGCGTAGCTCTCGGCCACCTCGTCGACTCCGGTCCTGGCCAGCGCTCGGTAGGACCGGATCTCCACCCGGCGGTGCCTGCCGATGAGGTTCCCGGCGATGCCGTACAGCCAGGGGCGGGCGTCCGGCCGGGTCAGGTCGTAGCGGTCGCGCCGCCGGAACGCCGCCAGGAACGTGTCGGCGACCACGTCGTCGGCCAGGGAGTCGCCCAGCCGCCGGACGGCGTAGCGGTGGATCTCCGGGGCGTACCGGTCGAACAGGAGCGCGAACGCCTCCGGCTCCTCCAGGGACCTCCGGATCACCTCGGCGTCGCCGACGTCACCGGCGTCCTCGGCCGCCCCGGCGCGGTCTGTGTGCGCGATCAATCCGGCTCCGATCGTCCGGCCCCGGATCCCCGGGGTCCGTCCATGGTGTTCACCTTCCTCTCACCCGATACGCCGTTGAGGGTTCACGGCCGGTTCCCGGCCGCCGTGCCGTACTGCCGGGAGCCGCCGGGAGTCCGCGGGCCCACCGGTCCGCGGGCGGCGTCCGCCGTTGGCAGGATGGCGGGATGCGTGTACGCCCCATCTCCATGTCGTCTCTGGCCGAGGAACTCGCCGACCGGATCGCCGCGGCGCCCGCGGACTCCTGGGTGCGGGTGGCGGTCGACGGCGCGCCCGCCGCCCGGCCCGGTGACCTCGCGGACGCGCTGGCCGGGCCGCTCCGGCTGCGCGGCCGCGAGGCCATGCGCGTGTCCGCGTGGGATTTCCTGCGTCCGGCCTCACTCCGCTTCGAGCACGGCAGGACCGACCCGGACGCCTTCTACGAGGACTGGCTGGACGCGGGCGGCCTGACCCGCGAGGTGCTGGCGCCGCTGGACCCGGGCGGCTCGGGCAGGGTCCTGCCCTCGTTGTGGAACAAGGCGACCGACCGGGCGACGCGCGCGCCGTACGTCACCCTGCCGCCGGGGGCGGTGCTGCTGCTGGACGGGGCGCTGCTGCTGGGCCGGTGGCTCCCGTTCGACCTGACCGTGCACCTGCGGCTCTCCTCCGGCGCGCTGGCCCGCCGTACCGACCCGGAGCTGCACTGGACGCTGCCCGCCTACGAGCGCTACGAGCAGGAGGCCGAACCGGCGGGGACGGCCGACGTCGTCGTCCGGGTGGACGACCCGCGGCACCCCGCGGTCGTGATCGGGTAGCCCGGCGGGGCCGGTGCCGGGCCGTGCCGGACCGGACGACCGCCGGAACGCCGCCCGTCGCGGCGCCCCTGCCCCGCGTGCGGTCTGCGGGTCACTTCCCGTCCGGGTTCCCGCCCGGGTCGCCGTCGCGCTCGGGGCGCAGGTACACCGCTCCGGCGTGCGCCCGCTCCTCCGGATGCCGCCGGACCCGCCTGAGACTCAGGACGACCGTGACGAGCAGCACGACGAGGATCACGCCGAGCGACGCGAGGGTGGGGATCTCCGGGATCTCCGCCGACACCTCCCGGTGCAGGAAGACCAGGATCAGCTTGACGCCGATGAACGCGAGGATCGCGGAGAGCCCGATCGACAGGTAGACCAGCCGCTCCAGCAGCCCTTCGAGGAGGAAGTAGAGGGCGCGCAGGCCGAGCAGGGCGAAGGCGTTGGCGGAGAAGACCAGGAGCGGGTGCTGGGTGATCCCGAAGATCGCCGGGATCGAGTCGAGCGCGAAGAGCAGGTCGGTGCTGCCGATGGCGACGAAGACGAGGAACATCGGTGTGATCACGCGCCGGCCGTCCTCCCTGGCCAGGAGCCGGCCGTCGTGGAAGTCGCCGGTGACGGGGAGGACGCGGCGGACCCAGCGCAGCAGCGGGTTGTCGCCGGGGTCGGGGTCGTCGTTCCGGTGCCGGAAGAGCTGCACGGCGGTCCAGAGCAGGAGCAGGCCGAACAGCAGGAACGTCGGCGAGAAGAACGAGATCGCCGCCGCGCCCGCGGTGATCAGGACCACCCGCATGACCAGGGCGGCCGCGATGCCGAACAGCAGCGCCTTCTGCTGGTGGCGGGCGGGCACCGCGAACCGGCTCATGATGACCACGAAGACGAAGAGGTTGTCCACCGAGAGGCTCTTCTCGACGATCAGCCCCGCGAAGTACTCGGTCGCGATGTGCGGGCCCGCCAGCGGCCAGAGCGCGAGCCCGAAGACGACGCCCGCCCCCAGGTAGAACACCGACCAGAGGGCGGCCTCCTTCATCCCCACGGCGTGCGGGCGGCGGGCGGCCACCATGAAGTCGAGGACGAGCAGGACGACCACGATCCCCACGACGATGGCCCAGGCCCCCAGCGAGTCGATGGTCATCTCGTCCTGCTTCCGTCCGCTACACGAACACCACCCCTCTCGTCTTCCCCGCCGCCGCCCGCCGTACCCCGGGTCAGCGGAACCGGCGGAAGAACGCCCGCACGTCCCCGACCAGGAGTTCGGGCTGCTCCAGCGCGGCGAAGTGGCCGCCGCGGTCGAACTCGGTCCAGTGCACGATGTTCTCGCTCCGCTCGGCGAGCCGGCGAACGGGCGGGGCGATCTCGCGGGGGAAGACCGCGACCCCCGTCGGGGTCGCGGAGACCTCCGGCCGGTTCCGCTCGCGCGCGAACTCGTAGTACAGCCGTGCCGAGGAGCCCGCGGTGTTGGTCAGCCAGTACACCGTCACGTTGGTGAGCAGCCGGTCGCGGTCGACGGCGTCCTCGGGGACCCGCTCCGAGTCGGTCCACTCCTTGAACTTCTCCACGATCCAGGCCAGCTGCCCGGCCGGGGAGTCGGCCAGGCCGTAGGCGAGCGTCTGCGGCCGGGTGGACTGGATCTTCAGGTAGCCGGACATGTCGTCCAGGAAGCGGCCGAGGCCCTCCAGCCGCGCCCTGTCGGCCGCGGTCAGGTCGTCCGGCTCCCCCGGCGCGCCGGTCGGGACGGTCAGCAGGAAGTTGAGGTGCACACCGACGACGTGCCCGGCATCGGCCAGGCCGAGCTCGCGGGAGACCATCGATCCCCAGTCGCCGCCCTGCGCCCCGTAGCGGTCGTAGCCCAGCCGGTCCATCAGCACGGCCCACGCCCGGGCGATGCGGCGCACGCCCCAGCCCCTCTCGGTGGTCGGGCCGGAGAACCCGTAGCCGGGCATGGACGGGATGACGAGGTGGAAGGCGTCGGCGGGGTCGCCGCCGTGCGCGCGGGGATCGGACAGCGGGCCGATGACGTCCAGGAACTCCACGACGGAGCCGGGCCAGCCGTGGGTGAGCACGAGCGGCAGCGCGCCGGGTTCGGGTGAGCGGACGTGCAGGAAGTGCACGTTCTGGCCGTCGATCACGGTGGTGAACTGCGGGAAGGAGTTGATGCGCGCCTCGTGCGCCCGCCAGTCGTAGGCGGTGGCCCAGTGGTCGGCGAGCTCCCTGAGGTAGTCCGGCGGCACCCCCAGGTCCCAGCCCGCACCCGGCAGCCCGTCGGGGAACCGGGTGCGGCGCAGCCGGTCGCGCAGGTCGTCGAGGTCGGCCTGGGGGATGTCGATGCGGAAGGGCCGGATCGCGGCGTCGTCGCTCATGGCCACCACACTGCCATCCGGCGCGGCGGGGGGCTCGCCCGCCGGACGGCCGTGCCCTCCGCGGTCACCGCCTCCGGGTCGGCCGAGCCGTCCGACGCGCGCCACCACCGCCGTACCCCCGGTCGCCTCCCTGCCGGCGCCGGCGTCCGGGGCGGCCTCTCCCGGTGGCCGGAACGTCTCTGTGGGAGCGCTCCCAATTTTTGGTCCAGACGTATTGAATATCGGATCAAGCCCTACTACGGTGGGCGCAAATGAAAGTGAACCCGTCGTACGGGGCACCCTCGCATCCCCGAGAGGGAAGTCCCTGACAAGAAAAGACTCTTTACAGTAAGAACCGCGCGGCCGACGGAACTCCCATTCGAAACTCGTCCTCGGCGGCACGCCGCGTCGCACGAGACGGATTCCGTCGCACTTCCGCGGCGTGCGACCGGCGATGCGTCCGGAGATTCCCCGTCGGTCGCTCCGCGGAAAATCCCGCGGACCGTACGGCGATGAGTGCTTGAAATTCGCGGCCGACGATGCCCCCGCCATTCTCGGCCGCCAGAGCGGCTGGATCCATGACCACGATTTCCTTGATCGTTCCGTGCTACAACGCGGCCAGGACCCTGCGCCTGTGCCTGGAGTCGGTGCTGTCCCAGACCCTCCGGCCCGATGAGATCGTCGTGGTCGACGACGCGAGCACCGACGGTTCCGCGGCGATCGCGGAGGAACTCGGCTGCCGTGTCTTCCGGCTGCCCGAGAACCGCGGGGTCTCGGGCGCCCGGAACGCAGGCGTCGAGCACACCACCGGGGACGTCGTCTTCTTCCTGGACTCCGACGTGGCGCTGCGGCCCGACGCGGTCGCCAACGCCGTGGAGGTCCTCCGGCGCGATCCCGGCTACGGCTGCGTGCACGGCATCTACGACACCGAGCCGCTCATCGACGACGGGCCGATCGAGCGGTACCGCATCCTGCACGCCGTCCACTGGCGCCGCCGCCAGCTGGGCGAGGTCAGCAGCGCCGTGTTCGCCCTGGCCGCCGTCCGCCGCGAGGCGCTGCTCGCGGCGGGAAGATTCGACGAGAGGCTACGGGACTCCGAAGACGTCGAGTACAGCAGCCGGCTCGCCCTCCAGTGCCGCATCGTGCTCACCGACACGGTCGTGGGCCGCCACGACGACGGGAGCCGGCTGCTGCCGATCCTCGCCGAGCAGTGGCGGCGGGCCCTGCCCGTGATCCCGCTGATGGCGGTGGCCGCGGCGCGGGGCACCTCCGGCGACGCCAGGCCGGCGCGGGCGAACCGGTCCGCCGGGATCCTCGCCTGCGGGCTCGCCCTGGCGTCGCTCCCGCTGACCGTGCTGCACCCCGTCCTGCTCGCGGTGCCCGCGACCCTGGTCACGGGGTTCGTCCTCGCCGACCCCGGGTTGCTGAGGTTCGTCCGCCGGCAGCGCGGGACGGCCTTCACCGCCTACTTCATGGCCGTCCACTTCGCCGTCCACGTGGTGCTCATCGCCGGCCTGGCCGCCGGCTCCCCACGGGCGCTCCCCTCGCTCGGCGCCCTGGCCAGGAAAAGGAAACCGATTCCCGGCCGATGACCGCGGGATCGGAGATCATCCACCGGACAGTACGTTCACATGAAGAATATGGAGAAGCGCGGCATGCCCTGCGCCGAAACTCACCGAAGCGAAACGACGACTGCGAATGCATCGCGTCCGAATACGAAGAAGGGGCGTCCCGGCACCGGCCCGGCCGCCGGGATCCGACCTCGGACAGCCATTGTGCGCGCAGTGTCCGAAATCACGGCGGAACAGTCACAGAAAAGAACAGGACCGAAATCACGTACCCCGATGCCGGATTCCGTGAGGCGGGAGACGAGAACGGCCCCGCCTGTTCCGGCCGGAGAGACCGCGGTCGGCGGCCACCGGCCCGCCGGGGTGTCCCCCACCGCGGTGCAGGGACCTCAGAGAAGGGACCGGACCTCATGACCACGCAGGACGGCAGGTCGTCCGCACCACCGCCCGGCGGCGGGATCCCCGCCGCGGAGCTCCGGGCCGGCGGCGGCGACGTCGTCCTGGCCGCCCGGCGCGGCTGGGCTCCCCACGTGTGGTGGATCGCCCTGGCCGCCGGGACCGCCGGTGCCGCGATCTCATGGCTGGCCCCCCACGGCCGGGAGATCCAGGCGGCCTGGGAGCTGGTGGTCAAGCTGCTCGCGTTCGCCTGCCTGTGCTGTGCGATCGCGTTCTTCCCGTGGGTGTCGCGGCGCCTGCACTGGCTGCTGTACATCCCGTTCGTCTTCTTCACCGCGTACGTGATCCCCCGGGTCAGCTGGTTCTACTACGGCGACGCCGCCCGCGCCCAGGGCGACGGCTTCTACACCCACCTGTACCTGCTGCTCTACCCGGGGATCGTGCTCACCGTCGCCGCCGCCTACCGGATCGGCGGCGGCACCCCGGGACGCTGCCTGCAGGTCGCCGTCAGCGGCATCCTCATCGTGTTCTCCGGCCTGCTCGACGTCATGTGGCAGGTGGTCAACCCGGTCGAGATCCCCGAGCTCATCGACGCCCCGCACATCAACCTGTTCACCGGCGGGCCGATCTCGTTCGGCGCGGCGATCCTGTTCACCCTGGCGCACGTCCCGGTCGTCGTCGCGGTCAACCTGCTCCCCCTGGACCGCTGGATCGGCCGCCTGCTCGGGGCCGGGGAGACCACGGTCCGGTGACCGGGACCACCACGAGGAGGCGAAGCGTGCCGCACGCCCACGGCATCCCCCGCGCCGGCGGCACCGCCGCAGGCCCCGCCCTCGACGCCGCCCCCGACACCGCTCTCGACACGGCCCCGGGCACGGCCTCCGGCGGAGTCTTCGGCACGGCCCCCGATACGGACCCCGGCACGGCCGCCGGCGCCCCCGTCGGCATATCGGTGGCGGCGCCCGCCTACAACGAGGCGGAGAACATCGCGGCGGCGGTGACGGAATGGCGGGACTACCTGAGGCGGCATCCGGCGGTCGGCGCCTGGGAGATCGTCGTGTGCGACGACGGCAGCACCGACGCGACCCGCGCCGTCCTGGCGGACCTGCAGCGGGAGTGCCCCGAGCTCGTCGTCGTCGGCTTCGACCGCAACCGCGGCGCGGGCGCCGCGATCGCCGCCGCGATCGCGGCCACCCGGCTGGACTGGGTCGTGCTGCTCGACTCCGACGGCCAGTTCCCGATCGCCAACCTCGACCGGTTCCTCCCGCGCCTCCAGGCCGGTGACGAGATCGCCTTCTCCGGAGCCCGGATCCGCAAGGCCGACGGCCTGGCGTACCGGTGGGGGTCGGCGGCCAGCGGCGCGGTCAGCAACCTGCTGCACCGCACCCGCTACCGCGACTTCAACTCGATCTTCAAGGTGGTGCGCGGTCCGCTGCTGCGGGCGCTGCCGCTGGAGTCCGGCGGGATGAACTGCTCGACCGAGATCACCGCCCGCGTCGCCGAGGTCGGCCACACCTGGGTGGAGATCCCGATCGAGCACCGGGAACGCGGCGGCGGCAGCCGCGGGTGGCGGTTCTGGCGCGGGGCCCGCGACCGGGCCCTGTTCGTGGGCTACCTCGGCTACCGGCGGTGGCTGCTGCGCCGGGGCGTGCTGCGCCTGCCGGACGCGTCCGGAGCGGAGGAGGTCCGATGAGCCCGCCGTACCCCGGCCGCCGGGCGTCCGTGGTGCTGTTCAGCGGCGGGCGGGGCGGGGCCAGCATCGCCCGCGGGCTCCTGCGGACCCCGGGCGTCGACCTCTCCCTGCTGATCAACGGCTACGACAACGGCCAGTCCACCGGGGCCCTCCGCCGCTACCTGCCCGGAATGCTGGGCCCCTCGGACTTCCGCAAGAACCTGCTGCTGCACCTCGACGGCGGCGACCCGCGCCAGGCCGCGCTGATGAGCGTCCTCGACCACCGGCTCCCCGCCGGGAGCACCCGGGAGGACCTCGGCGCCCTCGTCGCCGCGCTCGCCGCGCCGGAGGACCCCGGCGCGGCCACCGCGGCCGGGCGGCGCGGCCACCGGGTGTTCGCCGCGCTGCCGCCGGAGTCCCGGACGCCGATCGTGCGGGACCTGACCGTCTTCCTGCGCCGGCTCGACGGGCACCCGCGCGGGTTCGACCTCTCCGACTGCGCGCTCGGCAACCTCGTGCTCGCCGGCGCGTACCTCCGGCTGGGCGGCGACTTCAACGCCGCGGTCCGCTCGTGCGCGCGCACGTTCGGCTCACCGGCCCGGCTCGTCAACGTGACGGGCGGTGAGAACGCCTTCCTGGTCGCGCTCAAGCAGAACGGCCGCCTCCTGACCGACGAGGCCGACATCGTCGCGCCGCAGGACACCGCCGCCATCACCGACCTGTTCCTGCTCGGCGAACCCGTCGTCCCGGAGTGCCGGGCCGCCCTGGAGGCGCAGCCCGCCGACCGGCTGCGGCGGACGCTGGCCCGCGCCCGCGCCGCGATCTCGCTGAACCCGGAGGCCGGGGACGCGCTCCGGCACGCCGATCTCATCGTGTACGGCCCCGGCACGCCGCACTCGTCGCTGCTGCCCAGCTACCTGACTCCGGGCCTCGCGGAGGCGATCGCGGCGAACCGGACCGCGGCCAAGGTCTTCGTCGTCAACATCCGCGACGACCACGACGTCCGGGGCCTCGGCGCGGCCGACCTGGTGGACCGCACCCTGGCCTACCTCGGGGACCCGCTCAACGAGCGGCGCACCGTCACCCACGTCCTCTGCCACCGGGCCGCGACGGCGTCGGGCGGCCCGGCGGCTCCGGCGGGCGCCGCCGGCCGCGGCCGGGCGGGGGTGCGCTGGATCACCGGAGACCTGGAGGACCCCGGGCGCCCCGGCGCGCACTGCGGCCGGCGCACCGTCTCGGCCCTGACCGGCATCGCCGCCGAGGCGTCCCTGGTGGGTGCCGGATGAGCCCGCCTACGGGCCCGGCCTCCGCCTCCGCCTCCGCCGGGACGATCACCGGGCGGCGGGTGTGGTTCTGCGACCTCGACGGCACGCTCGTGGACTCCGCCCCGGTCCACGAGGCGGCGTTCCGCGACGCGATCGCCGAGATCGCCCCCGAGCTGCTCGGCTCCTTCCGGTACGACGCGCACGCCGGGACGGGCACCCGCGAGGTGGTGGCCGGCCTGGGCGCCGCCGGCGGCGTCGCCCGGCGGCTGGTCCGGCGCAAGCAGGAGCTGTACCGCGGCTACGTCGACGCGGGGATGGTGGCCCCGTTCCCCGGCGCCCGCCGGCTCCTCGACCTGCTGGCCGACCGCGGTCGCACGCCGTACCTGGTCACCGGCGGCAGCCGGGGGTCGGTCGAGCGGGTCCTGGCGGCCTGCTCGCTGGGCGGGTGCTTCCGCGCCGTGCTCACCGCCGACGACGTCCCGTGGAGCAAGCCCGACCCGCGGTTCTACCTCCAGGCCTGCCGCGACTGGGCCGTCGGCCCCGCCGACGCCGTCGCCCTGGAGGACTCCGTCCACGGGGTGGCGTCCGCCGTCGGCGCCGGGCTGGTGACGCTCCAGGTCCACGCGGCCGAGCCCGCCGCCGGAGCGGTCCCGGTGCGGGACCTGGACGAGATCGTGTCCCTGTTCGAGACGGAGGGCGGCGACGGTGAGTGACCGGCGCGTCTGCGCGGTGATCCCTGCGGCCGGGCGGGGCAGCCGCCTCGGACTGGACATCCCGAAGATCATGATCGAGGTGGCCGACGGCGTCACCGTGTGGCACCTGCTGCACCGGCGGCTGCGGCCGTGGACGGACCACGTCCACGTCGTGGTCTCCCCCGCCGGCGAGGGCCCGTTCCGGGACCTGGTGGCCGAGGAGATCGAACGGGGCACGGTCACGGTCGGTGTCCAGGACGAGCCGCGGGGCATGGGCGACGCCGTCTTCGGCGCCGCCGCGCACTGGGAGCCGTACGACGCGGCCCTGGTCGTCTGGGGGGACCAGGCGAACCTGTCACCGGAGACCGTGCGCCGGGTCGTGGACGCCCACCGCCGGGACGACCCGGAGGGGCGGCCGGGGCTCACCCTCCCCCTGGTGCCGATGCCCGACCCGTACGTCGAGTACGAGCTGGCCGGGTCCCGCCTGGTGCGGGTGCGGCAGTCCCGGGAGGGCGACGAGTGCCGCCCCGGCGGGCTCAGCGACGTCGGCGTGTTCTGCCTGAGCACGGACGGGCTGGCCGCGGCGTGGGAGCACTACCTGGCCGGCGCCGTCCCCGGGGCGGCCACCGGCGAGGTCAACTTCCTGCCGTTCCTGCCCCACCTGTCGCGGTCCTGCGGCTGGCGGGTGACGGCGGTGCCGGTCGCCGACCCCGTCGAGGCACGCGGCGTCAACACCGAGGCCGACCTCGCGTTCGCCAGGCGGGCGTTCCTGCGGAGCCCAGAATGACGGACCGGCCGCACCGGGTCCACGTCGTCTGCTCCGAGCTCCCGCCCGAGGTCGTCGGCGGGCTCGGGCGGTACGCCGAGCGGATGACGGCCGCGCTGGAGCGCTCCGGCGTCCCGGTGGAGGTGTTCGGGACCGCCGGGCCGGGCTCCCGGTCCCCGCGGACGGAGCGGGCCGGCGACGTCACGCTGCACCGGGTGCGAACGATCGGCGCCGGTCGCGCCGGGGACTCGCGGGCGCCGCTGCCCGTCCGGCGACTGGCCCGGATCGCCGGGCTGGTCCTGTTCAACGTGCGCGTCGCGGCCCGCGTCCTGCGCGCGGGCGCCGGCCGGCCCGGCTCGGTCGTCGCCGTGCACGACTGGATGGGCTGCCTCGCCGGGATCCTGTGCCGGGTGCTCGGCCGTACTCCGGTGGTGTTCCACGTCCACAGCCGCGAGTTCGACACCGGCCCGTCCCGGCGCCGGTCGCCGGTGGCCGCCGGCATCGCCGCGCTCGAGACGCTCCAGGCCCGCACGGCGCGGCTGATCGTGGTGCCGAGCGACGGCATGCGCGCCGACCTCGCGGCCCGCGGCTGGCCGCGCGACCGGCTGCGGGTCGTGCCGCACGGCTTCGAGGATCCCGACCTGGTACGGCTGGCCGGGCTGCCCGGCGCGGACCGCGACCGCCTCCGCGCGGAGGTCCGGAGCCGCCACCTGCCCGGCGGGCGGGGGCGGCTCGTCGTCTTCGCCGGGCGCCTGTCGCCGCACAAGGGCGTCCGCACGCTGATCCGGGCGGCGTCCAGGGTGGCGCGGGAACACGACGACGTGCGGATCGTGCTCCTCGGCGCGCAGGCCCCGCGCACCGACGACAACGCGGAGGTGGCCCGGCTGATCGAGAAGGAGGGCGTCGGCCGGCACGTCGTCGCCGGCTACCGGTTCCTGGACTCCCCCGAGGTGTTCGCGCACTTCCTGGCCGCCGACGTGTGCGTCTTCCCGTCCGTCTACGAGCCGTTCGGGCTGGTCGCCGTCGAGGCGATGGCGCTGGCCCGGCCGGTGGTCGTCGGGCCCGGCTACTCCCCGGAGGTGGTCGGGGACGGGGCGGTCCGGTGCGGGCGCGACTCGCCGGAGGAACTGGCCGCCGCCCTGCTGCGCTGCCTCGGCGACCCGGAGGCCGCCGCCCGGCTCGCCGCGCGCGGCGCCGCGCACGTGCGCGAGCGGTTCACCTGGTCGCGGACCGCAGAGCTCACCCTGGCGGCGTACGGCGAGGCCGCCCGGTGACGGCCATGGCACCCGCGGCGCCCGCGGCGCCCGCACCGCTCGCGATGACGGACCGCGAGGCCGTCCGATGACGCCCCGCGGGACGGCCGGAGGCCTGCGCGCCCGGGCCGCGCAGCTGCTGCACGGCCGCGGCTGGGCGGTCGGGCCGACGGTGACGGGCGCCGCCGCCAGCGGGGTGACCGCGGCGACCGGGCTCGTCATCGCCCGGGAGATCGGCGCCGCGGCGTTCGGCCACTTCACCGTGGTCCTGACGATCGCCACGATCCTCACCGTCGGCATGCTGATGAGCCTGCACTACGTCATGTACCAGGAACTGCCCCGGGCCGAGCCCCCGGACCGCCCGGCCCTGGTGACGACGGCGCTGCTGTCCGCGCTGGGGCTGACCGCGGCCCTGACCGCCGCCGGGCTGCTGGCCGCCGGGCCGCTGACCGCCCTGCTCGGCGTCGACGTCCGCACGCTGTGCTTCTCCCTGGCGCTGGCGGCGGCGATGACGGCCAACCAGCTGACCGAGAGCCTCCTGCGCGGCCTGAAGAGGTACGTGCTCACCGCCGTCCTCAAGCTCGCCGTCGCCGTCGCCTACCTGGGCGGCTCGTCCTACTGCCTGCTCGTCCTGGGCATCCGGGACGCCGAGTTCTACCTGGTCGCGCTCATCGCCACGAACGCCGCCTTCGCCGTCGCGGCCGTGGCGGGCCTCGAGGTGGTCCCCCGCTCCTGGTCGCCGGCACTGGCGCGCTCGCTGTACCGGCACGGCGCCTACGTGACCGTCCTCGCCGTGTTCACCGCCCTGGTGTTCGGGGTCGATGTGATCTTCCTCAACCACTGGGCGGGTCCGGCCGACGTCGGCGTGTACTCGGTGTACAATGGCTTTCCCAAGCGCTTGTTCGGCGTGCTGTTCACCGACGGGATCGGCCTGGTGCTGCTGCCCACGCTGGCTACCATGGACAAGCCCGCCCTGCTGCGGCGCATCGGCCGGATCACCCCGATGGTCGCCGCGGCCACGGTGCTCCTGTCGTTCGCGGGCAGCACCGTGTTCTTCCTCCTGCTCGGCGACCAGTACCCGTACGAACTCGACCTGATGGCGCTGTCGGCCGCGGGGATGGGCGCCCACATGGTGTTCAACCTCTACTCCACCGCCCTGCTGATGGACGGGGTGCGCGGCGCCAAGGTGCTCATCGCCTGCATGGTCGCCGGGACGCCCGTCGCACTCGCCTGCCAGGCGGCGCTCACCGCCTGGCACGGCCTGACCGGGGCGCTGGTGGCGTTCGCGCTGAGCAATCTCATCCTCGTCGCCCTCGTGGCCGCCGCCGCGACCCGGACGTACCGGCGGGCGGTCCCGGCGGGCGCGGACCGTTCCCAGGAGACCGCACCGTCCCAGGAGACCGCACCGTGAAGATCGTCCACGTCATCAACCAGTTCCCGCCCAACATCACCGCGGGGCTCGGCCGCTACGCCGAGGAGATCGTCCCGCATCTGGCCGGCCACCGGCCGCTGGCGGTCTTCACCCTCAACGACACCGGTGACCGGCCGGTGCACGAGCGGCGCGGCGCCGTCACCGTCTACCGGCCCCCGGGCCGGATCCTCGGCGCGCTCGGCCGCAGGCGGCGCCTCAACCGCACCCGCCGGGCCGAGTTCGCCCTGCTCGCGGCGAACGTCGTGGCCAGCAACTGGCGGTACTTCCTGCGACTGCTGCGGGCGGGCCGCAGCGGGCGGCCCGACCTGGTCGCCGTGCACGACTCGACGAACTTCCTCGCCGGACTGCTCTGCCACTACGTGCTGCGGCTCCCGGTCGTCCTGCACGTGCACACCACCGAGTACGGCGTGGCCCCGCAGCGCAGCATCACCGACCCGCTCGGCGTGTTCGCCGCCGTCGAGCGGTGGCTGGGGCGGATCGCCCGCCGCGTCGTGGTCGCCACCCCGGAGGTGCGCGAGCAGCTCACCGCCGCCGGCTGGGATCCGGCGGCGCTGGACGTCGTGTGCCTGGGCGGCACGTTCGAACGGGTGCTCGCCGACCCCGGCCTCGACCGGGACGGGCTCCGTGCGGGCGCCGCCGCCCTGCGCGCCCGGCTCGGCATCGCAGCCGGGGACCCGGTCCTGCTGTTCGTCGGCCGCCTGGAACGGCAGAAGGGCGTCTACCAGCTTCTGGAGGCGATGCCGCGGATCGCGGCCGCCGTCCCCGGGCTGCGGCTGGTCCTCGTCGGGGAGGGCGACCGGGACGGTATCGAGCGCATCGCCGCCGAGGCCGGGCTGGAAGGACGCGTCCTCACCTCGGACGGGTTCGTCGACGGCCGGGCCCTGCTGGAGTACTACACGATGGCCGACGCCTGCGTCTTCCCCTCCCTGTTCGAGCCGTTCGGCCTGGTGGCGACCGAGGCCATGGCCCTGGCCAGGCCGACGATCCTCGGCGACGGGTTCTCCCGGATCTTCCTCGGCGACCCGGATCGGCCCGCGGCGCGGTTCGTGCGCACCGCCGACCCCGGCGATATCGCCCGCAGCGTGATCGACGTCATGACGGACCCGGAGCTGCGCCGCGCGCTCGCCGAGAACGGCGAGCGGTTCGTGCGGGAGCGGCTGAGCTGGGCCCGGGCCGCCGAGGAGACGCTCGCGGTGTACCGGTCGGCGCTGAAGGGGGCCGTCCCCCGCAGCCGGTAGCCGTCCCGCCCGTCCAGCAGGGCCACCACCGCGTGGCGGCTGGAGACGGGACCCGCCGCGTAGGTCACGATGGCACCTCGGGGGTCGGTGCTGGACCGCGTGGCGGCCGGAGACCGGACCCGCCCCCGGAGTCAGTGACCGTCCAGCAGGGCCACCACCGCGTGGTGGTCGGAGGCCGTCCCGGTCTCCACCACGTCGGCCCATTCCAGGCGGGCGGCCAGCGGCTGCGACAGCATGATGTAGTCGCTGCGGGTGTCGACCAGCACGCCGGCGCCGCCGCGGGGCGCGGTGGCCCAGCGCGACGAGCGCGGCCGGGCCCGCAGGGCGTCCACCCAGCCGGCCTTCTCCAGCCGGTCCATCACCTCGAACCGGGGCGGCCGGCCGTACTTGTCGATCCCGGCCCCGGCCAGGCGGTCGGCCAGGTCGTCCGGGTAGGGATCGTGGCGGGAGAGCCCGTTGAGGTCGCCGACCAGCAGGCAGTCGCGCACGGCCAGCAGTTCGGGCGGGAGGAGGCGGAGCAGTTCGTCCGCCTCGGCCAGCCGCGCGTCCTCGTCGCTGGCGACGAGGTGGGTGCCCAGGACGAGCAGCGGGTCGCCCCTTCCGGGGGAGGCCAGCTCCACCTCGACGGCGCAGTGCGCCATGAACGGCGGCGCGTGCACCGCCCGGCGCAGGATCGGCGCGCGGGACGCCAGGCAGACGTCGTACCGCCGGCCGCTCGGCCGCCGGTTCGCCGTCCCGACGACCAGGTGCCCGTCCCCTCCGGGGATGCCTATCGCCCCGGCCAGCTCACGGAGCCGCCCGCCGTCCTCCCAGCCGACGCACTCCTGCAGCACCAGCAGGTCGGGCCGCTCGGCCGCCACGATCGAGCGGATCTCGTCGAACCGCTCCTCGCCCCCGACGAGCACGTTGAAAGACATGACCTTCATGCCTCAGACGTTCCCACAAGCCCGCCGGGTACCGGGCATCGGCGGACCCGGATGCTCCGTACGGCGGGGCGACGGACGGAGCGGGTCAGGCGGCAGGCACGCGCCTGACCACCGAGCACCTGCTCGACCTCGGCCACCCCGCCGTCCGGCACGTGGTGGGACCCGCGCCGGGACCGGTAATCCTGTTGCCCGGCAGGGACGGGTTTCGCCACGCTGGTGGGCGTGCCCCCGCCCTACCGGCAGATCCGCGCCGTGTACACCGACGACTCCCTCACCGTCTACCAGGCCTATGACCCGCCCATCGCCGGGTCCGCGGTCGCGGCGCAGCGGTTCGTCCCGCCGTTCAAGCGGGAGCGGATGACCTGGATCAAGCCGTCGTTCCTGTGGATGATGTACCGCTGCGGCTGGGCCGCCAAGCCCGGACAGTCCCGGGTCCTGGCGATCGAGATCACCCGCGAGGGCTTCGAGTGGGCGCTGGCCCGCTCCTGCCCGAGTCACCCAGGCCGCGACGCCGGCGACGCCGACCGCGACGCCTGGGCACGCCGGCTCCGCCGCAGCCCGGTCCGCACCCCGCCCGACGATGCAGGACAGCTCCGGGGACGTCCGGACGGGACGACCGAACCCCGCGGCGAGCACGGCCCATGACGGTTCCGAACCGGCCGTTCCGCTGGGATCTGGTCCGTCGCGACCGGCTCGGCGGTCTCCTGCGTGACCACCCTGGAAACAAGTTCCCCTACGTGGACGAACTGGTCGGCTGCGCCACCAAGGTGGTGGCCCGCAGCGCAGCCGGCGACCTGTACTTCGTCGGCCGCTCCGCCGACAGCGTCCACGACCTGCTCTCCGGCGCCCTGGCCCGGACCTCGCACCGCGACCGGCTGCACCTGCTGCCCTTCTCCTACCGCCTGGACGGCCCGCTGCGGACCGCCGAGGTCCGGCAGCTGCGGGCCAACCTCGAAGCGCTGGGCATCACCCCGTACGGCCTGGCCCGCCGCGAGCGCCCGATCGTCTTCACCGACCTGGTGTACGGCGGAGCCACCTTCAATCACCTGTACGGCCTGCTGCGCGACTGGATCTCCGACGAGCGGGAGACCTGGGACGTCATCCGTCTCAAGCTGCGCTTCCTCGGCATCACCGCACGGGAGAAGACCAGTCCCAACACCTGGCGATGGTGGCAGAACGCCCCCTGGACCGGGTCCCTGCCGCGAAGAGCCGTGACGAGCGTGTCCGTCGAACCGCGGTTCTGGAGCTACCTCGGCGACGATCAGCACAAGCTCACCCCGTCGTTCCGGCGGACGCTCTGGGCCGACGAGGCGGTCACCGTACCGCGCCGCGACGACAAGACCCTGAGCGCCCTCGCCCAGGCGGTCGCCCTGGTGGAACTGGGCCGCAGCCGCCGGGTGCGCGACGCCCTCGCCCGCCGTATCGCGGCGGAACCGTCCTTCACCCGGTCCTGGCTGCGCTCGCTCGCCCTGGGCGCCGTGCAGGTCTCGCAGTGGCAGGAGTGCCGCGTGCTCCGCGCGCCCGGCGGCCACCTGGTCTGCGTCCTGCCGGTGGAGAGCGACCCGGACGTCTTCGAAGCCCAGGCCAACACCTGGCCCTGACCTCCCCTCCCCCGGCCGTCGCGGAGTCCGGCCCCACCGCGCCGATCCGCTCAGCCGGTCGGGGGGATCCGGAGCAGGCGTTCGCGGTCGCGGGGGTCGGCGGTGCCGCGGGCGAACCAGTCGGTGAGCCCCCGCAGGGCGTCGTCGTCCGTGCCCGCGTCCAGCAGCAGTTCGGGGCCGATGAGGGCGGCGACCTCCTCGAAGGCGTCTCCGTGATCGGTCAGCGTCCAGCCGTGCCAGTGGTGCGCCGGCCACGCCGGATCGAGGAGGCAGTCCAGCGACCACCAGTCCAGGCGGCGGCCGGGGACGTCCAGGAAGGCCCCGTTCCAGGGGACCGACTCCAGTGCCGCGAACCCGGTGGCCTCCTCCTGGGGAGAGGCGAGCACGGCGGGCCCGGTCAGCAGCGGTTCGGCCATCCCGCTGGCCCAGCAGCCACCGAAGGACAGGCGGCCGCCCTCGTCGCGGACGGCGACGAGGGTGGGGGCGACCCGGGCCAGATCGTCCTCCTCGGCGGGCGCCAGGGCCCACTGGCCCGCCAGCGGAGACGGTGGTTCGTCCAGGTAGAGCACGGTGTCGTACGGCAGGCCGAGATACTCCATGACCTGGTACAGGCCGCGCGGCACCCACGTCACCGTCCAGCCCGGCCACAGGGCGGCCATGATCCTGAGCCAGGCGCGGATCTCCCGCAGACCGGTGCGGCGGTATCCGGCGATCTCGTGCTCGGTGTGCACGAGGAGCCGCCGTTCGCGCAGGTCGAGCAGGGCCACGGCCCGCCACCACACGGAGTTCATCCAGAAGGCCGCGTGGCCGCCCTGCTGCCGGCGGATGAAGTCGAGGGTGCGTTCCGGACCCCAGAGCAGGTCGCGGTGGAAGGTGGCGGCGCCGCCGCGCTGCGACCAGACCCGGTGTCCTCCGCGGTCGACGACGACGTAGTGGGCGTTCCCCGCGCTCATGACCGCCAGACTAAACGGATTCACGGCCACGCATGATCGCCGGACCGGACGGGCCTCGGCCACTCATGACCGCCGGGCTGGCCGGGCCTCGGCCACTCATGACCGCCGGACTGGGCGGGCTTCACGGCCCCCGGACCGGACGGGTCCCACGGCGAGGCGGTCAGGCGGCCAGGTCCAGGGGCGGTTCGAGGGAGATGACCTGGCCCGCCGTACGGCGGAGCCGGTGGCTGAGGGCGCCGGGGCGGGAGACCACGACGACCTGGACGCCGCGGCCGCGGAGCCAGTCGGCGAGGTCGGTGAAGGTGCCGTCGCCGGAGCCGATGACCACGCGTTCGAACCGGATGTGCAGGTGGTCGAGGCGGATCACCTCGCGCAGCGCCTCGTCGGCGCCGTCGCGGCCGGAGCGGACCAGGAGCTGGATGCCGGTCAGGGCGAGGCCGACGGGGAGCAGGGCGCCGTGGTTGACGGCGGCGACGTACTGGTCCATGCCGCCCGCGGGGACGCGGCGGCGGTAGAGGCGCATCATGGTGACGACCTCGCCGAGGGCGGGGCGCGGGGCTCCTACCAGGTTCTCCACGTCCAGCAGGTGGACGGTTCGCCCCTGCGACAAGTTGCGCATGAAATGCCCCTTTCGCCCATATATCACCACATGTCATGCACTTTAATGCTGGAAATCGCTGGAATTCAAGGGAGACGGGTGGAACTCCTGTTACGATCCGGGCCGTGAGTGAACCACTGGACGCGCTGGAGCGGCGGATCACCGAGCTCCGCGCCGAGGTGCGGCGGGCGGTCAAGGCCCGCGACACCTCGCTGGCCCGGCTCCTGCGGGCGGACCTGCGCCGGGCCGAGCGGGCCTGGGACGAGGCGGTCGTCACCGAGGATGCCGGGAGAGCCGAGGAGACGGCGGGCGCGGCCCTCCGCGAGTCCGGGGCGGCGCTGATGCCGATCCGGGAGCAGGTGCACCAGGCGCTGCTCCTGCTGGGGGTGCCGACCGCCGCCAAACTGGTCGTGGCGGTCAACGAGGCGTTCTTCGCCGGAGGGCTGCGCAGCCCGCAGCTGTCCAGCCTCCGCCGCGACGAGGAACGCTCCTTCCGCAGCGACCCCTACGCCAGGCCGTACTACCTGTGCGCGGCGCTGACCGACCGGCTCTCCCCTGCCCGGGGGCTGCTGGCCGACAGCACCTGGCCGCTGGAGGCGCGGGTGGTGGGGCCGCTGAGCCCGCGGGTCGACTTCCTCACCGCCGCCATCCGCATCGCCGAGCACCTGACCCGGCTGGCCGAGCCCCCGCCGGGCGCGGTGCGGCTGCTCTCGCGGATGGCGCAGAACATCCCGGGGGCCGTGGAGGGCGGGTTCGGCCCGGCCGATCCGGCGACCGTGGTCGGGGCGGCCCGGGCGGAGCTGGAGGTGCACCTGCCCGCCGACACCGCGCAGCGGGCCGAGGTGGCGGCCCGGGCGGGCGATCAGCTGACCGACGTGGAGCGCCTGTTCGGCGCGGCCGCACTGAGCACATTGAGGGGGGCCTGCTGATGGGCGGGCATCACGAGGACCTTCGGGACCGTTCCGGGGACGTCCTCCACGGCCGTTGCGGAGGCGTGCGGTGAGCCGGCTGGACGATCTGCGCGGGCCGGGGCCGGCCCGCGCGCACGACGCCCGGGCCATCGCGGCGCTGGCCGCCAACCCCGGATGCGCCCGGCGGTCGCTGCTGGACGCCGCCGGGGTCGACAAGGACGCCGCGGCCCGGCACGTCGGCTTCCCGGCGCCCTTCGGCCAGTCGCAGTTCGCGATCACCCGCGGGAACGTCTTCGAGTCGCTGGTGAAGGAGAACGGCTGCGCCGAGCTGCTGCGGCTGCTGCGCGAGCTGATGGGGCTGCCGGTCGCGCAGGTCGGCTACCAGGACGTGGAGAACGTCGGCGCGCACCTGCGGGCCTCGCACACCCGGACCCTGATCGACCGGGCGGCCCGGGAGAGCGAGGACTCGGCGGTCTTCTACGACCATCCGCTGCTGAGCCTGCGGATCGCCGGGCACACCTCCTACCTGGAGCCGGACGTGGTGGCGTTCCAGCTCGGCGGGCGCTTCCACATCGTGGAGATCAAGTCGTTCTCCGTGATCGACGGCCAGGCCGAGCCGGAGAAGGTGGCGGCGGCGGCGCGGCAGGCGGCGGTCTACGTGCTGGCGCTGCGCGCGCTCATGGAGGAGCTGGGGCACGACCCGGAGCGAGTCTCCCACGACGTGGTGCTCGTCTGCCCGGAGAACTTCGCCAACCGCCCGGTGGCCTCGCTGGTGGACGTGCGCAGGCAGCTGGCGGTGCTCCGGCGGCAGCTGGCCCGGATGACCCGGGTGGACCGGCTGTTGGAGGACCTGCCGGAGGGGCTGACCTTCTCCCTGGAGCCGGACGCCGACGGCGTGCCGACCCGTTCGGCGGGCGAGCTGGCCGAGGCGCTGCGCCGGGTGCCGGCCCGGTACGCGCCGGACTGCCTGGCGGCGTGTGACATGTGCATGTTCTGCCGGGACGAGGCGCGCGGCTGCGGTTCCACCGACCTGCTCGGCCGCCAGGTCCGCGACCAGCTCGGCGGCGTGTCCGGGATGGACGAGGCGCTGGGCCTGGCCGAGGGCACGCGTGAGCCGGGCGAGGGCCAGGAGGAGATCGCCCGGCTGCTCCGCCTGGCGGACCGCCTGCGCCGCGAGTGCGTCGCATGAGTCCCGCGGCGAGCAGGCCTGCGCCCGTGGCGAGCGGGCCCGCGGAGGGCCTCATGAGCGGGCCGGCCCGGGGATGCGGCCGCGCCCCGTCGGCGAGCCCGGCGGAGCGGGTCCCATGAGCGCGCTGACCGCGCTGGCACGGCTGCGGGCGATGCGGGAGGGCGTGGCGCAGCGGATCACCACGGTCCGGCACTGCCACGTCTCGGACCGCCCCATGGTGTTCGTCCCGCTGAAGATGGCCGGTGAGGCCGCCGCCCCGCTCGGCGCGATGGTCGGCACCGACCCGGACCACCCCCGGCTGCTGGTGGTGCCGCAGCCGCGCAACCGGGACCTGCGGTTCGCGTTCGCCGCCGAGCTGGCCGAGGTGCTGCTGCCGTACGTCGAGGGTTTCCAGAAGCGGACGGAGACGGTGGAGCGCAAGGGCGGCGAACCGTACGAGCGGTGCCTGGAGGCGCCGCAGCTCCTGGTGCCGAACCGCCCGGCGGCGGAGTTCACCGGGCTGCTGGGCCGGTCCACCCGGTTCCGGCGGGCCGACGGCCCGTATCCGGTGCACCCGTCGGTGCCGCTGCTGGGGCGCTGGCTGACCTACTTCGCCGACCGGTCGCGGCAGCCGGGGTCGTCGCTGCTGCTGGCGGCGACCGAGGCGCTGGGCACGCACTGGGCGACCGGGCAGAGCGCGCTGGAGGACGCGAACCTCGCGGCGCTGCTGGGCTGGATCGACCCGCCCGCCGGGACGACCGGGCGGCGGGCCGCCGAGGAGGCCGAGGATCCGCTGCTGTGGCCGCCGGCGGGACCGGCCACCGACCCGGGGTTCGACAACGAGGTGCTCGCCCCCGCCGTGCAGGCGTACGAGGAGGCGCCGACGGACCGGGCGGTGGAGCGCGTGGCCGAGGCGCTGCGCACCCAGTTGGAGCCGACGTGGCGGCTGATGTGGCGCTCGGTGGAGCTGCTGCGCGCGCTGCCGGAGGGCTCCCGGGTCGCCGGGCGCTGGGAGGCCGACCGGGGCTCGTTCACCCGGTTCGTCGAGCGGATCGCCGAGGGCGGTCCGCCGCAGGCGCGCCGGGACGGGGCGGTGAGCGCGGCGGCGCGGCTGGCGGGGCTGGAACGGGCCCGAGCCTCCTACGACGTGCAGCGGGCCTACGACGATCCGCTGGTCATGGCCGAGTACCGGCTGACCGGTGAGGCGTTCGCCGGGGTGGTGACGGCGGTGGAGCCGGAGCACTTCGAGGGCGAGGGCCGCTCGCGCAAGCTCCGGCCGCTGGTCACCGTCCGCACCGACGACCCGGTACGGCTGGCTCCGGGCGCGGCGGTGGGCAGCCCGGAGCGGCGCGGCCACGGCGCCGAGGTGGTCGAGGTGGTCGAGGTGGTCACGATGCCAGGCGGCGGAGCGGGTGGCGCGGTCGAGGTGCCCGGCGGTGGGACGGGCGGGGTCGTCGGCGGTGCGGTCGAGGTCGTGCTCAAGGTGACCAAGGGGATGGGGCGCGGGAAGACGCCCGCTCCGGGGGCGGTGCCCGAACCGGGCGAGCGGGTCTGCTACACCTCGCTGACCGATGACTTCCAGACCTCGGCGGCGCTTCCGGATCCGGAGGAGACGCCGTGGACCCACGGCGGTCCGCCCGAGGAGTACGTGCCCGGTGACGACGACGCGCAGGAGGACTGGCAGTGACGCTCAAGGTCGTGCGGGACCCGGCCCCCGAGCCGGTCCCGGCCGGGCCGCGGACGCCGGTGCCGGTGCCGGTGCCGACCCCGCAGCAGGAGGCCGCGGGGGTGGTCGCGGGCGTGCTGGCGGACCTGCCGCGCCATCGCGGCGTCGTCGTGGACTCCCCGCCGGGGGCGGGCAAGTCGACGCTGGTGGTGCGGGCCGCCGGGCACATCGCGGAGACCGGCGAGCCCCTGATGATCGTCGCGCAGACCAACGAGCAGGTCGACGACCTGGTGGAGCGGCTCGCGGCCGAGCATCCGGATCTGACGATCGGCCGGCTGTCGGCGAGCGGGTACGTCACGCCGCGGCGGATCCTGGCGCACGCCAACGTCTCGGTGGCGGGGAAACTGCCGGACCTGGGCGATCCGGCGGTGGTGGTCGCCACGGCCGACAAGTGGGCCTGGGTCGGGGACCGGACCTGGCCGTGGGCGATCGTCGACGAGGCGTACCAGATGCGCTCGGACAAGCTGCTGCGCATCGCCTCGCTGTTCGAGCGGTCGCTGTTCGTGGGCGACCCGGGGCAACTGGACCCGTTCTCGATCGTGGACGGCGACCGGTGGGCGGGCCTGTCGTGGGATCCGGTGCAGAGCGCGGTCTCGGTGCTGCTCCGGCACAACCCGGACCTGCCGGTGCACCGGCTGCCGGTGTCGTGGCGGCTGCCGGCGTCGGCGGCGCCGGTGGTGTCGGAGGCGTTCTACCCGTTCACCGGGTTCCGGGCGGGCACGGGGCACGCCGACCGGTCGCTGGAGCTGACGGTGGACGGCATGCGGACCTCCTACGACCGCGCGCTGGAGGAGGCGGCGGGTTCGGGCTGGGCGCTGTACGAGCTGCCGAGCCGGCACACGGTCCGCACGGACGCCGAGGCGGTGCAGGCGGTGGCGCTGCTCGCCGTACGGCTGCTGCAGCGGGCGCCGGTCGCGCACTCGGAGCGCGGCAGCCACCCGGTGACGGCCGACCGGATCGCCATCGGGGCGGCGCACCGCGACCAGGTGGCGGCGATCCGGGCGGCGGGGGTGCCGGAGGAGATCACGGTGGACACCGCCAACCGGCTGCAGGGGCGGGAGTACGACGTGACGATCGTGCTGCACCCGCTGTCGGGGCGTCGGGATGCCACGGCGTTCCACCTGGAGTCGGGGCGGTTGTGCGTGCTCACCTCCCGGCACCGGCACGCGTGCATCGTGGTGGCGCGGGCGGGCATCCCAGAGCTGCTGGACGCCCACCCGTCGGCGGAGCCGGTGCAGCTGGGCGTGCCGGTGAAGTTCCCCGACGGGTGGGAGGCCAACCAGGCGGTGCTGGCCCACCTCGCCGAGCACCGGGTGGCCTCCGACTGAGCGGCGGCCCGGCGGGTTCGCGGTCGCGGTCGGCCGGCCGGTGGATGTGATCGGCCGGCCAGCGGGCGCGGTCGGCCGGTCAGTGGGTGTGATCGGCTGCGGGGACGTCGGGGTGCGCGCGGAGCCAGGCGATGCGCTCGCGGCTCTCGTCGTCGAGCGGGGTGTAGACGACCATCCGCGCCTCGGGCGGTGACGGCAGGGCCAGGCTGGTCGAGACGGTGCGGATCAGCCCGGCGGCGCAGTGCTGGAAGATCTTCATCCGGCTGCCGGGTCTGGCCACGTCGTGGGTGGCCCACATGCGGGCGAAGTCGGGGCTGGCGGCCGACAGCCGCCGGACGAAGTCGGTCCAGGCGGGTTCGCCGAGGTGCCGGCCGAACCCGGCGCGCAGGGTGGCCACCATCTGCGGCAACTCCTCCTCCCGGTTGACCACCGGGTTGCAGCAGTCGCGGGTGGTGAACAGCTGCCAGAGCGCGTTGCGGGTGGCGGGCGGCTGCGTCGTCGTGCCGGGGAAGAGCCGCTCGTAGGTGGCGTTCCAGGCCATCAGGTCGTAGCGGGCGTTGTAGACGGCGGCGGGAAGCGGCCCCAGCTGGTCGAGGATGGTCCGGGTCTCGGGCTCCAGGCCCCGGTCGCCTTCCGTCTCGGCCACCGCGGGTACGTCGGCGAGCCGGTAGAGGTGCTCGTGCTCGGCCTGGTCCAGGCGGAGGGTGCGGGAGATCGCGTCGAGGACCTGCGTGCTGGCGTTGATCGGCCGGCCCTGCTCCAGCCAGGTGTACCAGGTGACGCCGACGCCGGCGAGCTGGGCGACCTCCTCGCGGCGCAGTCCGGGGGTACGGCGGCGCGAGCCGGGGGGCAGGCCGACGTCCTGGGGGGTGATGCGGCCGCGGCGGGTGCGCAGGAAGGCGGCGAGCTCGGCGCGCCGGTCCCCCGGCGGGATCCGCTCCGGCGCTCCGGGCCGGACGTCCGCGCGGGGCTTCTCCGGTCCCCCGGCGCGGGCGCCGGTCCACGCATCAGTCCGGGCGTCGGGTTGAGCATCGGGCCGGGCGCCGGTCCACGCATCGGGCCGGGCGTCGGGCCGGGTCACGGTCACCCCTCCATGCTGGTCGCTGAGCGGCCGGTCTGCCAGGTGCCAGTGGTACCAGGATCAGCAGGCTCTCACCACCATGATCCCCCCGCCGCCAGGCTCGTGCCATGACCGCGATCTCCACTCCGAGCAGGGCTCCGGCCCTGCGTACGCCATGGCTGCTGACGATCCTGCTGACCGGGCAGTTCATGGCCGTCCTCGATGTCTCCATAGTCAACGTCGCCTCCCCGGTGCTCCGCTCCGATCTCGGCACGTCCGGCTCGGGGCTCCAAATGATCATTTCCGGTTACACCGTCGCCTACGCCATGCTCCTGGTCACCGGCGCCCGCCTCGGCGGCCGGCACGGCGGGCGGCCGCTGTTCCTGTCGGGGCTGGCGCTGTTCACCGCCGCCTCGCTCGCCTGCGGCCTGGCCGTCTCGGCCGGGCAGCTGATCGCCTTCCGACTGCTGCAGGGGGCGGGGGCGGCCCTGATGGTGCCGCAGGTCCTGAGCATGATCCAGACCGGTTTCGAGGGGGCGGCCCGCGCCCGCGCGCTCAGCCTCTACGCCGCGGTGATCTCCGGGGCCGCGATCGCCGGTCAGGTGCTGGGCGGGATGCTGGTCTCCGCCGACCTGCTGGGCGGCGGGTGGCGGCCGGTGTTCCTGGTGAACGTGCCGATCGGCCTGGTCCTGCTCGTCGCCGGCGTCCGGCTGCTGCCCGCCGCGGGCGGTGCGCCCGCCGCCCGCCGCCCCCTCGATCTGGCCGGCCTGGTGACGCTCTCCCTGACGGTCGGTCTCCTGGTCGTCCCGCTGGTGCTGGGTCACGAGCAGCACTGGCCGCTGTGGGGCTGGGCGGCGATGGCGGCGAGCGCGGTCATGGCGGGGGTCTTCGCACTGGTGGAACGGCGGGCCGCGGCCCCGCTGGTGCCGGGCCGGGTGTTCGGCGCGCCGGGGGTGCTCGCGTCGGCGCTGGCGGTGTTCGGGGCGATGGCGACCTACGGCGGTTTCCTGTTCGCCGTCGCCCTGCACCTGCAGGGTCGGCTGGGCGACAGCCCGATCGCTGCGGGGCTGACGTTCCTGCCGGGGATGGTCACCTTCACCGTGGCCAGCCTCAACTGGCGGCGGGTGCCCCAGCACCTGCACCGGCGGATGATCGTGGCGTCGTTCGCCGTGGCCGCGCTCGGCTACCTGGGCCTGGCGGCGGCGCTGAGCGGCGGCGGGCACGGGCAACCGTTGCTGGCCGCGGCGATGGCGGTGACCGGACTGGGGCTGGGCGGGACGTTCAGCCCGGTGCTCGCGGTGGCCCTCGCCCGCGTCGCGCCCTCCGACGCCGCCGACGCCAGCGGGCTGTTCGTGATGGTCACGCAGCTGGGTCAGGTCCTGGGGGTGGCGACGTTCGGCACGCTGTACCTGAGTCGCGGCTCGGCCGCGGAGACGGGGGCGGCTCTGGCCGTCGCGGCCCTGGCCGCCGGGGCGTGCGCGCTGCCGCTGCTCCGGGCACGCCCCGGCCGCTGAGAGGCGGTCACCCGGCGCTTCCCGGTCGGCGTGCCCGAGGTCCAGCGCCTCGCGGACGCCGGCCGCGTCCTCCGGGCCGGGAGTGCGGGTCTCCGGCCGTGCGGCCCGGTGCCCGGGGCACGGCTCGTGCGGCCCGGCGTCCGAGGGCGTGAGGGCGGCCGGGACCGGGTCCCTTCCGGGTCCGGTCCCGGCCGGAGGGGGCGGGCTCAGACCGTGCGGCGCCACACGTCGATGGCCAGCACCTGGCGCATGCCCACCGAGAGGTAGAGGTCCAGCGCGGGGGTGCTGTTGTTGGCGTCGACGTGCAGGTAGGTGCCGACCCGGCCGCGCCGCGCGTCGGCGGCGAACGCCGTGCGGAGCATGAACCGGCCCAGGCCCCGGCCGCGGTGGGCGGGCAGGACGGCGAGCTGGCGGACGTAGCCGCAGTTCTCGTCACCGGCGAACATGTCGGTGCCCAGCAGCATCGCGGCCGGTTCACCGTCGATCCGGGCCACCAGCAGCTGGGACCAGTCGGTGCTGGCCGAGGCGTCCAGGTCGGCGGACCACTCGCCGAACCCCTTGGGGGTGAACCCGAAGTGGTCGGCGAAACCCGCCTGCTGGACCGCGTGGCCCTGGCGGCGCACCTCCTCGGTCAGGCCGTCGTGCAGGGTCAGCCCGGCGGGCGGCGCGGGTTCGGCGACCTGGCCGACGTGGTCGGCGAGGAGCCGGATGAAGCTGGTGGCGGGGGCGAATCCCCGGGCGGCGGCGACGGCGCGCTTGCCGCTGTCCTCCCGGTACAGGCCGATGTCCAGCACGGCGCGGTCGTGGCCGAGCCCGGCGGTGATCCGCCGCGCCCGCTCGGTCACGGCGTCCCAGAGCCCGCCGGTGAGGGCCTGGGCGTCGGGGTGGACCACCACGTCGACGTCGACGTTGTCGCTGGCGCCCTTCCGGCAGGCCCAGGCCCAGGCGACGAGGCGGCCGCCGGCGTCGTGGACGAGCCAGCCGTCCCGCTCCCGGTCGAAGGCGGGGTCGTTCAACTGGTCGGCGACGTCGTCCAGGGTCATGTCGGCCTTGCCGATCACCTGCGTGTCGCACAGGGAGATCAGCCCGTGGACGGC
The DNA here is from genome assembly GCF_014647955.1 of Planomonospora antibiotica. Lineage (NCBI taxonomy): Bacteria > Bacillati > Actinomycetota > Actinomycetes > Streptosporangiales > Streptosporangiaceae > Planomonospora > Planomonospora antibiotica. Next base: position 81,279 of record NZ_BMQE01000025.1, on the reverse strand, counting down.
GGCGGCGTCGGCCGCCTCGGGCCGCCGGGCCGTGTACCCGGCGGGAGGCGCATATGCGGTGGGGGTCGCGGCGGCGTCCGGTGTGGTGGTGTTCATGTATGGGAGCGTGCCCGGCCCGACTTGGGATCGGCTGGGTCGTGGCTTGGCCCGGAATGTTGAGCGCCCAGCCGATGGGCTCCGGCTCACTCTCGATGATCGATGACTCGGCGTGAGTTCGGAGAGCGCTTGGTGTGTCCCTGGTCTTGTGGAGGCGGGTTCTTGGATTCTTGTGCCACCCGTTGAGAGGAGAGTGGCATGGGACGATCGCAGTCGGCATCTGCGCGTGACGACTGAGGACGACTTGTGAACATCTGGCTCACCACCGCTCTTTCCGCCGTCGGCGGGCTGGTGGTGCTGTGGCTGGCGGCCCTGGCCGTTTTGGCGATCGCCCGGCCGCGCGCCGGCCTGCTCACCGAGGCGATCCGGTTGCTGCCCGACCTGCTGCGGCTCACCTCCCGGCTGGCTTGCGACCGCGCCCTGCCGCGCGGGGTCCGCATCCGGCTGTGGCTGCTGCTGGGGTACCTGGCCCTGCCGATCGATCTGGTGCCCGATTTCATTCCGGTTCTCGGCTACGCCGACGACGCCATCGTGGTCGCCGTGGTCTTGCGCTCGGTTGTCCGAGTCGCCGGGCCCCAGGCACTGGAGCGCCATTGGCCCGGGACCGGCGACGGGCTCGCCGCCGTACGCCGCCTGGTCGGCAGAAGCCACTGACATCGATTCCGCGCAGACCGCTGACGATTCCTGGCTCTGGCCCACTTTCGATGATGGGGTGACCATGAGTGAGGCAACCGACGTGCGGAACGCCACCAAGCCGCCTCCGATGTCCTGCCGGCTTACCTCCAGCCGACCGCCTTGTGTCACCATCCGCTACCGAGTCATCAAAAGCGGGCCAGAACCGGTTGATGTCAGTAACGTGCGTCCGATTGTTGTCAGTGTGGAGTTGCCCCCGCTTGGTAGGCACATCAGGACTTGCGACTACACGGCAGTCCATGGAGTGCGCGTTCGTGGGCTAGTGGAACCGCATCCTCACCGTGACCCGATGCGGGTTCAGGCGTGGCCGGCCTCGCGTTCGGCGGCGTCCATGCGGTCGTTGGTGACCGTCCTCATGCTGGCGATGAGGAGGAAGGTCAGCATGGCCATGATGGCGAACACCGCACGGAGCCCGAAGGCCGATGCCAGCAGGCCACCCGCCGCTGCACCGAGCGGGCGGGTGCCCCAGGCGACGAGCCGGTAGCCGCTGTTGAGGCGGCCGAGTAGCCGGTCGGGAGTGATCCGCTGCCGCAGGGAGACCGTAACCACGTTCCAGATGACGATCCCGACGCCCCCGATGAAGAATCCCGCACCGATTAGGAGAGGATGAGTCGTCGCAGCCGGTATGCCGAGTAGCAAGGCACCGCACACGAAAGCCAATATCAGGGAACGCGCCCGGCCAAGCAGCCGCTCGATCCGCTCAGCGACCAGCGATCCGCACAGGCTCCCGGCGGCGATGGCGGTCAGCAGGAGGCCGAAGGCCGGCCCCGACAACCCCATCGGGGACGTCGGCCCGACCGCGTACAGGACGAAGACGGCCAGCACCGCATTGGTGGCGAAGTTGAACACGCCGACCATGACCGCGAGCGTGCGCAGCAACCTGTGGTGCCACAGGAAACGCAGCCCTTCAGCGATATCGGCGCGCAGACTGGTGCTTCCCTTCCGCTCGATCCGGAACGACCCGCGCACCAGCAGGAGCGCAACCACCGCGAAGATCCACATGATTGCGGGAGCAGTGAAGGCCAAGGCAACGCCCACCGCTGTGAGGAAGCCGGCCAGAGGTGGACCGATGAACTCGTTCGCGGTCAGCTCGGCCGCATACAACCGCCCGTTGGCGCGTGACAGCTGGTCGCGGTGCACGATCTGCGGAAGGATCGACTGGGCTGCGGTGTCGTAGACCGTTTCGGCGGTGCCAAGGCAGAACGCGACGGCGTACAGTGCCCAAATCGAACCGGCATCGAGCACGGTGAGCAGTGCGAGCCCGGCGAGCAGCGTGATACGCGTGCCGTTGGCGGCGAGCATTACCCGCCGCCGGTCGAGCCGGTCGGCCAAGGCGCCGGCGTGCAGCGCGAACAGCAGCCAGGGGAGCGTCAGCGTGATGGTCAGACCCGCGATCAGCGAGGGAGACCGCGTGAGCTGTACGGCCACTAGCGGCAGCGCGATGCGGACGATGCCGTCGGCGAGGTTGGACAGACCACTGGACGCCCACAGTCTCCAGTAGGAGGCACCCAGAGATGATCGTCGTGTCGAAGGGATGTTCCCAGGGGTGTCATCTGTCATGATTGGACTTTCCTCCATCAGTGGAGAAAATTCAATCGATGCATTTTAATCCATGGCCCGCTACGATGATGGACGTGGGCAATCAGGTCGGCGTAGAACAGGGACAACCGCAGAGCAACCCTCCGTCGGCGAAACGGGAACGCCGCGCGGCGACAGTTCGCGAGGCCAAAGCCTTGGCCCACCCTCTGCGTGTGCGCATCCTGCGCCTGTGCACGGAGCAAGAGCTGACGAACAAACAGCTCGCCGACCGGCTCGGCCGGGATCCGGGCACGATTCTCTACCACGTGCGGCAACTCGCCGAGGCGGGATTCCTGGAGCCGGCACCGATCCGCACCGGCGCCAGCGGCGCGCTGGAGAAGCCCTACCGATCCACCCGACTGTCATGGTGGCTGAGCTCCCAGGTGGATGACGAGGACTCACAGGCCAAACTCGCTCCGATCGAAGCATTCCAGGATGAGCTTCACGAGGCAGGTCCGGAATCCATCCAGACGTTCGCGCGGTTCATGCTGCACTTGTCACCCGAGGACGCCATCGCACTGGAACGGCGGATCCTCGCAATCCTCGACGAATACATCGCAACGGATGATGAACGCCTCGACGAACCGGCTTACGGCGGCATTGTCGTCCTCCACCGGCTCGCCGCCCAGTGAGGCACAGTCGACCCTTCCCGTGTCCGGAGGGCCGACCGTACCGTCATCACTCAGTCCTAGCCTCGGGCTTTCACGGTGAATTTCGCCGAGCGTGATCGTTTGCAAGAGAAAAGTGCCTGTGACCTGGCAGGATCGGACTTGTCCAAGGTCCCGTCCCCGCCAGTTCACGAGGCACTTTTCACGCGGAGACCACCGCTTCCCAGCGCAAGATCACCATGTCCGCCGACGGCTCCGACCTCACAGCGGGTCGACAACCGGACACCAGCCTCGCGCCGAAGTGATCAACTGACCGGACATCCTCCGGCCAGTTGCCTGGCAGCCACTGACAACAACCGGGCGCACGTTACTGACATCAACCGGTTCTGGCCCGCTTTTGATGACTCGGTAGCGGACGGTGACACAAGGCGGTCGGCTGGAGGTAAGCCGGCAGGACATCGGAGGCGGCTTGGTGGCGTTCCGCACGTCGGTTGCCTCACTCACGGTCACCCCATCATCGAAAGTGGGCCAGAGCCCGATTCCTCCGCGCGCAACAGTCCCCGAGCCGCTGCTGGACGCTGCGCGGCTGACGGGGTCGTCCTGGCGGTGGAAGATGAACGAGGAACTCCCAGCACCCTGCTATCTGAAGGGCGGCGCCGGGTCCTCCCGGCTCGCCATCCAGTAGGCGGGCTGGCCACCCCGGCGGGAGAACCGTCCGCGCGCGAATCGCGTGGGTGGTCCTTCGTCTCCGCCGTCGATCGTGCGCCTACCGCTCCCGGACGGCGTAGGTCAGGTGCGTCACCCTCGGGGAGGACTCCGCGCGGAGCGGCTCCAGGGCCACGCGGCCCGCGTCCACACCCTCGAACAGGCGGATTCCTGAGCCGAACAGCACGGGCGACAGCGCGATCGAGAACTCGTCGACCATGCCGGCGTTCACGTACTCCAGGATCGTCGCGCCGCCGCCCGCGATGCGGACGTCCCGGTCGCCGGCGGCCTGGCGGGCCTGCTCCAGCGCGGACTCGATGCCGTCGTTGACGAAGTGGAAGACGGTCCCGCCCGGCCGCTCCCAGGGGTCGCGCTTCTCGTTCGTCACGACGAAGACCGGCGTGTGGAACGGTGCCTCCTGCGGCCACGCCTGCTCGCCGGCGTCGAACATGCGCTTGCCCATCACACTCGCACCGGTGCGCTCGAACGTCTCCCGCAGGATGTCGTTGTCGCGCCCCTCCTCGCCGCCCTCGCCGAGTTTCAGGTTCTCCCGGAAGAACCGCTGCGGGAAGACCCACTGCTGCAGTTCCATCCATTGCCGCCCCATCAAGTCCTCGACGGACTCGGGCGCGATGAACCCGTCCAGCGACATCGACACGCTGAAGAACACCTTCCCGGCCATCAGCCCTCCGCTCCCTTCCGAACGGTCCCGGTGACGTAGGCGGCCAGGTTGTTCAGGGTCTGCCGGCCGCCCTCGATCGCGTGGTAGTTCTCGACCGCTTCGTCGCGCAGTTCCTTGGTGGGGAAGACCGTGCGCATCTCGATCCGGGTCGCCGTACCGTCGGGCTCGAACGTCAGGACCGACTCGAAGGCGTTCGGGTCATCGCGGGACTCACCGTGGAGCAGCGCGATCCGCTCCGGCGGGGCGATCTCGGTCCAGGAGATCCACTCGGTGTAGTCCGTCCCGTCCGGTCCGTGCATCACGAAGTCCCACTCCCCGCCGACGCGGAACTCGAACGACTGCGTGGTGGTGGTGAACCCCTCCGGTCCCCACCATCGAGACAGGTGCCGGACCTCGGTGAACGCCTCGAACACCAGCTCTCGTGGGGCGTCGATGACCCGGGAGATGACGATCTCGCGGTCGGCCGTCGCGGACCGCGCCGGCGCTCGCCGTCCCATCGCGCTCATCGGCTACTCCTCCTGCCTTGCCTGCTTCAGGTCCTGCACGTATGCGTCCAACCGGTCGAAGCTCTCGTTCCAGAACCGCTCGAACCCACCGGTCCACTCGTGGACCGGCCGCAGCCCGCGGGCGTCAAGGCTGTACAGGCGCTGCTTGCCTGCCCTGCGGTCCCGTACCAGCCCGACCTCCCGGAGCACCCGCAGGTGTTTGGACACCCCCGGCTGGGTCATCCCCAGCTCCCCGGCCAACTCGGTCACCGGCCGCTCACCCGCCCGCAGCAGCACCAGGATCTCCCGGCGCTGCGGCTCGGCGATCGCGTTGAAGACGTCCGACGTCGTCGCTGCTCGGGCCATGCCCGCCATCATATTCCTATATGGGAATGCGTCAAGCCGGAGGAATCAGGCGAGTCCTGCCAGGTGACGATCGTGACCCTTCGCCGGCCTGACGGCGGGATGGTCGGCGACCGCCCTGCATACCGGGTGGAGAACCGGGCCGCGGCCCCGCGAACCACGGGACACCGGCGTGCCCGCCCAGATCGGCGTGCGGTGTCTTCTCCTCGGAGCCGAAGACGCCGAACAGGTCCACGGCGGCCTGCCGGTCGTCGCATTCGTCGAAGCACGCCAGGAGCCCCGCTGTCCCCCGCCTGAGGAACAGAGCAGATGGGCTGGGGCGACGGGGGGCACATCATCTGGGGCATACTCCGGGACTATCTCGCTGCCCGCGACTTCTCCAAGACCCTCTTCGACCTCCAGGGCCACTGACGTCCCACCCGGGCTCGACGTCAGTCTGAGTAGCCGATCATCGGAAGCGAGCCAGGACCCAGTTTCTCCGCGCGCAACACGGACACCTCCGGCGTACGTCCGGGACGCGACCGGGGCGGGAGATCTCCTCGCCGGCGACGCGCGGACGGCTCAGCTCCTGCCCCGGGTGGCCTCGTTTCAGAGGTGGCCCAGGCCGCCCGGGTGGACTAGCCAAGGTCCACCTCGGCGAGTTCGGCGTCCAGGCGGCGGGCCAGGGCGGCGACGCGGCGGGCGACTTCGCCCAGCGGCCATCCGGTCTCGGTTACCGCCTGCGGTTGCGGCAAACTGAGGACATGAACGAGGTGCGACCCGCTCCGGATGCCGACGCGGCTCGATGGCTGCTCCGGGCCGATGTCGAGTGGTGGGATCTTGTTCGCTACGGCCCACCGGGCTTCGACGTGTACGTGCGTATCGCCTTCGCCCATGGGGCGGAGGGTGTCTACCCGCAGGGAGAAGATCGCGCCGTTCACGTGGCACTCGCGACTCTCGCGACATGCACGACCACGCCTTCCAGCGGATACGCGGCGATCTGGGAGGGGTGGGGCGGACACCCGCCGGCTCCCGAAGCGCCACGGGTGGACATTCCGAATCGAGAGATGCTGCTCTTCACCGGCCCGGTCGAAGTACTGAGCGACGCGCCCGCCCTCGCCTGGTACGGCTCTGCGCTGGGCGGTCCAGACCCGCACCTCGTGTGGCCCGAAGATCAAGCCTGGTGCCTGGCCTGTGAGGTCGACGAGGAGATCGAGTTCACCGTCGGATGTTCCGTGGAGGCGTCCCAGGCTCTGACCAAGGCCCTGCCCGGTGCCGTTCGGCGGGTGCACTACGGAGATCCGGCACCGATGTACCTCGACCAGGCCTAGCACCGGCGGCACCCGCACGTCGGCACGAGAGTGCGTCGATCGCGTCAGGGACGTCCGGCGGACGTCACGGGATGTCACTACACATCGTCGCCGTCTACGACGTGGAACCGGGCTCCGGCCCGCTCTCGATGACGCGGTAGCGGAGGTAGAGGCCTGGGGAGCCGTGCTCCTTGGCGTCCCGCGCCACCCACTCGATCACCGCCGTCGCGATACCCCGCCGCCGGACTTCCGCGTTCACGAACAAGTCCGCCGAAGCGGAGCAGGCTCACCGGAGTGCGCAACACGGAGCGCGGGCACCGGCGGAACGTCGCGGACCCCCCGGAGAGACACCCGAGATAATTAGTTCTGCTAAATATCTTTAGGGTAACAGAGCGATCTTTGCCCTATCTCCGCCGGACGCCTTTTGCCACCCTTGCCCGCGTACGACCCCGTACACCCTTTTTCCGCATACCAGAGGAGAGCAAAGGGTGGCTGGCAGCCTCGCGCTGCTCGAACCGGTCCACAAGGCCTTCGAGCAGCAGGTACGACGCACTCCGCAGCACACCGCGGTCATCACCGGGACGACCCGCACGACCTATGCCGAACTGAACGCCCTGGCCAACCGGATCGCCCACGAGCTCGCCTCCCGGGGAGTGGGGCGGGGCTCGACCGTCGGCGTGTGCCTGGACCGCGACGAGACGCTGATCGCGGCGCTCCTCGGGGTCTGGAAGACCGGCGCCGCCTACGTCCCGCTGGACGCGGCCTTCCCGGCCGACCGCCTGGGATTCGTCATCGAGGACGCCGGGGTGTCGCACACGGTGGCCTCCGCTGAGCAGGCCGGGCGGCTGCCGGAGCGCGGCCTCGTCCCGGTGGAGACGGTCGGCCACCGCCCGTGCGACGATCCGGGGCTGCCGAGCGACCCGGGCGATCCGGCCTACGTCATGTACACCTCCGGATCGACCGGCCGCCCCAAGGGCGTCGTGATCGAGCACCGCAGTGTGATGACCCTGCTGCGCTGGGACTCCGGGCACTTCGGCGCCGAGGAGCTCGCCGGCTTCCTCGCCTCGACCTCGGTCTGCTTCGATCCGTCGGTCCCCCAGCTCTACCTGCCCCTCCTGGTGGGCGGCACGGTGATCATGGCCGACAACCCCCTGGCGCTGCACACCCTGCCCGCCAGGGACGAGGTCACGATGATCAGCGCGGCGGCCTCGGCGCTGACCTCGCTGCTGCGGGAGCCGCTGCCGCCGAACGTGCGCACGGTGCTGTCCAGCGGCGAGCCGGTGAGCCGGGCGCTGGCCGACCGCGTCTTCGCCAACCCCGGCGTGCGGCGCATGGTGAACCTGTACGGGCCGACCGAGTGCACCGTGCACTGCTGCGCCCACGAGATCTCCCGGGACGAGGAGGGGGAGCCGCCGATAGGCACGCCGTACGCCTGGTCGGAGCTGTCGGTGCGCGACGCCGACGGAGGGAAGCTCGGCGACGGCGAGCTCGGCGAGCTGTGGGTGGCCGGCCCGCTGGTCGGCCGGGGCTACCTGAACCGGCCCGAGCTGACCGCCGAGCGGTTCGTGACCGACGCCGCCGGCGTGCGCCACTACCGCACCGGCGACCTGGTCCGCAGGGAGGGCGGGGTCCACTTCTACGAGGGGCGGATCGACGACCAGGTGAAGGTCGCGGGCTTCCGCGTCGAGCTCGGCGAGGTGCAGGGCAGACTGGTGCGCCACCCGCTGGTGAACCACGCCGTCGTGCTCGCCCCCACCGACGAGGAGGGCACCCGGCGGCTGGTCGCCTACGTCGAGCCGGCCGGTCCCGGTCTCGACGGCGGGGAGCTGAGGTCCTGGCTGCGCGGCTGGCTGCCCGACTACATGATCCCCGCCAGGATCGTGTTCCTCGACGCCATCCCCGTGGGCCCCACGGGGAAGGCCGACCGCTCCCGGCTGCCCGCGGTGACGTTCCCCTCCCCCGCCCGGGACTCCTCCCCCCAGGATCCCCCGGCCCAGGACGGCGCTCCGGTCCGGGATCCCTCCGCACACGGCTCCCCCGCCCCCGGCGGGACCGGGCAGGCCTCCGGCGGGACCGGACGAGGCCGGGACGAGACCGAGCGGCGGCTGGCCGCCGTCACCGCCGAGGTGCTCGGCGTCGAGCGGGTCGGCGTCCACGACCACTTCCTCGACCTGGGCGGGCACTCCCTGGCCGCCGCCAGGATCTGCGCCAGGATCGAGCACGAGTTCGGGGTCCGGGTCCCGCTGACGGCGTTCCTGGCCAGGCCCACGGTCGCCGAGCTGGCGCCGTACGTCGCCGGGGCCGCCCCGGCCGGGACGGCCCCGCTGGTCCGCCACGCCGGGCGGACCCGCTATCCGCTGACCGGCGTCCAGCGCGGCATGTCCCTGCTGCGCGAGGTCAGCCACAACCCCGGTGCCACCGCCATCGCCTTCCGGCTCGGGCTGCGCGGCCTCACCTCCGCGGAGCCGCTGCGGGCCGCGCTGGACGGGATCGTGCGCCGCCACGAGGCGCTGCGCTCCGTCATCGTGGACGGCGAGGCCGCCGAGGTCCGGCCGGCGTCGCCGGTCCCGCTGGCCGAGCACCGCCCGGCCTCGGAGGCGGAGGCCGGCGAGCTGCGGCGGGCCGCGGTCGCCCGCGGCTTCGACGTCTCGCGGGAGTCGCCGCTGCTGCGGGCCACCCTGCTGTGGTGGGGGCCGGACAGCGCGGAGCTGGTGCTGCTGACCGACCACACCGCGTTCGACGGCTGGTCGCTGGGGGTGGTCATGCGGGAGCTCCTCGACGGGCTCACCCTGCCCGGCGACCTCCCGGGGCCGCCGCTCCAGCTCGGTGACGCCGCGCTGCGCGAGCAGGAGGGCGCCCCGGACGCCGAGGAGCTGCGCGCCTTCTGGGCCGAGGAGCTCGCCGGGGCGGTCCCGCCGTACGAGCTGCTGCCCCGCGCCGACGACCGTCCCAGCCGGCTGCGCGGCGAGCGCCTGGTGCGCCGGATCGATCCGGCGACGGCCGCGCGGGCCGGCGAGCTCGCGGCCGAGTGCGGCACCACCCCGTTCGCCGTCCACCTGACCGTGCTCGGCATGCTGGTCGCCGGGCTGACCGACCGGCGCGACGTCCTCCTCGGCGCCGCCGTGGCCGACCGCGCCGCCCCCGGCCTGGAGTCCGTGGTCGGCCTGCTGGTCGACGTGGTGCCGGTACGGCTGCGCCTGGAGGACGGACTGTCCCTGCGCGAGGCGGTACGGCGGGCGGGGGCCGCGACCGCCCGCGCGATGGACCACCGGGCGCTGCCCGCGCGGGAGCGGGCCGACGCCGGCGGCGTCGAGCGCCCGCCCGGCGCGGTCCTGACGCCCGTCACGCTCTCCGTCCAGCCGCCCGAGGTGCCCGTCTCCGTGGAGCGCGGGGGCGTCGGCGTGGACCTGCTCGGCGAGCTGGACGCGGGCGGCGCGCAGGCGCCGCTGATCGTCTACGTCAACGCCACCGCGGACGGGCCCGAGCTCCAGGTCGAGTACGACCTGGAGCACCTGGACCGGGCCGGGGCCGAGGTCCTCACCGACCGCCTCGTCCGCCTGCTGGCGGACGCGCTGGCCCGTCCCGACCGGCCGCTGTCGGAGTTCGAGGTGGTCGGCGCGGAGGAGCGGGCCGCGCTGCTGGCCGCGGGGACCGGCGTGCCGCTGCCCGCCGGGGCGCCGCGGACCGTGGTGGAGGCGGTGCTGGAGCAGGCCGCCCGGCGCCCGGACGCGCCGGCGGTCGCCGACGCCGGCGGCATCCTCGGCTACGGCGAGCTGGCAGGTCTGGCACGGCGGGTGGCCGCGTCGCTCGGCCCGGTGGCCGCGGGCGCCTGCGTGGGCGTGTGCCTGCCCCGCGACCGGTACCTCCCCGCGGCACTGCTGGGCGTGCTGCTCGCCGGGGCCGCCTATGTCCCGCTCGATCCCGGCCACCCGCCCCTACGCCTGCGCCACCAGGTCGACGACGCCGGCATCAAGATCATCGCGGCGGCGGGCGAGGCGCTGGCGGCAGCCCGGGAGCTGGGCGGCACCGTCGCCGACCTGTCCTGGCTCCCGTCGGCGCAGGCCGTACCGGAGCAGACCGGCTCCGGTGATCTGCCGCGGGTGGATCCCGGCGACCTCGCCTACGTCCTGTACACCTCCGGCTCCACCGGCAGTCCCAAGGGCGTCGAGGTCACCCACGCCAACCTCGCCGCGTTCGCCGCCTCGATGACGGTCGCCCCGGGGATCGGGCCCGGCGACGTGATGCTCGGCCTGACGCCGTTCTCGTTCGACGTGTTCGGCTTCGACCTGTGGGTGAGCCTCTGCCACGGCCTGCGGCTGGAGCTGCTGGGCCGCGACGACGCGCTCGACGCGCGGGCCGTGGCGCGGCGGATCGAGGAGAGCGGGGTCACGCTGATGACCGCGACCCCGACGACGCTGCGCATGCTGGTCGCCTCCGGCTGGCGCGGCGGGAGGGTGCGGGTGGTCAGCATCGGCGAGGTGCTCGACCCCTCCCTCGCGGGCGACCTGCTGGAGCGGGTCTCCGAGCTGTGGAACGCCTACGGCCCCACCGAGACCACGATCTACTCCACCATGGCCCGGGTCACGGCCCCGGTCGGCGACCAGGTGCCGATCGGCACGCCGCTGGCCGGGGAACGGGCCTACGTGCTGGACCGGGCGGGCCGCGTGCTGCCCGCCGGGACGCCCGGCGAGCTGTGGATCGGCGGCGCCGGCGTGGCCCGCGGCTACCGGGGGCGGCCGGAGACGACCGCCGCGGCCTTCACCGACGACCCGCTGGACCCGCCGGGCGGGCGCCGCTACCGCACCGGCGACCTGGCCCGCTGGCGGCCCGACGGCACGCTCGACTTCCTGGGCCGCCGGGACCGGCAGGTGAAGGTCCGCGGCCACCGGATCGAGCCGGGCGAGATCGAGGCGGCGCTCCGGGAGCACGTGGCCGACGCGGTCGTGACCGTGCACGGCGGCGACCACCTGGTCGGGTACCTCGCCGCACCGCCCGGGACCGACACCGGCGAACTGGAGCGTTCCCTGAGCGCCCGGCTCCCCGACTACCTGGTCCCCCGCCGCTGGGTGGTCCTGGACGCCCTGCCCGTCACGGCCTCCGGCAAGGTGGACCGCGCCGCGCTGCCCGAACCCGGCGGCGCGGCCCCCAAGGCGCCGCCGGGCACCGAGGCCGAGCTGCTGGTGGCCGAGGTGTGGGCCGCCGTGCTGGACCTCTCCGGCATCGGGGCGCACGACGACTTCTTCGCCCTCGGCGGTCACTCCGCGACCGCCGCCCTGGTGGCGGCCCGGCTGGGCGACGCGCTGGACCTGCGGGTGCCGGTGCGCCTGCTGTTCGAGCACCGCACGCTGTCCGACTACGCCGCCCGCCTGGAGGCCCTGCTCCTGGCCGATCTGGAGGAGACCCCGTGACCGAGCCGCCCGCCGAGACCACCGATCCGGTCACCGAGCGGGTGAAGGAGGCCCCATGACCGTCAGCGACGAGCGCCGGAGCGCTCTGGCGGCCCGGCTGTCGGCCGCGCGCCGGGCCGCCGCCCGGACCGTCCCGGCGATCCCCGCCAGGGAGGCGGCGGACGGCCCGGCCCCCCTGTCCCCCGCCCAGGCGCGGCTGTGGTTCCTGTCCCAGCTCGACGACCTGGCCGCCTACAACGTGCCCGCCGCGCTGCGGCTGCGCGGCCCGCTGGACACCGCCGCGCTGCTGGGCGCCGTGCACGACCTCGCCGACCGGCACGAGGTGCTGCGCAGCCTGGTCACCGGCGAGGGCGCGACCCCGGTCGGCCCCGACCGGGTGCCGGTCGCGGTCGAGGACCTCGACGGCCCCGAGCTGCTGGAGGCGCGGCTGCAGGAGGAGCTCGCCCGCCCGTTCGCGCTGGACGCCGAGCCGCCCGCCCGTGTCCTGCTGCTGCGCCTGCCCGGCGGCGACGAGCACGTGCTGGCGTTGACCGTGCACCACATCGCCTTCGACGCCTGGTCGCGGAACCTGGCGCTGGCCGATCTGGCCGCCCTGTACGCGGCCCGGCTCGGGTCGGCGGAGCCGCCCGAGCCGCCCCGGCTGCAGTACGCCGACTACGCGGCGTGGCTGGCCGGGCGGCCGGAGGGCGACCTCGCCTGGTGGACCGAGCGGCTGGCCGGGCTGGAGCCGGTCCTGGACCTGCCCGTGGACCGGCCCCGGCCGTCGGTCGCCGGCTGGTCGGGCGCCGCCGTCCCGGTACGGCTGGCGCCCGCGCTGACCGCCCGGGTCCGCGAGGCCGCCGCCGGGACCGGCTGCACGCCGTTCATGGTGCTGCTCGCCGCCTGGCAGGAGCTGCTGGGCCGGATCTCCGGCACCGACGACGTGCCGGTCGGCGTGCCCGAGGCGGGGCGGATCCACCCGGACACCGCGCGCATGCTCGGCTGCTTCGTCAACACGCTCGTGCTGCGCGGCGACCGGTCCGGCGAGCCGACCGGGCGTGAGCTGCTGGCCCGGACCAGGGACGCCGTGCTGGACGCGCTCACCCACCGCGACGTGCCCTTCGAGCGGATCGTGGAGCACCTGCACCCCGAGCGGAGCCCCGCCGTCACACCGGTCTTCCAGGTGCTGCTCAACGTCCTGGACGACCGCCCCGCGGCGCCGGACTTCCCCGGCCTGACCGCCGAGCCCGTGCAGGCCGCGCCGCGCACCGCCAAGTACGACCTCAACCTCGCCTTCGTCAACGAGGGCGAGGCCTACGACGGTGAGCTGACCTACCGCACCGACCTGTTCGACGAGGCGACCGCGCGCCGCCTGACCGGCTGGTACCTGAGCCTGCTGGAGGGCATGCTCGCCGACCTGGACGCGCCGGCGGCGGCCGTACCGCTGGAGCCGGTGACCGGGCCCGTCGCCGCGGGCCCGCGGATCGGGATGGACCTGTCGCGGCCGCTGCACGAGGTGATCGGCGACCGCATCCGGAGCGCGCCGGAGGCGGTGGCCGCGGTGGACGCCGCCGGGTCGCTCACCTACGGGGAAGCGGACCTGCTGGCGGACCGGCTGGCCCGCCGCCTGGTCGCGGCGGGCGTGCGGCCGGACGAGCCGGTCGGCGTGCTGGCCGGCCGGCACACCGGGCTGGTGCCCGCGCTGCTCGGCGTGCTGCGGGCGGGCGGCGCGTACATGCCGATGGAGCCCGCCTATCCCGACGACCGCCTCGCCTACATGGTGGAGACGGCCGGCGCGCGCGTCGTCCTGGCCGACCGCGAGCACGCCGGCCGGGTCCCCGGCACGCTGGTCCTGACCGACCTGCTGGCCGCCGGGCCGGACGAGCCGGTGGACGCCGGGCCGGACGAGCCGGTGGACGCCGGGCCGGTGGACGCCGGCGTCACCCCCGGCCACCTCGTGCACGTGATCTTCACGTCGGGTTCCACCGGGCGGCCCAAGGGCGTCGGGATCGAGCACCGCTCGGCGCTGCACTACCTGCACGGCGTGGCCGAGCTGGTGCCCGACGTCCACGCCTCCTACGGCGTGGTCTCCACGATCGCCTCCGACCTGGTGATGACCTGCCTGTACGGCGCGCTCACCCGGGGCGCGGCGGTGCACTTCGTCGACCAGGAGACCGCCACCGACCCGGAGGCGTACGCCGCCCGCCTCGAGGCACACCCCGTCGACGTGGTCAAGATGGTGCCCAGCCACCTGGAGCTGCTGGCCGCCCACGGCGACCTGGCCCGGGTGCTCCCACGGCGGCTGCTGATCCTCGCCGGTGAGGCGACGTCGTGGGAACTGGCCGGGCGCGTCCGCGCGGCCCGGCCCGACCTGGAGGTGCAGATCCACTGCGGGCCGACGGAGACGACGGTCTCGGTGCTCGGCGGCCGGGTGCCGGACGGGCCGCCGGGGCCGGGCTCGGTCCCGCTGGGCCGTCCGCTGCCCGGCGTCGAGTGCCACGTCGTGGACTCCGCGGGCCGTCCGCTGCCCGCCGGGGTCCCGGGCGACCTGTGGGTGGCGGGCCCCGGCCTGGCTCGCGGCTATCTGAACCGGCCCGACCTGACCGCCGAGCGGTTCGTGCCCGATCCGGTGACCGGGACCGGCCGCTGCTACCGCACCGGCGACCGGGTCCGGCTGAACTCCGCCGGGCTGGTGGAGTTCCTCGGCCGGGTCGACGACCAGGTCAAGATCAGGGGCTTCCGGGTGGAGCTGGGCGAGGTGAAGGCCGCCCTGCAGGAGCAGCCCGGGGTCCGCGAGGCCGCGGTGCTGCCGATCGGCGAGGGCCGCTCCCGGCGGCTGGCCGCCTGGGTGGCGCCCGCCTGCGTGGACCCGGCCGCGGTCCGGGCGGGGCTGCGCGAGCGGCTGCCCGACTACATGGTCCCGCCCTCGATCACCGTCCTCGACGAGCTGCCGCTCACCCCGCTGGGCAAGGTCGACCGGGCCCGCCTGCCGCGCCCCGAGGCGGCGCCCGCCGCCGAGCGGGTCGCCCCGGGCACCCCGGCCGAGCTGCGGATCGCGGCCGTGTGGGCGGACGTGCTGGGCGTGGCGGAGATCGGCGTCGACGACGACTTCTTCGCCCTCGGCGGCGACTCCTTCCGCGCGGTGCGGGCGGTCCGGGAGATCGACCCGGCGCTGCGGGTGATCGACCTGTTCACCCGGCCCACGGTCCGCGAGCTGGCCGCCCACCTCGAACAGGGTTCCGAGGACGCCGGCTCCGGGCTGCTGCACCGCCTGGCCGGTCCGCGGACGGCGAGCCGTACGCTCGTCTGCCTGCCCTACGGCGGCGGCTCGGCCGCCGCCTACCGGCCGCTCGCCGCCGAGCTGGCCCGCACCTCCCCCGCCACGGCGGTGCTCGCCGTGGAGCTGCCCGGGCACGACCCGGCCCGGCCCGGCGAGGCGATGCTGTCGCTGCCGGAGCTGGCCGAGCGGATCGCGGCCGAGCTGGCCGGGGTCTCCGGCCCGATCGCGCTGTACGGCCACTGCGTCGGCTCGGCCGCCGCGACCGAGGTGGCGCTCCGGCTGGAGGCGGCGGGCAGGACCGTCGCCGGCGTCTTCGTCGGCGGCAGCTTCCCCGACGCGCGGCTGCCCGGACGGCTGTCGGCCTGGTGGAACCGGAGGTTCCCCGCCCACCGGTGGGCCTCCGACCGGACCCAGCGCGACTTCCTGCGCATGCTGGGCGCGCTGGACGAGGACTTCGGCGACACCGAGGTCATGCTGCGCGGCCTGCGGCACGACGTGCAGGAGGCGCAGGCGTGGTTCAGCCGCCATCTCGACCCCGCGTCCGGCGAGGAGCGCAGGCTCGCCGCGCCGCTGCTGTGCGTGATCGGCGACCGGGACCGCGCGACCGAGCTCTACCGGGAGCGCCACCGCGAGTGGGGGGCGTTCGCCGACCGGGTGGAGCTGGCCGTGATCCCCCGGGCCGGCCACTACTTCCTCAAGCACCAGGCCGAGGCCCTGGCCCGGCTGGTCGACGGGCACCTGGGCCGCTGGGCCGGCGGGGACCTGCCCGAGCCGGTCGGGGAGGTCGAGGTCGCGGGCCGCAGCGCCCGCCGGGACCTGCGCCGCTTCTACACCGTCGCGGCCGGGCAGACCGTGTCGCTGCTCGGCGCGGCGCTGACCTCCTTCGCGCTGGGCGTGTGGGCCTACCAGGAGAGCGGCCGGGTGCTGGACTACGCCCTGGTCACCATGCTCGCCCTGCTGCCGTCGCTGCTGGCGGCGCCGCTGGGCGGCGCGGTCGCCGACCGGGTGGACCGGCGGCTGGTCATGCTGGTCTGCGACGGCGTCTCCGCCGCGGCCACCGCGGCCCTGGTGGTCCTGCTGTGGCTGGGGCGGCTGGAGGTCTGGCAGGTCGGCGTCATCGCCGGGCTGCTCTCGCTGGTGTCGGCCTTCCACCGGCCCGCCTACCTGGCGGCGGTGGCGCAGCTGGTGCCCAAGCCGTACCTCATGCAGGCCAACGCGCTGGCGAACCTCGGCACCGGTCTGGGCATGCTCGTCGGCCCGCTGGGCGGCGCCGCGCTCATCACGGTGGTCGGGCTGCACGGCGTGGTGGCGGTGAACATCGCCACGTTCCTCGCCGGGCTCGGCACGCTGCTGCTGGTCCGCTTCCCCGACCGGCTCTTCCACCGCCTGGAGGAGTCCTTCGGCCAGGCCGTCGCCGGCGGCTGGCGCTTCCTCGTACGGCGCCGCCCGCTGATGATCATGATCGGGTTCTTCGTCGTGGAGAACTACCTGGGCATGCTCGCCCTGTCCGTGACCGTGCCGGCGGTGCTGTCATTCAGCGACGTCACGGGCGTGGGCCTGGTGACCGCGATGCAGGGCCTGGGAGCGGTGCTGGGCTCCCTGGTCATGGTGTTCTGGGGCGGCACCGAGCGGCGCGCGGTCGGCATGGTCGGCTTCGTGATCGGGTTCGGGGCCGGGGTGCTGCTGGTCGGGCTGCGGCCCTCGCTGGTGCTGGCGGCCTTCGGCGGGCTGGTGTCGTGGGCGTTCCTGACCGTGCTGAACGCGCACTGGCTCGCGCTCATCCAGCTCAAGGTCGGCCTGGAGCTGCAGGGCCGGGTGCTGGCCACCAACCAGATGCTGGCGGTGTCGATGACGCCGCTGGCGTTCCTCACCTCACCGGTGCTGGCCGACGAGGTCTTCGGTCCGCTGCTGGCCCCCGGCGGGGCGCTGGCGGACACGGTCGTCGGCGACGTCGTCGGGGTCGGGCCGGGGCGCGGGGTCGGGCTGCTGCTGGCCGTCTGCGGCGCGCTGCTGATGCTCTGGGGCGCGCTGGGGCTGTGGTACCGGCCGCTGCGGCGCATGGAGGACGCGCTGCCCGACGCGGTCGCGGGCGCCGAGATCGCCGAGGACCTGGACGCGGTCCAGGCCGAGGCCGACGCGGTGCTGGTGGAGGGCGCCGGCCTGAGCCGGTGACCCCGTCCCGGCGCCCTCCCGGTGGAGGGCGCCGCGACGGTCCGGGGATCGCGTCCCCACGTGGTCCCGGCGGAGGGCTCCGGGACCGGGGCGGCCGGATCGGCGGCGGTCAGTCCAGCGCCGGGACCGGGGCGGCCGGATCGGCGGCCTCGCCGGTCCTCCCGCTCCCCTCGGGGCCGCCGCGCAGCGGGATCTCCTTGATGAAGGCGGCCAGCAGCGGGACCACGACGGCGAACAGGATCGCCCACCAGAACACGCCGGAGATGGAGGCGGCCAGCGACTCCAGGAAGCCGGTGCGCACGGCCTCAGGCAGCCGTCCCAGCGCCTCCGGGGTGACCTGGCCGCCCGCGGTGGCGAGCCTCTCCCCCTCCGGGCCGAACCGGGTCGTCAGCTCGTCGCCGAGCCGGTCGTTGAAGACGGCACCGAACAGGGAGACGCCGAACGAGCCGCCGATGGAGCGGAAGAAGGTGGCGGTGCTGCTGGCGACGCCCAGGTCCTTCGCCTCCACGCTGTTCTGCGCGATCAGCATGGTGGTCTGCATCAGGAAGCCCATGCCGAGGCCGAGGACGGCGATGAACACGCCGGTCTGCCAGGTGGGGGTCTGCACGCCCATCAGGGACAGCAGCCACATGCCGAGGGCCATGCCGACGCCGCCGACGACCGGGTAGGCCTTGTACTTCCCGGTCTTCGTGATGGCCCGGCCGACGAACAGGGAGACGACCATGGCCGCGCCCATCATGGGCAGCAGCAGCAGGCCGGAGTTGGTGGCCGAGGCGCCCTGGACGGTCTGCTGGAACAGCGGCAGGAAGTTGATCGCGCCGAACATGGCGAAGCCGAGCAGGAAGCCGATCAGCGAGATCAGCGTGAAGTTGCGGTTGCGGAACAGGCCGAGCGGCAGGATGGGCTCGGCGGCGCGGCGCTCGACGACGACGAACAGCGCGAGGGTCGCCGCGGCGAGCCCCGCCAGGCCGAGGATCTGCGGTGAGCCCCAGGCGTGGTCGTTCCCGCCCCAGGTGGTGATGAGGACCAGGGCGGTGATGCCGGTCGAGAGCAGGGCCGCGCCGAGCCAGTCGATGCGGTGCTCGGTGCGGTGCCTGGGCAGCTTCAGCTTGACGGCGAGCAGCGCCAGGGCGGCGAACCCGACGGGCAGGTTCACGTAGAAGGCCCAGCGCCAGTCGAGGTGGTCGGTGATGAACCCGCCGACGAGCGGTCCGGCGATCATCGCCAGGGACATCACGCCGGCCATCATGCCCTGGTACTGGCCGCGCTCGCGGGGCGGTACCAGGTCGCCGATGATCGCCATGGCGTTGACCATCAGGCCGCCCGCGCCCAGGCCCTGGAGCGCACGGAAGGCGATGAGCTGGGCCATACCGCCGTCGGGGCCGCCCAGGAGGTCGGAGCCGGCCATGCCGCAGAGCGCCGAGCCGATCATGAAGATGACGATGGAGCCGAGGAAGATGTTCTTCCGGCCGTACAGGTCGCCGATCTTGCCCCAGATGGGCGTCGAGACGGTGGTGCCGAGCACGTAGGCCGTCACCACCCAGGAGAAGTGGGCCAGGTCGTTGAACTCGCCGACGATGCGGGGCAGCGCGGTGCCGACGATCATGTTGTCCAGCATCGCCAGGACCATCGCCAGCATCAGGCCCGGCAGCACCACCATGACCTCGCGCCGCCGCGCGGGTGCTGCTTCGGTCTGTTTCACTCGTGAGCCCCCAGGGAGAGAATCCGTCTTACCTGCCGACCGGCAAGTGTCCGATATGCTAGGAATGTAGGCGGCTTACTTGCCGGCCGTCAAGTTGATTTCTCAGCAGTCGACACAGCGACGAAGGACACCATGCGGGAACAGGCCGACACGCGCACGCGCATCCAGGAGATCGCGCTGCGGCTCTTCGTCGAGCAGGGCTACGAGGCGACCTCGCTCCGGGAGATCGCCGAGATCCTCGGCGTGACCAAGGCCGCCCTCTACTACCACTTCAAGACCAAGGACGACATCGTCGCCAGCCTGGCCGGGGAGCGGTTGCGCATCGTCGAGGAGCTGATCGCCTGGGCCGAGGCCCGGCCGCGCACCGACGAGACCCGGCGCGAGCTGCTCCACCGCTACGCCGACGGCCTCTACCACGAGCGCCACCACCAGATCATGCGGTTCTTCGAGCGCAACCAGACCGCGATGAAGAACCACCCGGTGATGGAGAAGACCCGCGAGCGCATGCTCCACCTGATCGGTTTCCTGGTCGAGCCCGGCGATTCGGCGGTCGTCCGGCTGCGGAGCTCCATGGCGCTGTTCGCCCTGCACGCCTCCGGGTTCCTGCTCTCCGGCGACGACCTGTCCGACGACGAGCGCAGGGCCGCCGCCCTGGAGGTCGCGCTCGACCTCGTCCGGCGGTGACGGCGGTGACGGCGGTGGCGACGGCACCGGTGAGGCCGGTGACGGTGACGGCCGGGGCGGTGCTCCGGGGGCGTCCCCGGCCCGCCGGACGCGGGGTGGTGCGCCGGTGAGCGTGCTGATCGACCCGCCGGCCTGGCCGGGCCCCCGCGGCCTGCTCTGGTCGCATCTGGTCAGCGACTCCTCGACCGAGGAGCTGCACGCCTTCGCCGCCCGGCTGGGCGTGCCGCCCCGGGCCTTCGACCGGGACCACTACGACGTCCCGGAGACCGTCTACGAGCGGGCCCTCGCACTGGGCGCCGAGGCGGTCTCCTCCCGCGAGCTGGTCGCCCGGCTCACCGCCGCGGGACTGCGCAGGCGCAAGGTCCGCCGCCCGGCCGCAGAGCCCGCATAGGTCCCCTCCGACCGGGCATGACGTGCCGCTGGAAAGCGCATCCGCACGTCGGACAGAAGGGGAGATCATGCTCAACGGCAAGACGATCGCGTTCCTGGTGGCCCCCGAGGGCATCGAGCAGGCAGAGCTCACCGAGCCGTGGCAGGCCGTACGGCAGGCGGGCGGCACCCCGAGACTGGTCTCCACCCGGGCGGGGGAGGTCCAGGCCTTCAACCATCTGGACCGGGCCGACCGCTTCCCGGTGGACGCCGTGGTGGACGAGGTCTCGGCGGACGCCTTCTCGGGCTGAGCGCCACCGGCCGCGCCGCGGGTTCTCGCCTTCCGCCGGACCGGGACGGGAGCTCGCGGCGCGACCGGCTCCGCCCCTCCGGGCGGTTAGGCCCGCCCTTGCGGGGCAGGGGTCGGCAAGGCCACCGGGGAAGGGGGAGACCGTGGAAGCCACCATCGCGTTGCGCCTGCCGCGCGACGCCGCGAGCGTTCCGGTAATCAGGCAGATGCTGGACTCGTCGCTGGGCGCACTGGGCGTGCAGGGGCACATCCGCGACGACATCCAGCTCATGCTCTCCGAGGCGTGCTCCAACGTGATCAAGCACGCCACCGAGAGCGACGACTACATGGTGCGCACCGAGCTCTCCAGGGACCGGTGCGTGATCAAGGTCGTGGACGCCGGGGGCGGCTTCGAGTTCTCCGGGACACGTCCGCAGGCCGCCCCGACCTCGGAGTCCGGGCGGGGGCTGCAGATCATGCGGGCCCTCGCCGACGACATCCACTTCGTCAAGCGGCAGGAGAAGGGCTCGATCGTCTGCCTGGAGAAGGTGCTGCACTTCGTCGACGACGCCCCCGGGGCGTCACTGCTGCTCGACGATGAGCACCAGCTCCGATAGGGCCGCCCGCAGGTGGTCGGTGATCGTCCACACGTCGGGGACCATCTCCCGGCAGGCGACCACGCCGACGTCGAGCGAGCCGTCGTAGGAGAAGACGGTGATGTTGAGGCCGCCGCTCATATCGGTGATCACCGACACGGGGTGGTAGGCCAGCAGCCGGGCGCCGCTGACGTACAGGGGGAGCTGCGGGCCCGGGACGTTGGAGATCACCACGTTGATCGGTCCCGCGGTCCCGGCGAACAGGTCGAAGGCCGCCCGGGCGGCCAGCCCGGTCAGGGCCGAGGGCATCATGTCGCTGACCTGCTGGAGCCAGTGGGCGGGCGCCAGCGACGAGCGGCTCTTGATCACCGCCATGGCGTCCCGTACGGCCAGCAGCCGCTCCACCGGGTCGGCGACCTGCGTGGCCAGCTGTGTGATCATGAGGGTGACCTGGTTGCCCGCGCTCTGGTTGCCCATCGTGCGCAGGGAGAACGGCACACCGGCGACGAGCGGCCGGTCGGGCAGCGCGTCGTGCTTGATCAGCCACTGCCGCAGCGCCCCGGCGCAGATGGTCATCACCACGTCGTTCACCGTGACGCCGAAGGCGTTCTTGACCCGTTTGACGTCCGCCAGCGACAGGGTGGTGAAGGCGAACCTGCGGTGGCCGCTGATCCGCCCGCTGAACGGGGTGCGGGGCGGGGTCATCCTGGGCAGCGCCGGCGCCGGGTCCCGGCCGGTCAGCCGGCCCGCCAGATCACGCGTGACGCGCGAGACCAGCCCCGCGCCGGGCAGCTGCGAGACGACGGGGATCTCGTCCAGGTGCGGGACCGCGTCGACGAGGAACCGGACGGTGTTCGCCGGGTTGGCGACGGCCTTGGCCATGCCCTTGGCGAGCATCTCCCCCGTGCTGATCCGCTCCTGGGCCCGGGGCACGGGGACCGAGGACGTCGTGGTGGGCTCGGGCGAGGTGTCCAGCAGCGCGGCGAGCACGTCGGCGCCGGTGATGCCGTCGACCGCGGCGTGGTGGACCTTGGTGTAGAGGGCCATCCGGTCACCGGCCAGGCCGTGGATGAGGTACATCTCCCAGAGCGGGCGGCGCCGGTCCAGGGGACGGGCGTGCAGCCGGGCCACCTGCTCGCCCAGCTGCTCGTCGCTGCCCGGCGGGGCCAGGCCGAGCTCGCGCACGTGGTAGTCCAGGTCGATCCTGGGCTCCTCCACCCAGTACGGATGGTCCAGGCCGAACGGGACGAAGGCCAGCCTCCGGCGCAGCGGCGCCGCCAGGTGGAGCCGGCCGGCCAGCAGGGAGAGCAGGTCCCCCCGGGTCAGCACGCCGTCCAGGACCGCCAGCCCGGCGATGTTCGCGACGTTCGTCGCGGTCTCGAAGTTCAGGAACTGCGTGTCGACCGCGCTGAGTTGCCGCATCGCCTACCTCCGGAAGGTTCCGTTCCCATCCTGCTCCCTCCCGGTGGTCAAGGCCAGCACCGCGAGCACCACCAGGACGACGACGGACAGGACGGGCATCGCCAGCCCGGCGATGCCGAGCACGACCACAATGGTCATGATCTCGCTGATCATCTGCCACACCGCAGAGCTGTGCCCTGATTCATCCAGTGTCATACCGGTTTTTTACGGATGGGACAGACTTCTCACCGGTACGCGCAACGGCCTGGCGGCGGGTGGTGGAGCGTGAGTTAATGCGTAACGCCGAATGATGTGACGTTATGGAGGCGTTGTGACGCGATGCCGCAGCTGCGGTGGGACGCTGCCGCCGCGCACGGGGCAGCGCGGCCGGTCCTCGGTGTACTGCTCGGCGGCGTGCCGCCAGCGGGCGTACCGGTCCCGGCGGGATCCGGCGGCGGGTGACGCGGTGCAGGAGCTGATCGCCGACATCGAGCGGCGGGCCCGAAAACTGGCGCCGCGGCTGCCCGAGGCGTTCTACGCGGACGTGGCCGAGCTGTCGTCCTCCGTCGGCAGGCTGCGGCGCATCGCCCGCGTCGCACGGGACGCGGCACGGGCCGGAGCGGACTCGCCCACGTCACGGCGGGCCGGTGAAATCGTCACACCGGCGCCGGTGACGGAAAACCCGCCCGGACGGCCCGGACCGGAGGCCGTACCCGGGACCGGGACCGGACCTGAAGCGGGAGCCGACGCCGGTGCCGGTGCCGGTGCCGGTGCCGGAGAGGACGCCGCGGTGGTGGCGGCCGTGAACTCCGGGGACGAGTGGGCGTTCGCCGGCCTGGCGGAGCCGTACCGGGCGGAGCTGCAGCTGCACTGCTACCGGATGGTCGGCTCGTACGACGACTCGGCGGACCTGGTGCAGGAGACGTTCCTGCGCGCCTGGCGCAACCGGGGCGGTTTCCAGGGGCGTTCCTCGCTGCGCGCCTGGCTGTACCGGATCGCCACCAACGCCTGCCTGGACTTCCTGCGGCGCAACACCCGCCGGCCGCAGCGCTACGAGGGATCCGCGGGCGGAGCCGAACCTCCGGCGCGGATCACCTGGCTGCAGCCCTACCCGGACCACCTGCTGGAGGACGCCGCCGGGGACAGTGCCGCGGCCGCGCCGGAGGACGCGGCCGTGTCGCGGGAGACGGTGGAGCTGGTCTTCCTGGCCGCGATCCAGCACCTGCCGCCCCGGCAGCGGGCGGTGCTCGTGGTGCGGGACGTGCTCGGCTGGCCGGCCGGTGAGACGGCGGAGCTGCTGGAGATGAGCACGGCCTCGGCCAACAGCGCGCTCGCCCGGGCCCGGGCGACACTGCGCGAGCACCTGCCCCGGCACCGGACGCAGTGGACGGCCCCGGCGGCGCCGAGCCGGGACGAGCGGGTGATCCTGCAGCGGTACATGGACGCGGCCGACCGGGCCGACGCCGCGGCGGTGGCGGAGCTGCTGCGCCGGGACGCGCTGGTGACGATGCCGCCGGGCCCGCTCTGGGTCGCGGGCCGGGACGCGATCGAGGCCGCACTGGCGCGGACGTACGACCCCGCCTCACCGGCCTACTTCGGGCGCTGGAAGCACCTGCCCACCAGGGCGAACGGCCGGCCGGCCGCGGCCGGGTACGTGCAGCGGCCGGGCACCGCGGTGTACCGCGCGCAGGTCCTGGACGTGCTGCGGATCGAGAACGGGATGATCGCCGAGATCACCGCGTTCGAGCCCCACCTGTTCCCCGCGTTCGGCCTGCCGCTGACCCTGTGAGGTGTTCTGTGCGGGTGGACCGATCAGTTCCGCGGGCCGGTGCGTCTCAATGACCGACCGGCGCGGGCAGCGGCCACGCGCACACCAAGGCACCCGGACGACCCGGGGAACGGAGTGATCTCATGGCGACCGTGTACATCGAGGCGTCGATGTCTCTGGACGGCTTCATCGCCGGCCCCTCCAACAGCGGTTTCGAGCACCTGTTCGCCTGGTGCCGCAACGGAGACGTGCCGACGTCGACCGCGAACTCCCCGCGGGTCGCCTACCGCACCTCGGCGGCCAGCGCCGCCCACGTGCGGGAGCTGAACGACATCACCGGGGCCCTGGTCGTCGGCCGGCGGTTGTTCGACATGACCAACGGCTGGGACGGCACCCACCCGATGGGCGTGCCGACCTTCGTGGTGACCCACGCCGCGCCCGAGGACTGGAAGGCGGAAGGGACACCGTTCACGTTCGTCACCGACGGGCTCGCCGCCGCCGTCGAACTGGCCCGGCAGGCCGCGGGCGACAAGGCGGTCGGGGTCGGCCCGGGCAGCGTGGCCTGGCAGGCGCTCGACGCGGGCCTGGTCGACCAGGTGCGCATCGACCTGGTGCCGGTGCTCCTCGGCGGCGGCACCCGCATGTTCGACCGGCTCGGCACCGCCCCCGTCCACCTCGGCGACCCGCGCGTCATCACCGGCACCGCCGTCACCCATCTGGTCTACGACGTGGTGGGCGGCCCGCGCGCCTGACCCTCCGCGCCGTGGACGAACCCGCCTCACCGACCGCCCCTACCGCCGGGACCGGTGGAGGGCGCATGATGCCGCCATGGATCGGTGGTGGGATCACGGTCGCGGCGCCGGTACGGCTTCCGCCGCCGGCCGCCCGCGAGAGGAGACGCCAGTGGACGACGCGGACGAGCGCAGCCGGATCGCCCCCTGGGCCCCGCCCCGTGCGCGGCGGCGGCTGGCCGGGCTGGAGGCCGCCCTGGCAGGGCTGGACGCCGACGGGGTCGTGAAGGCCGTCGGCGAGGCGCTGGCCGGGCACCTGCGCCGGCTCGGCGAGGACGGGATCGTCCTGTACGCGGGCACGAACACGATGAGCGCGCGGGCCCGCGCGGCCTGCGAGCCCGCCCTGGCGAGCCGGCCGTCGATGGGCTGGCCGGGCGAGAAGTTCCAGACCGGGCTGGAGGAGCTGGACGTGCTGGAGGTGCTCGCTCCGCTCCAGGTCGCGGCGCTGATGGGCGGCGGTTTCGCCGAGGTCCGGTTGCAGAGCGCGACCCTGGCCAACCTCGCCTGCTACACCGCCCTGGCCCGGCCGGGCGGCACGGTCGCGGTGCTGCCGGAGGCCGCGGGCGGCCACGCCAGTCACCACGCGCAGGGCGCGGCCGGGGTCCGGGGACTGCGGGTGGTGGACCTGCCCTACGACGCCGGCGGATTCGACGTCGACCACGCGGCGCTGCCGGGCTTCCTGCGCGCGCACCGGCCCGCGCTGGTGGTGGTCGGGGCGAGCCTGATGCTGTTCCCGCACGACGTCGCCCGGGTCCGTGCGGCCTGCGACGAGGTGGGCGCGCTGCTGGTCTACGACGCCTCGCACGTGGCCGGGCTGATCGCCGGGAAACGGTTCCAGCGGCCGCTGGACGAGGGTGCGCACGTCGTGACGATGTCCACCTACAAGTCCTTCGGCGGCCCGCCCGGCGCGGCCGTGATCACCCGGGACGAGGAGATCGCCCGCCGGGTCTCGGAGGCCGCCTACCCGGGCCTGACCGCCAACTACGACGCCTCCCGGCTCGCCCCGCTGGCCGTCACCGCGGCCGAGCTCGCCGAGGACGGCCCCGCCTACGCCGACCGGTGCCTGGCCAACGCCGCCGCCCTGGCCGCGTCGCTGGCGGGCGAGGGCTTCGCCGTCGTGGCGGCCGAGCGGGGCTGGACCGCCTCCCACCACGTCGCGGTGGACGCCGCCGCGTTCGGCGGCGGGGACGAGGCGGCCCGGCGGCTGGCAGCCGGAGGCGTCTTCCTCAGCGGCATCGGCCTGCCCGGTCAGGCTCCCGGCGAGCCCATGCGCGGCCTGCGGATCGGTACCCAGGAGGTGACCCGCCGCGGTCTCGGTCCCGACGCCATGCGCGAGATCGCGGTCTTGGCGCGCCGGCTGCTGATCGACGCCGAGGACCCGGCGGGGGTCCTGCCCGACGCCGTCGCCCTGCGCCGCCCCTGACGTCCCGGGCCCCGGCGGCCGCCCCCGTCCCGTCCCGGCGGCCGGGGCCCGGGACGGTCAGTCCGTACGTTCCCGACCGGCTCCGCCGCCTCCCGGACGGTCGCTCCGTACGGTCTCCCCGAGCATGTCCCGGAGCACCCCGTGAAGTCGTGCCGCGGTCTCCCGGTCGAACCCGGGGCGGTCGAGGTCCACCGGCCCTCCCCGGAAGAACCCGCTGAGCGGTGCGGCGGGCGGGTGGTCCAGCACCTCGGCGACCTGCCCGGCGGTCTCGTCCGCCGACCGGGCGAACAGCCAGGCCATGACCCGGACCAGGCCGCGCATCGGCTGCCGGAGCGGTTCCGTCATCCCCGTCGCCACGAAACCCGGGTTGTACAGGACGTAGCGGGTCCGCCTACCGGCGTGCCGCTCGGCGAACGAGACACCCAGGAGGTCGTTGGCCCGCGCTCCCTGCATCGTCGCCCGCAAGGGGCGGTAGCTCCCCCGGGCCTGCTGCAGGTCGTCCCAGTGGATCCTCCCGGCCCTGATCCCGCCGACGCCGCACAGGCTGAGGATCACCGGGGAGTCCGCGCGCTCCAGCGAGCCGCGCAGGCCTTCGGCGAGCAGGTGCCGGCTGAGCACGTAGAGAGCGAAGGCCCGCTCGAACCCCTCGGCGGTCTCGACCCGGTCGGGGTGGTGGCGGTAGGCCCCCAGCACGAGGGCGTCGACGACCGGGTACGCCTGCGCGAGCTCGGCCGCGACGGCGCGCGAGACCGCCACCGAGCCGAGGTCCGCCCGGTGGAAGACCGCGCGGTCCCCGGCCCCGAGCCGCCGGGCCTCTTCCAGGAACCGCTCCCCCTTGGCCTGGCCGCTGCCCAGCGCGACGACGCGGTCCCCGCCGCGCAGACGGCGCAGCGCCAGCGCCCGGCCGATGCCGTCGGTGCCGCCGGTGCCGCCGGTGCCGCCGGTGATGACGATCGTCCTCATCGCTCTCCTTGAGTTGAGACAGACCTCAACTTAACTGAAGTTGAGGAAGCCCTCAAGTTAGTTAGCATGGGGGCATGGCGAAACCGCTCCGCAAGGACGCCCAGCGCAACCGCGACCTGCTCGTCGCCGCGGCCCGGCGGCTCTTCGCCGAGAAGGGCCTCGACGTCCCGCTGGAGGAGGTCGCGTGCAGCGCCGGGGTGAGCATCGGCACGCTCTACAACCGCTTCCCGGACCGGGCCGAGCTGGTCGGCGCCGTGTTCGCCGACCGGGTGGAGGCCACCCGGCTGCTCGCCGAGGAGGCGCTGGCCCGCCCCCGCCCCTGGGACGGGCTCGTCCACTTCCTGGAGGGCGTCTGCGCGCTGCAGGCGGCCGACCGCGGCTACAACGACCTGGCCGCGGGCCGCGGGCCCCGCTCCCCCGCGACCGAGCGGGCCCTGGCCGACGGCTACGCCCTCATGCGGCGGATCGTCGAACGGGCCCGGGAGAGCGGCGACCTCCGCCCCGACGTGGTCCTGGAGGACATGGTCTTCGTGATCTGGGGGCACGCCCGCACCGTCGAGGCCACCGCCGGCATCGCCCCCGAGCTATGGCGGCGGCACCTGGCGCTGCTCCTTGACGCCTTCCGCGCCCCCGCCGCGCACCCCCTCCCCGCGCCTCCGCTCACCCCGGAGCAGGTCCGGGCCGCACTCTTCTCCGGCTGCGCCCCGTGACGGGGGTGCGGCGGGAGGGGTAGGTCCCGACCAGTCGACTTTACATTGTAGATTCACTGCTGGAGAGGATGCGGCGGCAGACGCCGCGCTCGGCGGCCACCGCCACGTTGCGCGGCATCCGGCCGAAGATCAGGGTGTGGAAGGGCGAGACCGCCCACCAGTAGAGGTGACCTGCAAGGCCGTGGGGGTGGAAGAGCGCGCGCTGGCCGTACACCGTCCGGCCGCCGACCCGGTGCACGCTCAGCTCCAGCCAGGCGAGGCCGGGAAGGCGCATCTCCGCGCGGAGCCGGAGCAACCGTCCCGGCTCGACCTCCTCCACCCGCCAGAAGTCGACCGCGTCGCCGACGCGGAGCCTCCTGGGGTCGCGGCGCCCCCGGCGCAGCCCCACCCCGCCCGCCAGCCGGTCCAGAAACCCTCGCAGCCGCCAGGCGGCGGGCAGGGAGTACCAGCCGTTCTCGCCGCCGATGGACTCGATCACCTCCCACAGTGCCTGCGGCGGGGCGTCGACGCGGCGGGCCCGCCGGTCGGTGTAGAGAGTGCCGCCCGCCCAGTCGGGGTCGGTGGGCAGCGGGTCGCTCGGCGCACCCGGAGTCGAGGCGGACGACCAGCGCGTGGCGACCTCCGCCTCCCGGATCCGCCGCAGCGCCAGGGCGACCGCCTCCCTGAAGGGGATCAGACCCTGGGGCGGGCCGGGCAGATAGGCGGCGATGTCGTGCTCCCGGCAGACGGCCTCGTTGCGCAGCGACTCCACCAGCGGGCGGGCGAGGGCGGCGGGCACCGGGGTGACCAGCCCGACCCAGTGGCTCGACAGGGCGGGGCTGAGCAGCGGAACCGGGATGATCACCCGCCGGGGCAGCTCCGCGACCTCGGCGTACACGCGCATCATGCCGGCGTAGCTCAGCACGTCCGGGCCGCCGACGTCGAAGGAGCGGTTCACCTCCTCCGCCACGTCCGCCCAGCCCACCAGGTAGCGCAGGACGTCGCGGATGGCGATGGGCTGGGTCCTGGTCCGGACCCAGCGGGGCGTCGTCATCACGGGGAGGCGCTCGGTGAGGTGGCGCAGCATCTCGAACGAGGCCGACCCCGACCCGATGATCACCGCCGCCCTCAGCACCACGGCGGGCACCGCCGACCGCAGGAAGATCTCTCCCACCTCGGCGCGGGAGCGCATGTGCGGCGAGAGGTCCTCGTCCGGCGCGAGGCCTCCGAGGTAGACGATGCGCCGGACCCCCGCCCGCTCCGCGCAGGCCGCGAACGTCCCGGCGGCCCGGCGGTCCGCAGCGGCGAAGTCCTTCCCCGCGCCCATGGTGTGGATGAGGTAGTAGGCGATCTCGATCCCCTCGAGCGCCGCCCGGGTCACCCCGGCGTCCGCCGCGTCGGCCCGGACGACCTCCACCCGCCCGGCCCACGGCTGGTCCCGCAGGCGCCCGGGCTCGCGCACCATGCACCGCACGTCGTGGCCCGCGGCCAGCAGTTCCGGAACGAGCCGCCCGCCGATGTATCCCGTGGCTCCCGTGACGAGGCATCTCACACGGTCATCTTCGTACGGCGGATACCGGAGGTTGCCCACCTGACCGTTTCATGACGTTTCAATGGTTTCCGGCGCGTTGCGAGCACGGATCCCGTCCGCAGGCCGGCGCGGCCCGATTGCGGCGGCTACTCCCCGGTGAGCCCGTCCACCGACTCCCGGAGGAGGTCGGCATGGCCGTTGTGCCGCGCGTACTCCTCGATCATGTGGACCAGGATCCAGCGCAGGCTGGGCGCCCGGCCGTCGGGCCAGCTGCGCCGGGCCCGCTGCTCCAGGCCGCCGGCGGCCAGCGCCTCCCCGGTCAGGACGCGGGAGCGGGCCACCGCGTCCTGCCAGAGCGCGTGGAGCTCTCCGGGCGGGTCCCCGGCGGCCGAGTGCCAGTCCCAGTCGGGGTCGGCCTCCCAGTCCACCGTGTCCCACGGGGGCCGCCGGTCCCGCCCGTGCAGCCACCGGGAGAACCAGGCGTCCTCGACGTAGGCCATGTGCTTGAGCAGGCCGCCCAAGGTCATCGACGAGGCGCCGACGGTCGCCCCCAGACCGGCGGCGTCCAGTCCCGCGCACTTCCACGCCAGGGTCGCGCGCTGGAAGTCCAGGAAGCCCACGAGGGTGCCGGCCTCGTCGGCCTCCAGCGGAGGCTCCGGTCGGCCTTGATCGTCCAGCTGAGTCATGCGCGGGAGTCTAGGCACCGGCGGGCCACGGCACCAGGGAGAAGACCGCCGGCCGGTCTACGGGCGGTACTCCTGGATCAGACCGGTACCGCTTCCCACGATGTCCACGCACTCGACGGGGACCGGGTGCTGTGCCGCCTCCGGTCATCGGGCACCGGGCCCGGTCACGGGCGGACCGACCGGTCTCCGCGGGCCGGGCGGGGCTAGAGCTCCTCCCGGATCCGGGTGAGGATCGCCACGGTCTCCGACACGGGCTCGGCCGCGATGCACAGGCGCTCCATCACCTCCAGGTAGCGTTCGACCTCGTCGCGCTTCTCCAGGTAGACGGCGCTGGTCAGCTGCTCCATGTAGACGATGTCGGGCAGGTCGGGCTGGGCGAAGCGCAGGA
Source organism: Planomonospora antibiotica (assembly GCF_014647955.1). Lineage (NCBI taxonomy): Bacteria > Bacillati > Actinomycetota > Actinomycetes > Streptosporangiales > Streptosporangiaceae > Planomonospora > Planomonospora antibiotica. Next base: position 50,661 of record NZ_BMQE01000025.1, on the reverse strand, counting down.
TGCTGAAGGGCCCGCCCGCCGCGGCGTGGCCGCCGATGCTGAACGGCGCGATCTGGACCGTCACGTTGGGCAGCTCGATCGCCTCGAGGATGTGGTCGATCTGGCCGCGCATGACCTCGGGCCCGCCGAGCGGGCGGCGCAGCACGGCCTCGTCGAGCACCGCCCACAGGTGGGGCGGATCGGAGGCGCGCAGGAGCCGCTGGCGCGCCGTGCGCAGCCCCACCCTCCTGCGGATCTCCGCCTCGGAGGCGTCCGCGTGGCCCAGCCTGATCACGGCGCGTGCGTAGTCCTCGCTCTGCAGCAGGCCCGGGACGAACTGGACCTCGTAGTTGCGGATGACGGAGGCGGACTCCTCCAGGCCCACGTAGGTCTCGAACCAGCTCGGCAGGACGTCGCCGTAGTTGTGCCACCAGCCGGGCCGGTTGGCCTGATCGACGAGGCCGAGCAGCGCCCCGCGCTCGCCCTCGTCCAGCACGCCGTACAGTGTGAGCAGGTCGGCCACGTCCCGGATCCGGAAGCCGACCCGGCCGAGCTCCATCCGGCTGATCTTCGAGTGGGAGGCGCGGATCGTCCGGCCCGCCTGCTCCAGGGTGATGTGCCGCGCCTCGCGGAGCCGGCGCAGCTGGGCGCCGAGCACGATCCGCAGCACCGTCGAACTCCCCCGGGGCCCGGTCATCGGGATGGGATCGGCGGGCTCGTCGCGGGCGTGGGATCTGGTCATCGGCGGTCCTTCGTGCACGGAGTGCGAGTCTGCGCCCACCCCTCGTGGTCGTCGCGGCCTTCACGGTACTCCGGCGGACCGCTCCGGACCAGATGGAACTTTATTCTTCAACCACCTCAGTCGATGAGGTCGTCGAACTCGCCGTCCTTCACGCCCCGGACGAAGGCGTCGACCTCCGCGCGCGTGTAGATCAGCGCCGGCCCCTCGGGGTCGCGCGAGTTCCGTACGGCCACCGCGCCGCCGGGCAGCCCGGCCACCTCCACGCAGTTCCCGCTGGGATTGCTGAAGCGGCTCTTGCGCCACTCCGCCTCGCCCAGGAGGGCCGCCGCCATGCCGTTACGCAGCTGATCCATCCTCGCCTCTCACCGAATCAGGCAGGGGAACATTAGAAGCAGCATAGACCGATGTGCAGATGCACGTGCATCTGTACTTGCGTTTGCACATCTCGCCCAGGCAAGATGACTGGGCGAGACCCCTCGTTACGCGATCGCCGCCTCTCCCCCAAGGTCGCCGATGACTGGTTATCCACGGCACGACGTCGCTTCCGTCCGGGCAGAGATCTGCGGATGGGAGCGCTGGCTGTCGATGCTCGACCACCTGCTCCCGCCCAGCGGCCTGCCGCCCTGGTCGGACGGGGACAGCCAGCTCGACCAGCTGCAGATGGCTGTCCGGAGTCTGCGCGACGAGCCGTGCGCCACCCGGACGGCCCGGGACTTCACCTCGGCCTCCCTGCGGTCCTGGGGACTGGCCGCACTGGTCGACGACGTCACCCTCGCGGTCTCGGAGCTGGTGACCAACGCCCTGCGCCACGGGGTCGTGAACGCGTCCTACACCCCCTCCCGCAGGCACGCCAGGATCGTGCTGTGCAGCACCGAGCGCTCGGTGCTGTGCGCGGTCACCGACCCCTGCGACCAGGGGCCCCGGCTGCGGGACTTCGACGACGAGGCGGAGAGCGGCCGCGGGCTGCAGATCGTGCGGGGGGTCAGCCACACCTGGGGGTGGTCCCCGCTGGAGACCGGGGGCAAGGCCGTGTGGGCGGCGTTCCTGCCCTCCGCCGCGCACGCCCGGCACCTGGAGTCCTGCCACCTCAGCCGATCTTGACGGTGATCTCCCCGCCCAGGTGGAAGCCGCCGCTCAGCTCGAGGTCGTCCCCGCTCCAGAACCGGCCCGGGTCGTACCAGTTCGGGCGGCGCCCGCCGGGCAGCAGGCCCATCGCCTCGTAGGTGACGGCCACGACCTCGGCGCAGTAGGCGCTCTCCAGGGCGCTCTGCTCCCCGCCGCGCTTGAGGACCCTCGGCAGCCGCCCGCGGGCCCACCGCCCGGCGAGCCGGGCCGTGGAGGGGAACGGCGTGCCGTCCAGGCGGGCGATCGTGCGCAGGACGGCCTCCTCCATCTCGGCGGTCGTCTCCGGTTCGAGCTGGCGCAGCCAGCCGCGCTGGCCGTACCGGGTGGCCCAGACCTGCACCGCCTCGCGCAGGTCGTGCAGCTGGACCCCGCGCTGGTGGCCGCCCGACCACATGTCGGGCAGCGACCTGCCGAGCTCGGCGTGCCACATCAGCGGCGGCATGTCGTCGATGACGACGGACATCCCGACGTGGTTGACCGGGCTGTTGGTCACGGTCTGGATGGCCCGGTCCGGCACCGAGCGCCCGCGGAACAGCCACACGTCGCCGGTTCGGGTCAGGTCCAGTGCCTCGTCGAGGCTGATGCTCGTAGCGGACATTCCCATACTCTAAGTACATGCGCTGGTGGAAGATACTCGGCCTGGCAGGGATCGCGGGCGTCGCGGCGACCGGAGCGGTGGTCGCCCGGGCGGAACGGCGCCGCCGCGCCTACACTCCCGACGAGATCCGCATGCGGCTCCGCTCCCGCCTGGAGGAGGCCTCGGCGGACGCACCCGACGGGCAGGGGACCGACGCGGAGTAGGGACACCTCTCCCCGGCGGCCCGGTCCGCCGGCCGGGCGGGAGCGCGGACCGGATCCGCACGCCACCGGGACCGGGGACGGGGCCGCCGGAATTCAGCGCGGTGAGGCGTCGCCGGGCCCGCCCCCGAGGAGCCCGGACCGGCGGTCGTACAATCCCACCCGGAAGTGGTAGACGTTGAGGACCACCAGGACGGCGACGCCGAAGGCGCCGTGCTGGACCGGGCCGAGGCCGACGGCGAGGTCGATCGGGGCGAGCAGGACGACGCAGGCGCGGACGGCCGCGTTGACCAGGGCCCCGGCCCCCCAGATGACCGTGGAGACCCGCCACACCCGGCGGAAGGCCGGGGACCGCTCCCACACGTCCTCCCAGGTCTCCCCTCTGGGGACGACGCGGCCCTCCACCAGCGGGCGGGAGAACGCCGCGCTCAGCGGCCGGTCGCCCCGGGCGGTGACGACGAACCACGTGCCCGCGCCGGCCATCAGCAGGGCGCCCTTGAGCAGCAGCAGGCGCGGGTCTCCCGTGACGAGCGCGAGACCGGCGCCCGCGAGCATGGAGACCAGCATGAACGCGCCCGCGGAGTCGATCCTGCGCTCGCGCAGCAGCATGGCGGCCGTGCTCGCGCCGGGCAGCAGGGAGCCCGCCAGCAGGGCCGTGAAGGAGTCGGCGCCCGCCGCCCGCAGGACGTAGTAGAGGACGACGGGCAGGACGAAGTCCACCAGCATCAGGACCAGGGCGGTGCGCCGCGACGTTCCCGGCCGGGCGGCCGCGGAGGCCGTGCCCGCGCTCATCCGGACCCCCGCGTGGCCAGCTCGAAGATCTCCGCCGTCTCTCGCGCGTAGACCTCCGGGTCCATGCCCGGATCGGCCTCCAGGAGGAAGGGCAGCCCTTCCACGGCCCGCTGGACGGCCACCGCCATCACCCGGACGTCGAATCCGCGGAACTCCCCGCTCTCCTGGCCCCGGCGCAGGACGGCCTCCAGGTGGGAGAGGACGCCCAGATCCATGCCCGCGTCGCGGGACCGGCCGCCGTCCTCCGCGCGGTGGTTGAGGAAGACCTCGTACAGCGTCCGCATCCGGGCGCGGTTCGCCGCGATGAACTCGACGTTGCCCTCGATGTAGGCCCGCAGCGCCCCGGCGGCCGTGGCCTGCGCCCCCACCCGCTCGGCCATGTGCCGGGAGATCCGCTGGTAGATCTCCTGGACGACCTGGCCGATCAGCTCGTCCTTGTTCTCGAAGTGGTAGGAGATCAGGCGTGTGCTGCTCAGCCCCGCCCGCTCCGCGATCCGGGCGAAGGACGCCTGGCCGTAGCCCAGCTCGGCGATCGTCTCGATCGCCGCCTCGATGATCTGGGAGCGCCTGGCCACCGCGGCCGCCGACGTCCGCCGAGTTACTCGCATGAGTAAAATATTACTCATGCGAGTAACTCGGTGACAAGACGGGAACCGGGACCTCAGCCCGGACCGGACGTCCCCGTGGACGTCCCTGCGGGCGGCGCCTCCGCGGCGTAGATCCGCCAGGCCGCGGGCAGGACCGTCCAGCGGCGGCCGGTGACCGGGCCGGTCAGCTCGCCGTCGGCGTTCACCGGGACGGGATCGCCCGACACCGCCACCTCCCCGCCCCGGTCCGCGACCACGTCGCGCAGGCCGAGATGGGTCCCGCGGCGCAGCCGCAGGGCGTAGGCCAGCCTGGCCAGCGGGCCCGTTGTCGCGGCGACCACCACGTCCACCCTCCCGTCGTCGGGCCGGGCGCGCGGGGTGAGGGGCGTGCCGCCGCCGATCGTGACGCCGTTGCCGACGGCGACCATCAGGACCCGGCGCCCGTGCGCGAGCGGCCGCCCGTCCACCGTCACCCGCAGCCGCCACCCCCGGCTCCGCACGCCCGCGAGCAGCCCGCCGAGGGGGTAGGCCAGCTTCCCGAGCACCGGCTTGAGCGGCGCCGCCCGCTCCGAGGCCTCCGCGCCCGCGCCGAGGTGGACGGCGTTGACGACGATCCCTCCGTCGTCGTCCACCAGCAGGTCCATCGGACGGCGGTGCCCGGCGAGCACCACGCGGGCCGCGGCCCCGGGATCGGACGGGAGCCCGAGCGCGCGGGCGAAGTCGTTGCCGGTGCCCAGCGGGACGAGGCCCACGGTGCGGGCGCCGAGCTCGCCCCGGCGGTGCAGGGCGGCGACCGCCGCGTGCAGCGAGCCGTCCCCGCCGAGCACGACCACGTCCCGGCCGGGGTGGGCGCCGAGCACCCCGTCCAGCCCCCCGCCGGCCTCGGCCTCCACCACGTCCGCCCCCCGGCGCAGCGTGCCGAGGGCCGCCTCCAGCGCGGCCTCGCCCGCACCGCCCGCCCTCCTGTTGCAGATCGCCAGCAGCTCGGCCATTACCGCCCCTCCGCCCTCGGCTCGGCACCGGCTCCTCCGGTCACCCCGGCCGGACCCTGCCCCCGGGAGCGGCGGTCACGCTCCCCGGCCCTCCCGGGTACGGCCCCGCCGGGCGGAGCCGTACCCGCCGGGTCCTGCGGCCGCGGCGGCGGCGGCGACGACGGCGACGGCGACGGCGACGGCGACGAAGATCCGCGAGATGATCACGGCGTGCCCGTCGGAATCCCCGAATGACGGGTATGTAGCGTTGTCGATGACGATATTGAGGAGACTTCGATGACGCATGAGCGCGCCGGGCAGCCCGCCCGGCCGTCCGACCTGGTGGACGTGGCCCGGCTGGTGACCTCCTACTACGCGCTGCGCCCCGATCCCGGAGAGGTCGGCCAGCGGGTGGCGTTCGGCACCTCGGGGCACCGCGGCTCGGCGCTGAACGCCGCGTTCAACGAGGACCACATCCTGGCCACCAGCCAGGCCATCGTGGAGTACCGGACGGCGCAGGGCGTGGACGGGCCGCTCTTCCTCGGGGCCGACACGCACGCCCTGTCCGAGCCCGCCCGGGTCTCGGCGCTGGAGGTGTTCGCAGCCAACGGGGTGACGGTCATGATCGACGACCGCGACGGCTACACCCCGACGCCAGCGGTCTCGCACGCGATCCTCTCCCACAACCGCGGGCGGGCGACCGGCCTGGCCGACGGCGTGGTCGTGACCCCTTCGCACAACCCCCCGGGTGACGGCGGTTTCAAGTACAACCCGACGCACGGCGGACCGGCCGACACCGACGCCACCTCCTGGATCCAGGACCGGGCGAACACGCTGATCGCCGACGGGCTGAAGGAGGTCCGGCGGATCCCGCTCGCCCGGGCGCTGGCCGCCGACACCACCGTCCGGTACGACTTCCTCGGCTCGTACGTCGGCGACCTGCCCTCGGTGGTGGACCTGGACGCGGTCCGCGCGGCGGGGGTGCGCATCGGCGCCGACCCGCTGGGCGGGGCGAGCGTGGCCTACTGGGGCGAGATCGCCGAGCGGCACCGGCTGGACCTGACCGTGGTCAACCCGCTGACCGATCCCACCTGGCGCTTCATGACGCTCGACTGGGACGGGAAGATCCGCATGGACTGCTCCTCCCCGCACGCGATGGCCTCGCTGATCGCGAACCGCGACGCCTTCGACGTCTCCACCGGCAACGACGCCGACGCCGACCGGCACGGGATCGTGACCCCCGACGGCGGCCTGATGAACCCCAACCACTACCTCGCCGTGGCCATCTCCTACCTGTACTCCCACCGTCCGGACTGGCCGGCCGGCGCCGGGGTCGGCAAGACCCTGGTGAGCAGCGGCATGATCGACCGGGTCGCCGCCGACCTGGGCAGGCGGCTGGTCGAGGTGCCCGTCGGGTTCAAGTGGTTCGTGCCGGGCCTGCTCGACGGCTCGCTCGGCTTCGGCGGGGAGGAGAGCGCGGGCGCGTCCTTCCTGCGCCGCGACGGCTCGGTGTGGACCACCGACAAGGACGGCCTGATCCTGGCCCTGCTGGCCTCGGAGATCATCGCGACCACCGGCCGCTCCCCCAGCGAGCACTACGCCGACCTGGTGGCGCGGTTCGGCGACCCCGCCTACGCCCGCGTCGACGCCCCGGCGACCCGGGAGGAGAAGGCCGTGCTGTCCAGGCTCTCCGCCGAGCAGGTCACCGCCGGCACCCTGGCGGGCGAGCCGATCACCCAGGTGCTCACCTCCGCGCCCGGCAACGGCGCCGCCCTCGGCGGCGTCAAGGTCTGCACCGGCAGCGCCTGGTTCGCCGCCCGGCCCTCCGGCACGGAGGACGTCTACAAGATCTACGCCGAGTCCTTCAAGGGCCCGGACCACCTGGCCGAGGTCCAGCGGGAGGCCAGGGCCCTGGTCTCGGCCTCTCTGGGCTGAGAGGCCCGGGAGCCGGGCCAGGGGCCCGGCTCCTCCCGGACCGGGACCGGGCGTGCGGTCACACGGGGATCCTCTCCACGGCCTTCTCCGGCATCATCACCGGCACGGCCGCCTGGGTCTTGCCCTGGAGCGCCACCGGAGCCGTGCCCGAGACCCTGTCCAGGGAGAGCCTGTCCGGAACCCTGCCGGACAGGGTCTCCAGCATCTTCCCGGTCGTGCTCTCCAGCGCCGCCTTCCCGGGCACGACCTCCCGCGAGTGCGTCCTCGCCCGCGAGCACAGCGCTTCCATCACGGCGCCGAGCCGGTCGCGGGCCACCGGGTCGGCGAGGCGGCCGGCGGCGTCGAACTGCCGCAGAGCCGGAGAGGCGGACAGGTCGGCCCCGTACACGACGGCGCCGGCGACACCGAGCGGGCGCCGCAGCGCGGTCTGCGCCCACATCGCCTCGTGCGGGCGGACGCAGGCCGTGACCACGGCGACGGGCTTGCCCAGCAGGACGGCGCCCGCCCCGGGCCGGGACGCCCACTCCAGCGCGTGGAGCAACTGGACCGGCAGGACGCTGTGCTCGGGGGCGGTGATCAGCAGGCCGTCCGCACCGGACAGGAGATCGCAGAACTCCCCGGCGGGCCCCGGAAGCGGGCCGTCCGTGAAGGGCGGGATCTCCCCGAGCCCTTCCCACACCGTGAAGTCCGCGGAGACGGGCAGCTCCCGCGCCACCGCCTCCAGCAGCCTGCCGACGTGTGCCGCCGGCCGCAGGCTTCCCGCGATCCCCACGATCTTCATCCCCGAACCCCTTCCCCTGAGCGACGTCACGGCGCTTGTGCCCGAGGAATGAGGCGACGAACATGATCGGCGTACCGATAGTGCATGAAGTTGCTATTTCGTAGCAAAGGTGCATATGCGACAGATGTCGCCCCTGGTGAACCGTGCACCGCAGACCGGCCGTCAGCCCCGGTGCCCGCCCTCCGCGGCCCCTCCCACCTCGGCCCCGGCGCCGGCGTCCCCCGCCGCCCCCTCCCGCCCGCCTTCCCGCCCGGAACGGGCGCGAGCGGCCAGATCCGGTGCCACGTCGGCGATCCGCTGCCTCATCGGCCGCCGGCTCAGGGCCTCCAGCACTTCGTCGACGAGCCGGCTCAGCGGGAACGACAGCTCGGCATCGAGCTCGGCGGCCGCCGCGGCGGTGGCCGCCCATTCCGCCTCCAGCATCGGGAGCAGCGCCTCGGCCTTCGCGGTGAGGTGGACGATCCGCCGGCGGGCGTCCGCTCCCGGAGCCAGGACGACGAAGCCCTCCCCCGCCATATGGGCCACCGTCTGGCTCGCCGCGGAGTGGGTCACCCCGATCGCGTCCGCCAGTTCACGGATGGAGGAGGGACCGAACGCGGCCAGCGCCCGCAGGACGGGGGTGAACCGGGGGCGGAACCCGGCCTCCCCCAGCTCGGCGTAGACGGCCGCGACGTCCGCGTCCAGCAGTTCGAGCAGGTGGCGCAGGCGGGTCCCGAGCAGGCCCGGCCCGGAGTCGAGGGAAGGCATCCCACCAACATAACAGCGCTGTTGGATTGTCTCCCCTCGGGCCGTCCCGTCTCACGGCAACGCGCGCCGGAGCGCGAACCGCCTCCCGGGCCGGGCGTCGTCCCACCCGCGCACCCCCGGGCCAGGCGTCGTCCCACCCGCGCACCCCCGGGCCAGGTGTCCTCTCACCCGGGCACCCTCCCGGGCCGGGCGTCCTCTCACCCGGGCGTCGGCGAGTCGTCCCGGACGCGGCATATCACCGGTGGCCGGGGTAGGAGCCAGCCATGAAGACGACACCATCCACCACCCCGTCCTCCACGCGGGCGGGCACGGAGCGCCGTACGGAGGAGATCGTCCGGGCACGAGCGGGCGTCCGCGGCCGCACCCTGGCCAGGACGCTGCTCGCCGTGAGCGCGGCGGCCGCCGTCGGGAGCCTGGCCACCAGGCCCGCCTCCCTGTGGTACCGGCGGCTGCGCAAGCCGTCCTGGCAGCCGCCGTCGCAGGCGTTCGGCCTGGTGTGGACGCCGCTGTACGGACTGATCGCCGTCGGGGCGGCCCGCGTCCTCGACCGCCGGGAGGGGGCCGACCGCACCGCGTTCGCCGCCCGCTTCGCGGCCAACCTCGTCCTCAACGCCGGTTGGAGCCTGTCCTTCTTCCGCGGCCGCTCGCCCAAGCTCGCCCTGGCCGAGATCACCGCGCTCAACGCCTCGAACGCGGACCTGATCAGGCAGGCGTGGGCGACCGACCGGGCCGCCGGGGCGGTGCTGCTCCCCTACGGCGCGTGGACGCTGTTCGCCACCGCCCTCAACACCGCGATCGTCCGCCTCAACCCGGCGGAGGACTGAGCCGGAGACCGGACCGCGGGCTGAAAGTTACATCCCCGGCACCGGTGGCGCCGCAGGTCGGCGCCGTGCCGGGGGCGGCCCGCTTCCCGCGGACCGGCGCGGATGCCTAGCATCGCGCCGGGCTACGACGGGAGCGGGCGATGCGCAGAGGCGAGACGGTGCTGGCGGTGCTGGCGGCGGTGGCCGCCGCCCTGGGGTTCATGTTGGCGGGTACGGCGGGCGCCGCGCTGTCGGCGCGGGCCGCGCCGACCAGGGTCATGGCCCTCGGGGACTCGATCACCGGCTCCCCCGGCTGCTGGCGGGCCCTGCTCTGGCAGCGCCTCCAGGAGGCCGGGTCGGCCACCTCGGTGGACTTCGTCGGGACGCTGCCGCCGCAGGGCTGCGGCTTCGCCTACGACGGCGAGAACGAGGGGCACGGCGGCTTCCTGGCGACCAACGTGGCCGACCAGAACCAGCTTCCGGCCTGGCTCTCGGCGACGCGGCCCGACATCGTGATGATGCACTTCGGCACCAACGACGTGTGGAGCAACCGCTCCACCGCGACCATCCTGGCCGCCTACGGCAAGCTGGTCGACCAGATGCGCGAGAGCAACCCCGACATGAAGATCCTGGTCGCCCAGATCATCCCGATGAACCCGAGCTCGTGCGGCGAGTGCGGCCGGCGGGTCGCGGCGCTCAACGCGGCGATCCCCGGCTGGGCGGCGGGCAGGACGACCGCGCGCTCGCCCGTCGTGGTGGTCGACCAGTGGACGGGCTTCGACACCGCCACCGACACGGGCGACGGGGTGCACCCCAACGCGGCCGGTGACCGGAAGATCGCCGACCGGTGGTTCCCCGCCCTGACCGCGCTGCTCGGAGCCGGACCGACCGCCACCCCCACGGTCACCCCGACCTCGACCCCCACCGTCACGCCCACGGTCACCCCGACCTCGACCCCCACCGCCGGGAGCGGCTGCACGGCCGCCTACCGGGTCGTGAACCAGTGGTCCGGCGGCTTCCAGGGCGAGGTGACCGTGCGGAACGCGGGAGCCTCCGCGATCAGCGGCTGGACCGTGGACTGGACCTCCGGAGGCGAGCGGGTCAGCCAGGCCTGGAACGCCGCGGTCACCCAGACCGGCTCCGCCGTGACCGCGAAGCACGCCTCCTGGAACGGCTCCCTGGCGGCCGGGGCGAGCACGTCCTTCGGCTTCCTGGCCTCCGGGACCCCCTCCGCCGCCCCCGCCGTGTCCTGCACGGCCGGATAGCCGCTCCGGCGGGCGCCCCGGAGGGGAGCGGCCCCGCGCCCGTGCGGTCCGCGGCGCACCCGCGTTGCGATGGTTCCGCGCGGCTGGGGAAGATACGGGGACGGTGGAACCGGCGCGGTGACACGGGATCTCCGGCGCGCGTTCCCGACAGGAGGCAGTGGTGGCGGACGAGTTCGACGTGATCGTGATCGGTGCCGGACCGGCCGGTGAGAACGTCGCGGACAGGGCCGTGCGGGGCGGGCTGAGCGCCGCGGTCGTGGAGGAGAACCTGGCCGGCGGCGAGTGCTCCTACTGGGCGTGCATCCCCAGCAAGGCCCTGCTCCGCCCGGTCGAACTGGCCGCCGAGGCCCGCCGGGTGCCGGGCCTGGACGTCGGCCCGATCGACGCCGCCGCCGTGCTGGCGCGCCGGGACGAGGCCGTCTCCCGCTACGACGACGCCGGTCAGGTCGAGTGGATCGAGGGCGTGCCGGCGGAGTTCGTCCGGGGACGGGGGCGGCTGGACGGCCCGCGGCGGGTCCGGGTGGACCTGCCCGACGGCACCTCGCGGTCGCTGACCGCGCGGCACGCGGTGGTGCTGGCCACCGGGAGCCGCGCCGCGGTCCCGCCGGTCCCGGGTCTGGCCGAGGCCGGCCCGTGGACCAGCCACGAGGTCACCGCGGCCGAGGCGGTCCCGGAGCGGCTGGCCGTGATCGGCGGCGGCGTGGTCGCCTGCGAGATGGCGCAGGCGATGCACGGGCTCGGCGCGGCCGGGACCACCGTGCTGGTGCGCGGGGGCCGGTTGCTGGAGCGGCTGGAGCCGTTCGCCTCCGACCTGGTGGCCGAGTCGTTCGCCGCCTCCGGCATCACCGTGCGGACCCGCACGGAGGTGACCCGGGTGGAGCGGCCCGCGCCGGGCGGGCCGGTGACCGTGCACCTGTCGTCGGGCCCGCCGGTCGAGGCCGACGAGCTGCTGGTGGCCACCGGCCGCCGGCCCGCCGTCGCCGGCCTGGGCCTGGAGAGCGTGGGGCTGGCCGGCGACCGGCCCGTGGCGGTCGACGGCAGCATGCGCGCCACCGGCGTCGACGGCGGCTGGCTGTACGCCGTGGGCGACGTCAACGGCCGCGACCTGCTCACCCACATGGGCAAGTACCAGGCCCGCGTCTGCGGTGACGTCATCGCCGCCCGGGCCAAGGGCGAACCCGACGACCTGCCCGCGCTGCGGGACCTCGCGGGCGGCTACGGCGCGCCGCAGGTGGTCTTCACCGACCCGCAGGTCTGCGCGGTCGGCCGGACCGAGGCCCGCGCCCGCGAGGAGGGCCTCCCGGTCCGCGCGGTCGAGTACGACCTGGGTGCGGTGAGCGGCGCCTACCTGCTCGGGGACGGTTACCGGGGCCGGGCCAAGGCCGTGGTGGACACCGAGCGGCGGGTGCTGCTGGGCGTCACCTTCGCCGGTCCCGGCGCGGCCGAGCTGCTGCACGCCGCCACGATCGCGGTCACCGCCGAGGTGCCGCTGGAGCGGCTCTGGCACGCGGTGCCGTCGTTCCCGACGGTCAGCGAGGTCTGGCTGCGCCTGCTGGAGGCCTACGGCCTGTGACTGTGACCTCCCGGCCGGTACGGCATGCCGCTCCCGCTCCCCCGTAAGGCGCCGGAGGAAGGGGAGCCGGCCGACGGCGTCGCAGAAGACCACGACCAGCGCTATGCTGCTGCCCGCGGACGACCCAGGGTGATCATCGGGGCACGGGTTCCCCTGGTAGTCGACTGCCCAAAAAGCCACCATTTTCCCTCCGGCAACGAGGGTCGCTGCAGCTCTCCCCTCCGTTCTTCACGATGGGCTGTTCCCGACGACGCTGGCAGGAGCAGAGGGGACGAACGGATCGTGGGAGCGGAGCCTGGGGTGCCCCTGGCGGCTCCGGACGTCCCGCGATCCGATGCGCCCCGCCCGCGGGAGGAGGCCCCGCCGTCCTCCGGCGGGCCCCGCGGGGCGGGGATCCGGTCGCGGTGGGACCTCCTGCGCATCTGCGCGGGTTCGATGTCCTCGACCGTGGGGTTCCGGACCCTCGGGGTCACCTACCCGCTGCTGGCCCTGTCGCTGACGAATTCGCCGGTGCACGTCGGCTGGGCCGGTTTCGCCCTGACCCTTCCGACCCTGCTCTTCTACGTCCCGGCGGGTCTCCTCGTCGACCGGATGACCGCACGCGCCGTCATGGCGGCCACCGAGGCGGCCCGCCTGCTGGCGGTGGCGAGCGTGTTCCTGGCCGTGGTCTTCGGAGGCGTGACCCTTCCCCATCTGCTGGCGGCCGCCTTCGTGGAGGGGACCTTCTGGGTCGTCTACTCGCTGGCGGAGACGGCCCTGATCCGGTCCGCCGTCCCCCGGGCGAGTCTCGTCGGCATGCTGGCCACGAGTGAGACGAGCTCCCACGTCGCGGTGATGGCGGCCAGGCCCGTGGGGGGGTTCCTGTTCGGGCTCGGCCACTGCGTGCCGTTCGTGATGAACACGCTCCTCTTTTTCGCCTCGCTCCTCGCCGTGCTGACCCTGCCGGGCGGCGGGAGGCGCCGCGTCCTGCGGACGGCGGCCCCCGGCCGCGGGAAGGCGTCGTTCCTCCAGGAGATGACGGCCGGCGTCGGGGAGCTCAGGAGCCATCGATTCCTGCGCAACGCCATGGCGCTGACCACGGTCACGAACCTGATGATCAATATGCTGATCATCGTCTTCGTCGCCGGCTCGGTGACCCACTCCCCGCTAGAGGTCGGCCTGGTCCTCGCGGCCAGCGGTCTGGGCGGTGTGCTCGGGTCGGCTCTGGCGCCTGCGCTGCGGCGCCTGCTCCGGCATCCGCTGCTGGAACCGCGACTGGCACCGCTCGGGCCTCCCCGGGAGATCCTGCTCTTCGCCCACATGTGGATATGGGCGTTCGCCCTCCTCATCCCGGTCGTGGGCGAGTCCCCCGTCTTCTTCGGCGCCGCGCTGTTCCTGATGGGGTGCGCCGGAGCGCTCAGCAACATGTCCGTCCGGGCCTTCGAGATCGACCGGGTCGCCGAGGGCAAACTCGCCCGGGTGGTCAGCGTGCACCGGCTCACCACCCACGGCGCCGTGTGCCTGGCGGCGCCGCTCGGCGGGTTCCTCGTCTCCGCGGTGGGGGTGCCGGCGGCGACGAGGAGCCTGTTCCTCGTCATGTCCGGCATCGCCCTGTCCGTGGCCGCGGTGGTCCCGCTCCGGAGGGTCCTCCGGAGCGGGACCACCGCCGCTTCGGCCGTCCCCGGCCGGATCCGGCGGCCGGAGGACCTCGGCCCGCCCGTCCCCGGACCGGTCTGCCGCCGGTCAGACCTGTTCCGCCAGGCGGTCCGCCTCTGCGGTCAGGTGCGGAGGAAGCCGCGGAGCCACCGCGGCCTTCGCACGCCGAGCCAGACCGGCCGCTGAGGGGACGTCACCGGCCAGTTCCCTGACCCTGGCCGCGTACAGCAGGACGGGGCCGTGGTCGCCCGCTTCGGCCAGCACGGCCGTGATCTCCCGGTCCGCCTCGGCGGCCCGCCCTTCGGAGGCGAGCGCGAGGGCGTACGCCGCCCGGGTGGACGGCCACTGCAGCGGCCGGACCCGTTCGAGGTCGTGCAGGGCCTCCGCCGTCCGGCCGAGATCGGCCAGGATCTCGCCCCGCGCCCGCAGCGCCTCCGCGGCGTCCCCCTCCCGGGCGAGGGCGTCGTTGAGGACGTCCCTCGCCGCGTCGGGGTGCCCGCCGTGCCACAGCGCCCAGGCGAGTTCGGTCTGGATGGCGGTGTCTCCGGGGACGCGGCGGATCGCGGAGTACAGCTCCTGCACCGCGACCGCGGGCCGCCCCTGCGCCAGCCGGAGCCGCCCGATCCCGGCGAGCAGCCGGCCCACCGCGGTGGTCGCGCCCAGCGTCTCGAACAGGACCGCGGCCGTGCGGTAGTGCGCGACCGCCTTCTCGAAGTCCTCGCGCCGGTGCGCGACGTTGCCGAGGAAGGACTCGATCTCCGCGCGGAGCCACGTGTCGTCCCCGCACCTGCTCAGCGCCTCTTCCGCCTGTTTGGCGGCCAGCCCGAACTCGCCGTCGCGGAAGGCGAGCTCGGCGGCGCGCAGGTACTCGTCCGGTGTGGCCCGGCTCTCGACCGGCTCGGCGGCGTGGCCGTGCTGGAGGATGGGCTGGATGAGCCGCTCGTGCGAGAGCTCGCACCAGCGCGCGCCCGCCCGGAGGTCCTCCCGCAGGATGTGGCGCTCCACCAGCGCCCTGACCACGCGGTTCGGTTCCCCGGCCGTGAGGGTCTCGCCCTGGTAGACGATCTCGCGCCTGCCGTGCTCCGTGATGAAGTTGCGGCGCAGCCAGGTCCGCAGGCGGTCGGTGTCCCCGTCGAGGTGGTCGCGGGACACCTCGGCGATCATCCGTTCGAAGAAGCCGGTGAGCGACCGGTCGGCGTCGGCGAAGCGGCGCACGTGCTCGGCGGTGATGACCCGCACGCCGGCGGGGAGGGAGCGCCACATGGCGGAGCAGACGACCTGGAGCTGGACGGGCTCGACCACCTTCGCGTCGGCCACGACCTCCTCCCCGAGCGCCTTTCCCACCCGGATCCTGCGCAGGTCCTCCACCAGCCCCTCGGCGGCTCCCGGTGCGAAGGACCGGCCGGTGCCCTCCAGGGGGCCCTCCGTCGCCCGCACCGCCGCCGCCGTGTCGAGCGCGGCGAGCGGGAAGCGGCCCCTGGACGGGCCGGCCAGTCTGGGCTCGTGGGGGAGGATCGCGGCCAGGTAGTCCTCGCGGATCGACACGAGCAGGCGCAGGTGCGGATCCGCCTCCAGCGCCTCGGCGAGCTGGTCGATGAACCATTCCCGGTACGGCTGGCGGTGGGCGAGGTCGCCGAACAGCTCCTCCGCCTGGTCGATCGCGGCCAGGGTCAGCACGGGGTCCCCGTACGGGTCCTGCCGGGACGGCCTGCGCCGCAGGAACCCGCGGAGCGTCAGGCCGGCCAGCCGGGTGGGCGTCTCCTCCGGCGACCAGGACGACAGCAGGGCGAAGACGTGCGGGTTGTGCTGCGAGAGCGCGGCCGAGGGGAAGGGGGAGCCGTGCGACACGCGGCCGACCGGCAGGATGTCGACCGTGGTCGGGTCCATCAGCGGGAGCACGCCGGCCTGGATGAGCGAGGTCTTGCCCACCCCCGAGGGGCCGTAGAGGATGGTCAGGCGGTTGGCCTGCCAGAGGTCGGCGATCTCGTGCGACTCCCTGGCCCGCCCGAAGAACCGGGCGCTGTCCTCCCGCCGGAACGCCCGCAGCCCGACGTACGGTTCGGCCGCCGGCGCCGGGCGGGCATCGTTCGGGTTCACGGCATCGACCCCATCCGCCGCCGCAGCTCCATGCAGAACTCCTCGGCGGTCCCCCAGAAGATGGAGATCCGCCAGTCCTCGTAGTATCTGGCCAGTTGCCGCTGCACGTCCTTCACGTCCGCCTTGCTGGTGTCGAGCGAGGGGGCGAGCTGCACGCTGATGTGCCTGCGCCGGTTGATGCCGGGGACCGCCCTCAGCAGCCCGCGGAACAGGACGCGGAACGTCCAGTCCTGCAGGCTGTAGCCGATGAACAGCAGGGGCCGCCGGGTCAGCGCCGCGAGGATCGAGGTGGGCAGCATCCGCTGGCTGCCCGCGACGCCCTCGGCCGCGAGGCTGGTGAGGAACTCCAGGTAGTCGTCCTCGGCCAGCACGATCGACGTCGGGTCCTGCAGGTTGCCGTGCAGGTGGTAGATGAGCGGCGTGTCCGGCTGGGGGTTCCACCCGGCCTCGTTGCTGAACAGCTTCTCGGCGTAGGCGATGTCCTTGTTCCACGGGCAGACGGCCGTGTTCGGGCGTTTCCCCACCGCTTTCAGGGAGCGGAAGATGAAGTCGTCGTAGTTGGTCGTCAGATACACCGGGAGGGGAAACTCCGCCAGCAGTCCGTGGGGTTCCAGCGGATGGAGGAAATCCGGAGGATCCGCCGCGTCCAGCTCGTCGCAGACCAGTCTCTTGACGTGCACGGCGTCGCCGTATTTGATCGCCCCGAACTGCGCCACCCGGGGGAGGTCGTGGTCGTCGCCGTAGGGATATCCCCAGCGGCGGGCCATTTCCCGGCTGAGCGCCGTTCCCGTCGGCAGGGTTCCCACGCACGCTCCCGACCCCAGGAACGGCGTGCAGTCCCCGCTTCTCAGCTGGTAGATCAGGCGCTCCCATTCGGCGTCACCCATGTCGTACACGCACGGCACCACCTCGTCGACCGCCGGCCCGGCGGATCACGGGCCGATGCCGTACGACTCTATTGGCCCGGTCAATGCCCGGCAGGGGTCACGCCGCTCCGGACCGGGCCCCGATGGAGGCCGAGAATCCCGCCAGCGGAGGCCGGTCGTCCAGGAGGAGCGACTGCAGCATCCTGTTCAGGCCGTCATTCCCGATTTCCCGGACGTCTTCCAGGGAAATCCCGTCGAGATCGATGAGAACCGCCGCGGCTTCGGAGCCCGCCTCGCCCTCGCGCATGAGCACTCCTCCACTTTTCCCGGTCCGCTCCGGAGTTACGGACGGCCCGGAAACAGTGCGGCCGCCCTGCCCTCCGATCCCGGGACCTTGATACCGGTGTTCAAATCATTCTGGGATACCCCACCCCGTGAATCAACCTTTAGGATGACCGCAGGATTGTTTCGGCTCACAGGGTGGAGGCCTCAGGTGGCGGAGCTTTCTCACACGGTGAACGCGGTGCCCGAGCGGTCGCCCGAGGTCTGGGAGAAGGTGCCGCCGCGCAACAGGAACTTCACCGGACGCGAGGAGCTCCTCACCCGGCTCCGCCGGGGCATCAGCACCGTGACCGCCGTCGTCCCCCAGCCCCAGGCGCTCCAGGGCCTGGGCGGCGTCGGCAAGACCCACCTGGCCATCGAGTACGCCTGGCGCTACCGGTCCCACTACGACCTGGTCTGGTGGATCCCCGCCGACCAGCGCGTGCTGGTGCCGTCGGCGCTGGCCATGATGGCGCCCCACCTCGGCCTGCCGAGCGCCGCGGCCACCGGCGTCGAGGAGGCGGCCGAGGCGGTGCGCAGGGCGCTGCAGAGCGGCGAGCCGTACCGCCGCTGGCTGCTGATCTTCGACAACGCCGAGGACCCCGCCAGGATCGAGGAGTTCATCCCGCTCGGGCCCGGACACGTGCTGATCACTTCGCGCAACCCCGACTGGGAGGACCGTTTCGAGACGCTCCAGGTCGACGTGTTCGAGCGCGAGGAGAGCGTGGAGTTCCTCCGCAGGCGTCTGCGCAGGGAGATCTCGGACCAGGACGCCTCCCGGCTCGCGGAGAAGCTCGGCGACCTGCCGCTCGCGCTGGAGCAGGCCGGAGCGCTGCAGTACGAGACCGGCATGTCGGTCGACGAGTACATCGAGCAGCTCGAGGAGCAGGCCGGCCGGCTGCTCGGCGCGAACAAGGCGTCGGGCTACCCCCTGTCGATGACGGCCGCCTGGCAGGTCTCGGTCTCCATGCTGCAGGACCGGCTCCCCGAGGCGGTCAGGATCCTGCGGTGCTGCGCGTTCTTCGGCCCCGAGCCCATCCCCCGTGACATCTTCCGCCGGGGCGGGAGGACCATCGGCCGCGGCGCCGGGGAGAAGGCCGACCCGCTGCTCAGCGCGATCCTGTCCGATCCCATCCTGCTGACCAAGGCCCTGAGCGAGCTGCGGCGCTTCGCCCTCGCCAGGATCGAGCCCGAGACACGCACCATCCAGGTCCACCGCCTCGTGCAGGCGCTCCTGCGCGACGGCCTGTCCGGTGAGGAGCAGCGGACGGCGCGGCGGGAGGTCCACCTGCTGCTGGCCGGCGGCGCACCGGCCGACCCGGACGACAGCACGAGATGGCGCCTGTTCGAGGAGCTGGTGGGCCACGTCGCCCCTTCGGAGCTCGCCGAGAGCACCGAGCCCGTCGTGCGCAGGTTCGCCCTGAACATCGTCCGCTACCTGTACCAGGCGGGCAACTACCAGTCGGCCCTCACCTTCTCTGAGGACTTCATCGGCAGGTGGTCCGAGAACAGCGGGCCCCGGCACCCGGACGTGCTGGTCGCGCGCAAGCACCTGGGCAACGTGCTGCGCGGGCTCGGCAGATACGCCGAGGACTACGAGCTCGGCAGGGAGACCGTGGAGCTCATGCGCGAGGTCCTCGGGCCGCAGCATCCGGAGACCCTGTCGATGACCAACACCTTCGGCGCCGCCCTGCGCGCCCGGGGGGAGTTCATGAGGGCCCGCGAGCTCGACGAGGAGTCCCGGCAGGCCCACGAGCAGGCCCTGGGGCCGACCCACCCGTCCACCCTGCGCGTGATGAACAACCTCGCCCTCGACTACGGCCTCACCAGCGACTACATGCTCGCCCGGAGGCTGCAGCAGGAGACCTACCTCGAGCAGAGCGACGCGACCCAGGGGATCAGCAAGTCCTCCCTCCTGCTGTCGTGGAACGGCCTGGCCCGCGTCGTGCGGCTCTGCGGGGACTACGCGGAGGCGTGCGACCTGGGTGACGAGGCCCATGCCTACGGCGTCCAGGAACTGGGTCCCGACCATCCCGTCACCCTGCTCACCGCCAAGGACCTGTCCATCGCCCGGCGCAGGGCCGGTGACCTCACCGAGGCGCTGGACATGGCACGCGACGCGCACGCGCGGTTCCAGCGGCTCTTCGGCGACGAGCATCCCGACACCATGGCCGCCGCGGTCAACCTCTCCAACGTCCTGCGCACGACCGGCGAACTCGACGAGGCGTTCGCCATCGCCCAGGAGACCGTGCTCCGCTACCCCCGGGTCTACGGCGAGGACCACCCGTACACCCAGGCCTGCCGGAGCAACCTCGCGATCCTGTACCGGCTGCGCGGAGACGCCGAGACCGCCAGGGCGGTCAACGAGGCGGCTCTGGAGAGGCTGACCGCCACGGTCGGCCGGACGCACAACTACTCGCTGGCCTGCGCCGTCAACCTCGCGACGGACCTGGCGATCCTGGGCGAGACCGCCAGGGCGCGGGAGCTCGGCGAGGACACCCTCGAACGGCTCCACGCGCTCTTCGGCGAGGAGCACTACCTCTCGCTGCTGTGCGCCGCCAACCTCTCGCTCGACCTGCGGGCCGCCGGCGCGGAGAAGGAGGCGGAGCGGCTCCGGACCGAGACCCTGGAGCGCTACGAGCACAGCCCGCTGTCGTCGGTCCAGCCCGACATCCTCGCGGCGGTCGCCGGCCTGCGCATCGACACCGACTTCGACCCGCCGCCGATCTGACCGGCCGCCGCGGTCAGGTGTTCCGCCCGGTCCACTCCTCGCGGTGCCGGTCGGCCTCGCGGCGCGCCTGCGCCGCCGCCGCGGGGTCCACCGGTTGGGCGAGGAGCCGCTCCAGCGTCCCCCTCATCACGGCGACGAACTCCTGCCCCCGCTCGGTCAGGCACCCGCTGGCCTGGAGCGTGCCGGTGACGAGGTGGGCGCCCTCCCGCCAGCGCGCGAACTCCACCTGGGCCCGGAAACCCGCCTCCCCGCTCTCGAACCGCCGCTGCCGCTGCCAGAACCCCGCCACGCCCAGGTAGGCGTAGGCGCCCTGCAGCAGCCCGTAGACCGGCCGCGGGTCGGGCCGCCAGGGCGCGTAGTGGCGCTGCCCGTCGTCCGGCAGCGTGAGGTCGACCATGTCGGTCAGGGCGGTCAGCTTGGCGTGCTGGACCTCGTGGGCGAAGGTCTCCGCGAATCCGAGCCCGTGGCGCGGCTCCGAGAGCGCCATGGTCCCGAACGTCTCCCGGGACGTCGCGCTGTTCTGGCCGGAGGCGGGCGCCTGGATCGGGGTGAGGACGCAGGTCGCAGCGGCGACCTCCTCGGCGACGGTGCCGTGGTGGGCCGCCAGGATGCGCCAGGCGTCCCGCAGGCACGACTGCCACCAGCGGCGCCGCTCCGCGCTCAGCCTCGGCTCGACGACGTCGGCCACCGCCCACCGGTACGGGTCCAGGTCGTCGACGACCAGGCTGAAGCCCGGCCTCACCGCCAGCCGGTGCAGCGCCTGCCAGCCCGGTCCGTCCCGGTGGGGGTCGACCCGGACCGTGAACCGGCCGAAGCGGAGTTCGGCTCCGTCGCCGTCCCCGGTGCCACCGCCGGCACCGGTGGCGTCGGGCCGCACGGCGACGTCGGCCACCGCCCCGATCTCGGCGGGCAGGGTGAGCAGGCCCAGGGACGGCAGCATGACGTCCCTGCCCGCGACGGGAAGCCGGAGCTCGCACGCGGTCCGCGATCCGACCGCGGCCGACAGCGCCAGCGCGCCCAGCCTCCCGGGATCCTCCTCACCGGTCCGCCGGCTCAGCGACCGGTAGGTCCGCCATGCCCACGCCCCGGCCGCCGGGTGGCGCAGCACCCGCCCGACCCGGTCCGCCGCGCGGTTCTCCATGTCCGACAGGAGCCCGTAGGCCTCGGCCGCCAGCTCGGCGTGGGGGTGCCCGGCCGCCGCCGCCTCCTCGACGACCCCGCGCAGCAGCAGCAGGTTCTTCAGGCGCTGCGCCGCCGCCAGTTCGCGCACGGCTGCGGCCCCGCCCCCTCCCGCCGCCAGTTCCGCCAGGACCGTCCCGGAGAGCGGCTGGGTGAAGAGTCTCATCTGCTTCCCTTCAGCAGGGCGACGTCCCGGGCGAGTGTGGCGTGGATGTGGGTGATGAGCCGGTAGAGGTCGG
The DNA here is from genome assembly GCF_014647955.1 of Planomonospora antibiotica. Lineage (NCBI taxonomy): Bacteria > Bacillati > Actinomycetota > Actinomycetes > Streptosporangiales > Streptosporangiaceae > Planomonospora > Planomonospora antibiotica. The sequence goes on along the minus strand of NZ_BMQE01000025.1, from coordinate 29,495 downwards.
GGCAGTAGACCGAGGGTGCGAGGAATCCGGTGCCGGTGTTGTAGCGGTGTGCGTAGAGCCCGCCGCCGCAGACCCGGACGAGGTCGCATTCGAGGCAGGTCCGCGCCAGCGCGAGCTCGCCGATCTGCCGGGCCGCTATGGCCGGGTGGGCGAGCACCTCGTCGAAGGAGTTGCGCAGGACGTGCATGCGGGTCGCGGTGGCGCCGTGGTAGCTGGACTTGAGGATGTCCGACTGCTCGATGCTGCCGTCCGTCTCGACGACGGCCATCCGCACCGGGGACAGCCCGACCGTCTCCGTCCGCGAGGGCCGCCCGGTCAGCAGGCGCATGATCTCGGTGAACAGCCGGATCTCCGTCTCCTCTGCGGGGGAGCCGTACCAGCGGTCGAAGATCGGGATCAGCCAGTCGGCGTACGGCGTGGCGTCCGACTCCGGATCGCGGAAGGGCGGCGGCGCCGACCAGTTGCCGTGCGGGAGCAGGAAGTCGACGGCGGGCGGGTCGAAGGCGAGCAGCGCCTCGTAGGTGGCCACGGGGTCGTTCCGGACGTCGATCGTGCAGAGCAGGCCGCTGAAGAGGTGGTGGAAGCGGCCGAAGGCGAGCCCGCGGAGGGAGCGGGAGACCGCCGTGTGGCTCCCCCGCCCCCCGGCGAAGCGCCGGTGGCGGTCGTGGGCCTCCTCGTCGCCGTCCAGGCTCACCCCCACCCGGACCTCCAGGGTGTCGAACAGCCGCAGGAAGGCCTCGTCGAGCCGCACGCCGTTGGTCTGCACCGCCAGGTGGACCCGCGTCCCGACGTCGGCGGCCGCCGCCCTGATCGCGTGCACGGCGTGGGAGATGAACTCCGGCCCGGCCAGGAGCGGCTCCCCGCCGTGCAGGATCACCTCCACCTCGGCGAGGTCGTGGTCCAGCGCGTGCTCGGCGATCCGCAGCGCCGCGCGGTCGGCGATCGCCTCCGACATGCGGCGCGGCTGGGCCTTCCACGACTGGTCCGCCATCTCGTACATGTAGCAGTACGTGCAGGCCAGGTCGCAGCGACTGTGGATCTTCAGGATGAACTGCTGGAAGGCCGACGGCCGCCATCCCGAGGCCAGCAATCCGTCCACGTCGAGCATTGCCGGAAACATGTTTTCGGGTGGCAGATTTTCGGTTTTGGGTTCTTTTGGCAACCGCGGCACACCTCTCTTGCGCCATTTACCATTTCGCCTGACTTCTGGTCGATAGTCAAGATTCCAATCCGCAGGCGCCGGAATCGTTACGGAGCGCGCACCCGCCGCCGACCGTTTTCTCCTGCGTTATGGACGTCGTTCCCCTATCCTGCGCTACGTAATGTGGTCTCAACTCGGAGGCTGATCAGCGGTGCACGAGTGGCCGTCGACCCTCGATGTCGGGGAACTGATGGCCGGAGGCTGGCGGCCGACTCCGTTCCGGCAGTTCGTCCTGAAGATCCACAGCCGCTGCGACCTCGCCTGCACGTACTGCTACATGTACGAGATGGCCGACACCAGCTGGCGCGGCCGCCCGAAGCGGATGGCGCCGGAGACCTTCGCCGCCGCGGCCGCGCGGATCGCCGAGCACGCCCGCGCCCACGACCTCGACCAGGTCGAGGTCGTCCTGCACGGCGGCGAACCCCTGCTCGCCGGGCGGGAGGCCATCCGCGACCTCGTCACCCGGGTCCGCTCCGCGGTCGGCGGCGGCACGGCCGTCCGCGTCACGCTGCAGACCAACGCCACCCTGCTCGACCGCGGTTACCTCGGTCTCTTCGACGAGCTGGGCGTGCGCGTCGGGGTCAGCCTCGACGGCGACGAGGCGATGCACGACCGCAGCCGCCGGCGCGCGAACGGGCAGGGCAGCCACGCCGCGGTCGTGAAGGCCCTCGCCCTGCTCACCTCACCCGCCTACCGGCACCTCTTCGGCGGCCTGCTGTGCACCGTCGACCTCAGGAACGATCCGCTGGGCGCCTACGAGGCCCTGCTCGCGTTCGACCCGCCCGCCGTCGACTTCCTGCTCCCGCACGGCAACTGGTCGGCGCCTCCTCCGGGCCGGGACCCGCGGGCGGACGCCACGCCGTACGCCGACTGGCTGATCCCGGTCTTCGACCGCTGGTACCGCTCGCCCCGGCGGTCCACCCGGGTCCGACTGTTCGGTGAGATCATCCACCTCCTCCTCGGCGGCGCGTCGTCGAGCGAGGCGGTGGGCCTGTCCCCCGCGGCCATGGTGGTGGTGGAGACCGACGGCGGCATCGAGCAGTCCGATTTCCTGAAGTCGGCCTACCAGGGGGCCCCCGAGACCGGGCTGCACGTGGCGCGGGACTCCTTCGACGACGTCCTGCTCCTGCCCGCCGTCGCCGCCCGCCAGATCGGCGAGCTGGCCCTGTCCGCCGCCTGCCGGCGCTGCCCCGTCGGCCGGGTCTGCGGCGGCGGGCTGTACGCCCACCGCTACCGGGAGGGAAGCGGGTTCGCCAACCCCTCGGTCTACTGCCCCGACCTCCTCCGCCTCATCGAGCACGTCAGGCGCACCGTCGAAGCCGACCTGGCGGCACGGACCCGAGCGCACCCTCGTAGCCGACCCGTCGGCACGGACCAAGGAACGCCCATGAAACTGCGTGAGCACCGCATCCCGGCCGAGGTGTTCTCGGAGCTGGCGGCGGGCGGCGGCGGCGCCGGCGCGGTCGCCCGGCTCGCCGCCGCGCAGCGCAGCAAGCACGTGCTCCTCGTACGGGGCGTGCTGGAGACGGCGCGGACGACCGGTCACCCGCAGGCCTCCCTCGCCCGCCGCGCCTACGACCTGCTCGCCGCCGTCCAGCGCGACCATCCCGGCGCCGTCGACGCCGTCCTGCGCCATCCGTCGGTGGGCGCCTGGTCCCGGCACACGATCACGGCGCTCAGGGCCGGGGACGACCGGGCGACGCCGGCGCAGCTCGCGGCCCTCGCGGCCGCCGCGGCGATCCGGTCCGGCACGGTCTGCGAGATCGACGTGCCCGCGGTGGAGGGGGTGGTCACCCTGCCCTCACTGGGACAGGCGGTGCTGTCCCCCACCGTCTCGGAGGCGACGGTCCAGTCCTTCTCCGACGGTGCCGACGTCGTGGGGGGCAGCCTCGCCGTACGGGTCCCGCGCGACCCGCGGTCGGACGCCCCCGGATGGAGGGGGCTGCGCAGCCTGTCGGCGGAGTCGGACGGCGCACCGTTCCGCGTCGTCGTCGACGACCTCGATCCCTACCGCATGCCGGGTACGGCGAACATCGGCGGGCGGCTCACCGAGGCCGAGGCCGGGCGCTGGCAGGCGGGTCTGGAAGAGGCGTGGAGCCTGCTCGTACGCCACCACCGGACCGTCGCCGAGGAGGTGGGCACCGCGATCTCCGTGCTCACCCCCCTGGCGGCCCCGCCCCAGGGGCAGTCGAGCGCCTCGTCCCGGGAGACCTTCGGCTGCGTGGCGCTGTCCACCCCTCCGGACGCCACCACGTTCGCGGTCACCCTCACCCATGAGACGCAGCACGCCAAGCTCTCGGCCCTGCTCGACGTCGTGCCCCTGACCGAGCCCGACGACGGCTCCCGCCACTACGCCCCCTGGCGGCCCGATCCCCGTCCCGTCCCCGGCCTGCTGCAGGGGGCGTACGCCTACGTGGGGGTGACCGGCTTCTGGCGGCGCCAGCGCCGCCTCGTGAGCGGTGAGGCCGCGCTGGAGGCGGAGGCGGAGTTCTTCCGGTGGCGCGAGGCCGCGAGCCTGGTCGCCGGGACCCTCCTCGGCAGCGGGAGGCTGACCCCGCCCGGCGAGGTCTTCGTCTCCGCGATGGCGCGGCGCCTCGACCACTGGTCGCAGGAACCGGTTACGGCCGGGGCCCGCGCGCTCGGCCGCGAGCGCGCGGACCGGCACTGGGCCCTCTGGCTCGAACGCAACGGCTGACCCCGGGCTCCGCGGCCGGTCTGCGCACACCGCCGGCGGTCAGAGGACGGGCGGGTCGAAGTCGAAGTCGAGCCGCTCCCCGGCCCTCGCGACCTGCACGTCGGGGTGGTCCTCGCCCAGCACCCTCCGGTAGCGGTCGAAGGTGTCCGCCGCCAGGGTGTCGGCCTCCTCCCCCGCTCCCGCGGCGCGCAGGTCCACCACCAGGTTCGCCGCCGAGGCCAGCGTCAGCGGGTGGTCCTCGCCCAGGAGGTTGCGCAGCCTGCCCAATGTGTCCACGCCGAACACCCTGGCCTGCTCCCCGTCTCCCAGGGTCGCGAGGTCGCTGACCAGGTTGATGGCGCAGGTCAGCGAGTAGTGGTGGTCGCGGCCGAGCCGGAGGTCGAGGCCGTCGAGGGACTCCTGATCGAGCCGGCGGGCCCCCTCGACGTCGCCGTTGACCCTCAGCAGCAGGGCGCGGTTCATGTCGCAGCCGTACCTGAACGGGTGGCTCTCCCCGAAGATCCGCGGATAGCGGCGGGCGGTGTCCTGCAGCAGCTCCAGCGCCTCGGCGGTCTCCCCCATGGCGCGCAGCGTGTTGGCCATGCAGAGGGCGGCCGCGAGCGTGTCGGGGTGGTCGCGGCCGAAGATGCGCTCCACCCTCTCGAACGTCCGCTGCGCGATCTCGAACGCCTCCTCGATCAGTCCGGCCCGGCGTTTGGCGATGGACAGGTCCTTGGCCGTGCGCAGGGTCCAGGGATGGTCGGCGCCCACTGCCTGGACCCCGAACTCGTAGGCGTCCTCCCCCAGGTCGCAGGCCTCGAAGTACTCACCCCGCAGCCGGACGATCCGGGCCAGGCCGTTCCACGAGCTGAGCTCCTCGACCTCGCTCGACTTCCGGTTGCGCCGCTGCTCGGTGAACGCCTCGTTCTGCAGCTCGAAGGCGCGCCCGTAGTCACCGACCAGCAGGTAGTCGACGGCGAGGTTGTTCAGCGCCCGCAGCGTCCGGGAGCTCTTCGGGCCGAACCTCTCCCGGTGCCGGTGCAGGGACTCCAGGTCGTGCTCGAGCGCGGCGGTGAAGTCGCCCCGCGTCCGGAAGTCGGCGCCGTGGCTGTTGGTGAGCAGCAGGGTCTCCTCGTGCTCCGGCCCGAGGGACGTCCTCATCAGCTGGAGGGTCGCCTGGTTGAGCGCGAAGGCCTCCGCGTAGTCGCCGAGCTCGCGCAGGACGATGCCGAGATGCCGCTGCGCGGAGAGCACCCACGGATCGGACTCCCCCGCGGCCCGCCATTCCTCCAGGAACTCCCGTGCGAGGTCGCGGGCCGACGGGTAGTCGCCGGAGGAGTAGAGGTAGCGCACGGTGTCGAGGGCGAAGCGCCGCACGGCGGGGTCTCCTGCCGTCTTCACCTGCGCGGGGGTCACGTGGCCGAGCAGTTCCGCGTACAGGGGCCAGTTCTCCGTGTCGTCGGGGCGGTCGGGCGCGGCGGCGGCGAGCAGGAGGTGCACCTCCTCCCGGAACCCCTGCCGGTCCTCCTCGTCCACGTCCTCGCGCAGGAGCGCCTGGACCAGGCGGTGGACCTGGATGGTCCGGCTGCCCGAGTCGATGCGCACCAGGGCGTAGCGGCCCAGCTCCCGGATCGCCTTGCTCAACAGGATCGGGTTGGTCAGCAGCCTGCCCAGACGCGACCGGGCCGTCCTCTCCTCGTCGAGCCTGCCGAACACGTCACGGGGGATGGGCTCGGGCCCGAAGAAGGCGCAGCACCGCAGCAGTTCCACCGCCTCGGGCATCTTCGCGTCGAGCTGTGAGACCGACAGCGCCCACGCGGCGGTCATGGAGAGCGGGTAGTCGGACGGTTTGTTGGCGTCGAGCAGCTGGGTCGTCTGCTCCTTCAGCAGCCGGAGGTACTCCTCCACCGACATGCCCGTCTCCGCGTGCAGGGCCCCCGCCTGCTCCAGCGCCAGGGGCAGGTCGCCGAGCTCCTGCGCCAGCCGGCCCGCGTCCTGGGGGTTGATGCCCTTGAGCACCCTCTTGCGCAGGAACTCGATGCTCTCCGTCCGGCTGAAGACGTCGACGGGGATGGTGTCGACGACTCCCTGCCAGGCGTGGTTGCGGGAAGTGATCAGGACGTGTCCCGGGCCGCGCGGGACGATGTCGTTGATGTCCTCCGGCTGCTCGGCGTTGTCGAAGACGAGCAGCCACCTGGCGTACGGCTCGCCGCGGCGCAGCGCGTCCAGCACCGCGGCGGACGCGTCCTCGATGCCCGCCGCGCTGGAGGGCGGCAGGCCGAGATGCGGCGCGAGACCCGCCAGCGAGGAGCGCACCAGCATCGGCTGGTCCGCCGGGATCCACCAGACCAGGTCGTACTCGTGCCGGTAGCGGTAGGCGTACTCGATCGCGACGTGGGTCTTCCCGACGCCTCCGAACCCGTGCAGGGCGTGCGGGACCACCGCCGTCACATCGGAGGTGACACTGTCGTGCAGCTTGTCGAGCAGTTCTCCGCGCCCGGTGAAGTTCTTATTCCGCTGCGGCACTTTGCCCCAGATCAGAGGCTGACGTCCCATTGCTCCGGAGATATCCGAACCCGTTGAAATCGACATACCAAAGCCTCCACTGACCCGGCCCGGGACCAGCTTAGAGATTCAGCCGGCACGGATGCATACACCCGGAAGTCAGCGTCCCATGGCCGACGCCCCGGCGCGAGGCCGTCCATACGGAACCATCGATCCCGCCAGGCCGTAAACGGCATTCACCCGCGTTGGAAACAGTCGTCGAGCGTGGAAGGATACGGATGTCACGGGACGCGCGGACGGGCACGGACGCGCGTCGCCCGGTCATCGGCGCGAGCATGTCGAGGCAAGGAGTCCGCGTGAGCGAAGAAATCACCGCCGCCACCGCCGAGTACGGCGGCGGCCTGATCGACGTGAGCGGACTCGACCTCCACGATCTCGACGAGATGGGCGAATCCAACCTGGACCGCGCATTGCAGCGCCTGGCGGACGATGAGAACATCGGACCGGTGGCGGGATTCCAGTCGGCCATATAGAGAATCTTGACTCCGGCGCCACCTTCGTGGGACATAAAGTGTCACAGGGGGTCCTTTCCCAACACCCAGGGTGGCGCAGTGGACGATGCGGACTGGCAACGGCTGATAAACCAGCTCCGCAGGGGTGACTGCACGCCCTTTCTCGGTGCCGGCGCCTGCCGGACGCTTCCCACCGGCACCGCGCTGAGCCGCGAATACGCCGCCCGTTACGGTTACCCTTTCGCCGACTCGCACAATCTCGCCCGCGTGATGCAGTACGTCGAGGCGGTGGTGCGCGATCCGGTGGATCTCAAGGACGAGGTCTGCCGGCTCCTCCAGTCGCACGGGCGGCCGCCCCCCGGCGACCCCGCCGATCCGCACGCGCTGCTGGCCGGTTTCCCGCTCAAGGTGTTCCTCACCACCAACTACGACAACTTCCTGCACGAGGCGCTGCGGGCCGCCGGCAAGGAGCCGCGCAGCGCCGTCTCCCCCTGGTGGGACGCCAACCCGGCCGACGTGCCCGCGCTGCCCGAGCCCACCGCCGAGCGGCCCCTCGTCTACCATCTGCACGGGACCTGGTCGCGCCCCGCCTCGCTGGTGCTGACCGAGGCCGACTACCTGTCCTATCTCGTGAACATGGTGGACGCCTCCGCGGGCGACGGCCGGCACCCGCTCCCCACGCCCGTCCTGGAGGCGATGACCCACCGGCCGCTGCTGTTCATCGGCTACAGCCTGCAGGACTGGACGTTCCGGGTGCTCTTCCACGGCCTGGCCCGGAGCACCCCGCGCAGCAACAAGCGCCGGCACGTGAGCGTGCAGCTGATGCCCGAGGTCAACGACTCGGCGGGCGACGCGGTGGACAAGGCCAAGCGCTACCTCGTCCACTACCTCAACGGCTGGAACATCTCGATCTTCCTCGGCACCGCGGCGGAGTTCTGCGAGGAGCTCCGCCGGAGAATGGGGTGAGCGCCATGAAGGCCGCGGCACGCGGAGACGGCGGGGCGGCCGGGCCGTACGTGGGCCTGCGTCCCTACCGCGGGACCGAGCACGCGCTGTTCTTCGGCCGCGAGCGGGAGGCCCGCGAGATCGCCACCATCTGGCAGGCGACCGGGCTCACCGTGCTGTACGGCACGTCCGGCGTCGGCAAGACCTCCCTGCTCCACGCGGGGGTGCTGCCCCGGATCGAGGCCGAGCGCGCCGACGTGCTGCCGGTCGCGCGCGTCTCGCCGCGCGGGATCGCCGCGCCGCCCGCGCGGGCCCGGACCGGCCTGCACGTCCTGGCGCTGCTGGCGGCCTGGGCTCCGGACGAGCCGCTGTCGGCGCTCGCCGGGCTGACGGTCGCGGAGTTCCTGGCCCGGCGCCCGGAGCGGCGCGACCGGTACGGCGACCCGGTGCCGGTGCTGGTCGCCGTCGACCAGGCCGAGGAGCTGTTCGGCGGCCCCTCCCACCAGGAGGCCGACCGGACCGAGCTCCTGGCCCAGCTGGCGCAGGCGGTGGAGGAGCACGACGGCCTCCACCTGCTGCTGTCGCTGCGCGAGGAGCACCTGGCCGCCGTGCTGCCCCACGAGCGGCCGCTCGGCCGCGGTTCGCGGGCCCGGTTCCACCTGCGGCCGCTCGCCCGCGCCGCCGCACTCGACGCGGTGACCGGGCCGCTGGAGGCCACCGGCCGCCGCTTCGCCCCCGGCGCCGCGGAGCTGCTCGTCGACGACCTGCGCACCGCCGAGGTCTCCGACGCCGAGGGCCGGACGGCCACCCTGGCGCTGGAGTCGGTCGAACCGGTCCAGCTCCAGGTCGTCTGCTCCGCGCTGTGGGAGTCGCTGCCCCCGGGCCTGACCGAGATCACCGTGGAGCACGTGCGCCTGCACGCCGACGTCGACCGGTTCCTGACCGGCTTCTGCCGGCGCGCGCTCGCCCGGGTCGCGGCCGAGCACGGCATCCCGGCCACGGAGATCCAGTTCTGGCTGCGCAACGCCTTCGTCACCGAGCACGGCACCCGCAACACGGTCTACGAGGGGCTCCACGAGACGGCGGGCATGCCGAACGCCGTGGCCAGGGCACTGGAGGACCACCACCTCCTCAAGGGGGAGCACCGGCTCGGCATCCGCTGGTACGAACTGCAGCACGACCGGTTGATCGCCACCGTGCGCCGCTCGGAGCGGCCCGCCACCTACCTGGCGGACGCCCGGGCCGCGCTGGCCGGACGGCGCTGGGAGACGGCGCAGCGCCTCGCGGAGGAGGCGCTGCGCGCCTCGGAGTTCGGCGAGGCGTGGGTGCGCGCCGAGGCCCAGGAGATCGTGGGGGCGGCCGAGGCGGCGTGCGGGGAGACGGAGAGCGCCCGGCGCCGCTTCGAGGAGGCGGCGGAGACCTTCGCCAGCCTCCAGCAGTTCGACGGGGTGGCCCGGGTGCTGACCGGGATCGGGCGGCTCCGGCTGGCGGAGGGCGACCACTCCGGGGCCGTGGAGCTGTTCAAGGGGGCCCTCGCCTGGGCGCCCAACGACCTGCCCGCCCGGCTGGCCCTGGGGCAGGCGCTGTGGCACGCGGGGCAGCCGCGTGCCGCGCTCGCCTGCCTCAACGGGGCCGTGGCGCTGGCGGCGCGGCCCCCGGCCGACGCGCTGGCCCTGCGCGGGGCGATCCACGCCGACCTCGGCAGGCCGGCCGAGGCCCTGCGCGACCTGGACCGGGTGCGCCGGGACCAGCAGCCGGACACGGTGGCCGCCCGCGCCCTGGCCCTGGCTCTGCAGGGGCGTTTCGACGCCGCCGAGCAGGAGATGCTGGACGCGGTCGCCACCGAGTCCGGCAGCGGCCCGGCGCTGCTGCGGGCGGCGCGCGTGCACGCCCTGCTCGGCCGGCGGTCGAGCTCGGCGGTGCTGGCCGCCCGCGCGCTGGCCGCCCGCGTCCCCGGTCTCCCGCCCCATCTGCGGCGGCAGGCCGAGGAGGTGCTGCGGGAGTCGGCCTGACCCCGGTCTCCCCGAGGCCGGGCCGCGCCGGGACCGTCACGGGACCCGCACGATCCCGGCCCGGCCCGCTGCGATCCGGATGCGGGGGTAGGTGGGAGGGCATGACATCTTCCTCGCCTGATCAGAGCGGCCCCGTCCCCTCGCTGTTCCGCCGGGTGGCGGCGCTGCGCGGCGGCCGCGCGGTCCACACCCGCGGGCGGTTCTTCCACGCCGCCTTCCGCGTCCTCGGCCGCACCGACCCCTACCTCGGCATCCCCGTGCTCGACGAGCCCGGCGAGCGGGAGGTCCTGGTACGGCTCTCCAAGGGGGCCTCCCTGCCCGGCGCCCTGCCCGACGTGCTCGGCCTGGCCGTCCGGCTCCCCTGCGACCAGGCGCCCGGCGGCGACCTCGACCTGCTGCTGGCCACGATGGGCTGGCCCCGGTGGCTGCCCTTCCCGAGCGCGGGGTTCGGCTCCGGGGTCTTCTCCACGCTGATCCCCTACCGGCACGCGGCCGGGCGGATCCGGTTCCTGGCCGTGGCGGCCGACCGGGGCCGCGCCCGCTCCGCCGACCCCGACGAGATCGCGGAGTCGGTCGCGGCGGCCCCGCTGGACTTCGTCCTCGGCGTCGAGGGCTACCGGCGGCCGCTCGCGCGGCTGAGCCTGCACACCGTGCTCCCGGACGGGGAGTTCGCCGCGTTCGACCCGATGCTGAACCGCCATCCGGCACTGAGCCTCCCCAGGCCGTTCCTGCGGGTGCGCGAGGCGGCCTACGCCGGTTCGCGGCGCGGTCGCGCCCGGACCCGGGAACGGGCGGGGGCGGCGGGGGCGGACCCCCGCCCGGACCGTTCCGGCCTTACCATTGCCTGACCTCCTGCCGGTCGAGACAAGCGATGGTGGACATGGTTGAGATCGCCGACGGTCCCGTGAGGAACGGGACCGCGACCGCTTCGGGCGTGGACGAGCTGGACCTGCGCCGGCTCCTCGCCGGGCTCACGGCCGTGCGCGACGGCGACTTCGGCACCCGCCTGCCCGGTGAGGGCGACGGCCTGCTGCAGGAGATCGCCACGGTCTTCAACGGCATGGTGGACCAGCTCTCCCTGTTCACCTCCGAGGTGACGCGCGTCGCCCGCGAGGTCGGCACCGAGGGGCAGCTCGGCGGCCAGGCCGACGTGCCCGGCGTCTCGGGCACGTGGAAGGACCTCACCGACTCGGTCAACGCCATGGCGGGCAACCTCACCGGCCAGGTGCGCTCCATCGCCCAGGTCACCACCGCGGTGGCCAAGGGCGACCTCTCGCAGAAGATCACCGTGGACGCCCGCGGCGAGATCCTGGAGCTGAAGAACACCATCAACACGATGGTCGACCAGCTGTCCTCCTTCGCCGACGAGGTCACCCGGGTGGCCCGCGAGGTCGGCACCGAGGGCAACCTCGGCGGCCAGGCCGACGTCAAGGGCGTCTCCGGCACCTGGCGCGACCTCACCGACTCGGTGAACTACATGGCGGGCAACCTCACCGACCAGGTCCGCAACATCTCCCAGGTGGCCACCGCCGTGGCCCGCGGCGACCTCTCCCAGCGGATCACGGTCTCGGCGCGCGGTGAGATCCTGGAGCTGAAGAACACCATCAACACGATGGTCGACCAGCTGTCCTCCTTCGCCGACGAGGTCACCCGGGTGGCCCGCGAGGTCGGCACCGAGGGCCGGCTGGGCGGCCAGGCCGACGTCAAGGGCGTATCCGGCACCTGGAAGGCGCTCACCGAGTCGGTGAACGTGATGGCCGACAACCTCACCGCCCAGGTCCGCAGCATCGCCGAGGTGACCACGGCGGTGGCCAAGGGCGACCTGTCGCAGAAGATCCGGGTGGACGCGCGCGGCGAGATCCTGGAGCTGAAGGAGACCATCAACACGATGGTCGACCAGCTGTCGGCCTTCGCCGACGAGGTCACCCGGGTGGCCCGCGAGGTCGGCACCGAGGGCAACCTCGGCGGCCAGGCGACCGTCCGCGGGGTCTCCGGCACCTGGAAGGACCTCACCGACAACGTCAACGTCATGGCCTCCAACCTGACCAGCCAGGTGCGCTCCATCGCCCAGGTGGCCACGGCGGTCGCCCGCGGCGACCTCTCCCAGAAGATCACCGTCGAGGCCAAGGGCGAGGTCGCCGCGCTGGCGCAGACCATCAACACGATGGTCGACACGCTCAGCGCCTTCGCCGACGAGGTCACCCGGGTGGCCCGCGAGGTCGGCACCGAGGGGCAGCTGGGCGGCCAGGCCCGCGTGCCCAACGTGGCCGGGACGTGGAAGGACCTCACCGACAACGTCAACTCCATGGCCGACAACCTGACCAGCCAGGTGCGCTCCATCGCCCAGGTCACCACCGCGGTCGCCCAGGGCGACCTGAACAAGAAGATCGACGTGGACGCCCGGGGCGAGATCCTGGCGCTGAAGACGACGATCAACACGATGGTCGACCAGCTCTCGTCCTTCGCCGCGGAGGTCACCCGGGTGGCCCGGGAGGTCGGCAGCGAGGGCCGGCTGGGCGGCCAGGCCGAGGTCGAGGGCGTCTCGGGCACCTGGAAGCGGCTGACGGAGAACGTCAACGAGCTGGCGGGCAACCTGACCCGCCAGGTCCGCGCGATCGCCGAGGTGACCAGCGCCGTGACCTCGGGCGACCTGACCCGCTCGATCACCGTCGACGCCGAGGGCGAGCTCGCCGACCTCAAGGACAACATCAACTCGATGGTGAAGTCCCTGCGCGAGACCACCCTGGCCAACCAGGAGCAGGACTGGCTCAAGTCCAACCTGGCGCGCATCTCCGGGCTGATGCAGGGCCACCGGGACCTGGCCGTCGTGGCCGAGCTGGTGATGAACGAGCTGGCCCCGCTGGTCTCCGCCCAGTACGGCACGTTCCTGCTGGCCGAGGAGGGTCCGGCGGGACCCGAGCTGCAGGTGGTCGGGACCTACGGCCACCGGGAGACCGCCCGCCGCCACGGCTTCGGCGACTCGCTGGTCGGGCAGGCCGCGCTCGCCCGGCGCCCCATCCTCGCCGAGGACGTCTCCGCCGGCTACATCACCGTCTCCTCCAGCCTCGGCGGGGCCGCGCCGGTCAACCTGATCGTGCTGCCGATCGTCTTCGAGGACCAGGTGCTCGGCGTGATCGAGCTGGCCAGTCTCAACCGCTTCACCCAGGTGCACCGGGCCTTCCTGGAGATGCTGGTGGAGACCATCGGCGTCAACGTCAACACCATCGTCGCCAACGCCCGCACCGACGCCCTGCTGACCGAGTCGCAGCGGCTGGCCACCGAGCTCCAGGTCCGCCAGGAGGAGCTGCAGCGCTCCAACGCCGAGCTGGAGGACAAGGCTGAGCTGCTGGCCCGGCAGAACCACGACATCGAGACGAAGAACCGGGAGATCGAGCAGGCGCGCCAGGAGCTGGAGGACCGGGCCCAGCAGCTCGCCCTGGCCTCCAAGTACAAGAGCGAGTTCCTGGCCAACATGAGCCACGAGCTCCGCACCCCGCTCAACTCGCTGCTCATCCTGGCCCAGCTGCTGGCCCAGAACCCCACCCGCAACCTCACCGCCAAGCAGGTCGAGTACGCCAACGTCATCCATTCGGCCGGCACCGACCTGCTCCAGCTGATCAACGACATCCTCGACCTGTCCAAGATCGAGGCGGGGAAGATGAACCTCAGCCTGGAGCCGCTGCCGCTGCGGCAGCTCCTGGACTACGTCGAGGCGACCTTCCGCCCGCTGACCACGGAGAAGGGTCTCAGGTTCGACGTCACCGTCGACTCCGACGTGCCCGCCGAGCTGCTCGTCGACGAGCAGCGCCTCCGGCAGGTGCTGCGGAACCTGCTGTCCAACGCGGTGAAGTTCACCGAGGAGGGCTCGGTCGGGCTGCGCATCGAGCGCGCCGCCGGGGTGGAGCTGCCCGGCGCGGAAGGCCAGGATGTGATCGTCTTCCACGTGGTGGACACCGGCATCGGCATCGCCGAGGAGAACCTCTCGCAGATCTTCGACGCGTTCCAGCAGGCCGACGGGACCACCAGCCGCAGGTACGGCGGGACCGGGCTGGGGCTGTCCATCAGCCGGGAGATCGCCGCGCTGTTCAACGGCGAGATCCGCGCGGTCAGCTCCGTCGGCAAGGGCAGCACCTTCACCCTCTACCTGCCGCTTCCGGAGAACGCGACCGCCGCGGCGGGCCGCGCCGGCGCCGCCGCGGCGCCGCCGAGCGCCCCGGCCGAATCCGTCCGGTTCGCCGGGGAGGCCGAGCGTCCGGGCGGCGGGGACGTGCGCCGCCTGCTCGTCGTGGAGTCCCGCGTCAACGGGCTCCTGTCCCAGCTGGCCGAGAGCGTGGTGGCGGACCTGCCCGAGACGCACGGGCAGGTCCGGGTGTCCACCACGGACGACCCGGCCACCGCCCTGGCGGCGCTGGCCCGGGAGGACCACCACTGCATCGTGCTCGACCTGGGCATGCGGCAGGACGCCGCGGCGGAGTTCCTGCGCGGGCTCGACCGGAGCCCGGCGCTGCGCGGGGTGCCGGTGCTCGCCCACCACAGCCGCACGCTCTCGCGCCCGCAGGAGGACCTGCTCCAGGGGCGTTCGGCCACCCAGCCGCTGGAGCGCCTGCCCAGCCTCGACGAGCTGCGCGAACGCATCACCCTGCACCTGTCGGCGCAGCAGCCCGGCGACGTGCTCCCCCTGGTCCAGTCCAGCCCGGACGTCCGCCCCCAGGAGCCCGGCGAGCCGGACACGGCCCTGTCGACCCGAAAGGTCCTGGTCGTCGACGACGACGTCCGCAACGTGTTCGCGCTGACCAACATCCTGGAGCTGCACGGCATGCAGGTGCTCTACGCCGAGAACGGGCGCAAGGGCATCGAGGTGCTGTCCCGCAACGAGGACGTCGACCTGGTGCTGATGGACATCATGATGCCGGAGATGGACGGCTACGCGGCCACCGCGGCCATCCGGAAGATGCCGCGCTTCGCGGACCTGCCGATCATCGCGGTGACCGCCAAGGCGATGCAGGGCGACCGGGAGAAGGCGCTGGCGGCGGGGGCGACCGACTACGTGACCAAGCCGGTCGACGCCGAGGACCTGCTCACGCGCATGCAGCGCTGGGTCGGCGTGTGAGCCGGCCGCCGGTGGACGGGGCCGGCGCACTACACCGGCCGGCCGGCGGGCCCGGCGGCCGGTGAGCGCGGCGGCCGGTGAGCGGGGCGGCCGGTGAGCGGGGAGGGAGCCCGCCCCGCGCCGTTTCCCCTGTGTCCGCACGCCGTTCATCCGGGTGCTGGACACTGCCCCGATCAGGTGGTCTGCCGGTGAGGAGTGCGGATGGACGGACCGGCCGGCGGGCCCGGTCAGGGTGACGGCGGGCGGCGGGGCCGGCGGCTCGCCGAGGTGGCCGCCGTCTTCCTGAAGCTGGGCGTGATCGGGTTCGGCGGGCCGGCCGCGCACATCGCGATGATGCGCGAGGAGCTGGTACGGCGGCGCGGCTGGGTCTCCGACGAGCGCTTCGTCGACCTGATGGGCGCGACCAACCTCATCCCCGGCCCGAACTCCACCGAGCTGGCCATCCACCTCGGCCACGAGCGGGCCCGCGGGAAGGGGCTGGTCGTGGCCGGGGTCTGCTTCATCCTCCCGGCGTTCGCCGTCGTGCTCGCCCTGGTCTGGGCGTACGTCCGCCACGGGCGGGCCCCGGCGGTCGAGGGGCTGCTCTACGGGATCAAGCCCGTGGTCGTGGCGATCGTGGTGTGGGCCCTGGTCGGCCTGCTGCGGACCGCGGTCAAGGGCCCGCTGACGGCGGCCGCCGCCGCGGCCGCGTTCGCGGCCTACCTGCTCGGGGCCGACGAGCTCCTGGTGCTGGCGGCCGGCGGGGTGCTCGTCATGGCCGTGCGCACCCTGCCGGTCCGCCCGCCGGGCGGCGGGCGGACCGGCCTCGGCGGGATCGCCCTGCTGCCCGCGGGGCCGTACTTCCCCGACCCGACCGGCGGCCAGCTCGCGCAGCTCTTCCTGACCTTCCTGAAGATCGGCTCGGTGCTGTACGGCAGCGGCTACGTGCTGCTGGCCTTCCTGGAGGGCGACTTCGCGGAGCGGCTCGGATGGATCACCCGGACGCAGCTGCTCGACGCCGTCTCCATCGGGCAGGTCACCCCCGGGCCGGTCTTCACCACCGCGACCTTCCTCGGATACGTGATCGCCGGGCTGCCCGGCGCGGTCCTGGCGACCGTGGCGATCTTCGCGCCCTCGTTCGCCTTCGTCGCCCTGCTGACCCGGATCGTCGACCGCATCCGCGACCGCGTCTGGTCCTCGGCGTTCCTGGACGGGGTCAACGCGACGGCGCTGGCCCTGATGGCGGGGGTCACGGTCGAGCTGGCGGGCGAGGCGTTCGTCGACCCGCTCACCGTCGGCCTGGCCGGGGCGGCCCTGCTCCTGCAGTGGCGCACCAGGCTCAACACCGCCTGGTTCATCGCCGCCGCCGCCGCGGTCGGCCTGGTCCACGCGCTCGTCACCGGATGACGCCGCGGGCTCACGACTCCCGCCACAGGCGCCCCTCGGCCGCGAGCGGATCGCAGGCGACACCCCCGGGGTCGTCGAAGACCCGGACCGGTCCGCCGGGCCCGCCGTACGGCGGCCAGCCGGGATCGCCGGTGGCCGCGAACCCCGTCCAGGCCGCGTGCATGGCGCGGGCCAGGCCGGGCGGGGGCGCGGGCCCGCACACGCGCTCCACCCCCTCCGCGTCCAGGTCGTCGAAGACGAACGGCAGGTCCACGCAGTGGCCGGCCCCGACGGCGCCGCCGCGCGCGGGCGAGCGCCAGCGGAACTCGTAGGCGTGGACGGACCTGCCGGCGGCCGCGCAGGCCCGGGCCAGGCGCAGGGCCGGCACCCGGAAGAGCCGGTCGGTCAGGATCTGCCCGAGCACCTCGGGGCCGGCGGGCAGCCGCTCCTCGTAGAACCGCCGGGCGTCGGGGCCGGCGCCGAGCGCGCGCAGGGCGTCGCCGTACTCCCGCTCGCCGAGGGGGCCGGGCCGTGAGCGCACCAGCGCGTTGAACTCCTCCCGGGTGGTGCCGACGAGCAGCGCGGCCGGGTGGGCCGAGCCGTCGCGGATCATGTCGTACGGGCTGCGCGCCACGATCTCGCCGTCGTTGACCGGGTTGAACCCCTTGGGTCCCGGTCCGAAGACCGCGCCGAGGGGCCCGGGATCCGGCTCGCCCGAGCCGAGCGAGCGGTACGCCGCGGCGAGCTCCGCCGGGGTGAACGCCGAGAACGCCTCGCGCGTGGGCGGCGCGCCGAGGCGGCGGGCGAGCGCGCGGGCCGCCTCCCGGGCGGGCTCGACCGGCTCCCAGGTCACCGATCCGCCGCTCATGTCGATCACGCGGTGCAGGAGCCCGGCGGCGGCGGGCGCCGCGAGCAGGGTCACGCTCGCCTGGCCGCCGGCGGACTGCCCGCCGACGGTCACGTCGCCGGGGTCGCCGCCGAAGGCGGCGATGTTGTCGTGGACCCAGGTGAGCGCCCGGATCCAGTCGAGCACGCCGAGGTTGGCCGGGGCGTCGTCCAGGGGCAGGAACCCCTCCACGCCCAGGCGGTAGTTGATCGCGACGAACACCAGGCCGTCTCGGGCGAAGGAGGCGCCGCGGTACCACGGGCCGGCGTTGCCGCCCATGTTGAAGGCCCCGCCGTGGATCCACACCAGCACCGGCAGTCCGGCGGCCCCGGGGTCGGGCGTGCGGACGTTGAGGTTGAGGAAGCCGTCGCCCTCGACGAGCGGTTCGGGCACGTCGCCCGCGCCGTCCTGCGGCTGGGGGGCGGTCGGCCCGCAGGTCCGGCAGGACCGCACCCCGTCCCAGCGCGGCGGGGGGACCGGGGGCGCGAAGCGCAGCGCGCCGACGGGGGGTGCGGCGTAGGGCACGCCGAGGAACTCGGCCACCCCGCCGCTCCAGCGCCCGCGCACCCGCCCGCTCGTGGTCACCGCCTGGGGGTCCATGCCCGCTGTCTACCCGCCCGGCGGGCGGCGGATCAGTTCGGGGCGGTGACGGGTTCCTCTCCCGCGGGGGACCTCCCGGCCGCGGGGGCTCCGTCCGGCACGCGGAGCCCGTCCGCTGCGAGGGGCGCCTCCACCGCGGCCGGACGCTCCTCCACGAAGGTCGCGGAGGGCACCGGGGGAACGAACGATGCGAGGTCCTCCCGCGCGAGCGGCCGGTGCCCCGGCACCGCGACCGGGACGCCCGTTCCGGCCCGGCGGGCGGCCACTTTACGCTCGATCAGGTCCAGGATCGGGTCCCGCAGGTCCACGTGGCCGAACCCGCCGAAGGCGGGGAAGGAGTTGGTCTCCAGGATGACCGGGCCGCTGCGGCCGCGCAGCAGGTCGGCGCTCATCAGGTCGAGCCCCGCCGCGCGGGCCGTACGCTCCACGACGGCCACCTCCTCGTCGGTGAGGGCCACCGGGCGGCACACGTCCCCCGGCCCGTTGGAGCGGAAATCTCCCGGCCGGCCCGTCTGCTCGACCGCGGCGACGAACCTCCCGCCGACGACGACCACCCGGTGGTTGCGCCCGGCCGCCTCGGCGACGAACCGCTGGACGAGCAGCGGCCTCCCCCGGCCCCGGATCGACTCCGCCCTGGCGATCAGGTCGTCCTCCCCTCCGGCGAGGGCGACCTCCGAGCCCCGCGCCCCGTCCGGCTGCTTGAGCACGACGGGGTAGCCGTAGGCCCGGGCGAAGATCCTGAGCTCGCGGTCCCCCGGGCAGAAGGCGGTGGCGGGCGTCGGGACGCCGCAGGCGGCCAGGCGCACGTGCGTGGCGAACTTGTCGGCCGAGCGCAGCACGGCGGCGGTGGAGTTCAGGTGCGCGATCCCGTCCTCCACCGCGCCGAGGACGGTGAGGCCCGGCAGCGCGTCGGTGGACAGCTGGTGGATGATCCCGTCCACCGCCAGCGGGAGCCCGCCGGCGCAGAGCCTCGGTCCCCGATCGTCGAGGGCCACGCTCAGTTCGTGCCAGGAGACGACGAGCGGCAGGTGCCCCCGCTGCCGCGCCCCCTCCTCCAGATACTTGATGTCATCGTTCGCGGGACCTTCGCCAATTATGATCAACAAGCGGAGTCCCGAACCGTTCACCCCGTTTTTCATACTCTATGTAGTTCCCTGATTACATAAAGTCACTCATTGTCGGGCATGGACCCTTTTCTCCTGCGGAAAACCTGTTGACGAGGTGCTTAGCCTTAACGGGCCCTTCACCGTCCGTGGTGACCGGCGTCAACCGAGACCCGTGAGGAGCGTGCTGCCTGACGATGTCCCCCGAACCTCCGGATACCGCCGCCCCCCAGCCGGAAACCGCGACCCGGCGGCCACGACCCCGCAACCGGCCCCTCGCCGGGATGCGCTCGCTGTGGCGGATGAAGTCCTATCTCCGCCCCTACTCCACCCGCCTGGCCGTCATCTGGGCGGCCTCCTTCCTCGGAACCGGGATCGGGATCGTCATCCCGCTCGTCGGCAGGGAGGTCGTCGACGGCCCCGTCGCCCGGGGCGACGACTCGGGCCTGCTCCCCCTGGCGCTGCTCGCCCTCGCGCTGGGCGCGGTCGAGGCGCTGCTCATCCTGGTGCGCCGCTGGCTGCTGGCCGACGCCGTCATCGGCCTGGAGACCCGGATCCGCGACGACCTCTACCGGCACCTGCAGCGGTTGCCGATGGCCTTCCACGGAGCCTGGCAGTCCGGCCAGCTGCTCTCGCGCGCGACGACCGACCTGTCGACGATCCGGCGGTTCCTCGGCTTCGGCATGCTCTTCCTCGTGCTGATCACCGTGCAGATCCTCACGGTGACCGTCCTGCTGCTGCAGATGTACTGGCCGCTCGGCCTGCTGGTCGCCGCGTCGGCGGTGCCGGTCGTGGTCACCTCGCTGCGCTTCGAGCGCCGCTACATCGACGTCTCGCGCCGGGTGCAGGACCAGCAGGGCGACCTGGCCACCGTCGTCGAGGAGTCGGCGGCCGGCATCCGCACGATCAAGGCCTTCGGCCGCGGCCGCCACGTCTACGGCGCCTTCGACGCCGGGGCCGGCGAGGTCTACCGGACCGCGATGGAGAAGGTGCGGCTCTCGGCCAGGTTCTTCACCTTCCTGGAGGTGATCCCGAACGTCACCCTCGCCGCCGTGCTGCTGCTCGGCGCGCTGGCGGTCGGCTCGGGCGCGCTGTCGCTGGGCACGCTGGTGGCCTTCACCACGCTCATGCTCCAGCTGGTGTGGCCCATCTCGGCCCTCGGCTTCATCCTGGCGATGGCGCAGGAGGCGATGACCGCGGCGGACCGGGTGATGGAGGTCCTGGACGTCGAGCCCGCCATCGTCGGGGGCGTCCGGACGGTCGGGCGGCCGAGCGGGCACCTGCGCTTCGAGGGCGTGGAGTTCCGTTTCCCGGGCGCCGCGGAGCCGGTGCTGCGCGACGTCTGGCTGGAGGTGCGGCCGGGTGAGACGGTCGCGGTCGTGGGCGCGACGGGCTCGGGCAAGACCACGCTGACCGCTCTGGTCCCCCGGCTGCACGACGTCACCGCGGGCCGGGTCACGATCGACGGCCACGACGTGCGCGACCTGTCGCTGCCCGCGCTGCGCTCGATGGTCGCCACCGCCTTCGAGGAGCCGACCCTGTTCTCCATGAGCGTCCGGGAGAACCTCACGCTCGGGCGGCCGGACGCCACAGAGGAGGAGGTCGAGGCGGCCCTGCGGGTCGCCCAGGCGGAGTTCGTCCACCGGCTGCCGTGGGGGCTGGAGACCAGGATCGGCGAGCAGGGCATGTCCCTGTCCGGCGGCCAGCGCCAGCGCCTCGCCCTGGCCCGCGCGGTGCTGTCCCGGCCGCGGGTCCTCGTGCTGGACGACACCCTCTCGGCGCTCGACGTCGAGACCGAGGCCCTGGTGGAGGAGGCCCTCCGGCACGTGCTGCGGGACACCACCGGGATCGTGGTCGCGCACCGCGCCTCCACCGTGCTGCTCGCCGACCGGGTCGCCCTGCTGTCCGGCGGCACGATCGCGCACGTCGGCCGCCACCAGGAGCTGATGGCGGCCGTGCCGGAGTACCGCGCGCTGCTCTCCGCCGACCTGGAGGAGGACCCGGGCGGGCGGGCCGGTCTCGATGACGACTTCGACGACGACGTGGACGCGGAGGGGGCACTGCGATGAGCGGACAGGACACGGCGGACCCGGCAGGCACGGCGCACCCGGCCCGCGCGACGGACCCGGCAGGCACGGCGCACCCGGCCCGCGCGACGGACCCGGCAGGCACGACGGACCCGGCCCGCGCGACGAGTACGGCGGGCACCGTGGGCGCCGCGGGCACGGTGCGGGACTGGCGCGGCGTCGCCTCGGAGGACCGGGACGAGATCCCGGAGCAGGTGTCGCTCCTGCTCCGGGACCGCTCCCGGCGGCTGCTCGGCGAGCTGCTCCGGCCGTACCGCAGGCGGATCGCGGTGCTGGTCGCGCTCATCGTGGTCGGCACCGCGGCCTCGCTCGCCATCCCCTACCTGGTCAAGGTGGGCATCGACGACGGCATCCCGCCCATGGTCGCGGGCGAGGGGCCGGCCGTGCTGGTGACGGTCGTCGCGGCGCTGCTGACCGCGGCGGTCGTGCAGGCGGTGACCCGGCAGGCGTTCCTCGGGATGTCCGGCCGGATCGGCCAGCGCATCATCCTGGAGCTGCGGCGGCGGGTCTTCCGCCACTTCCAGCGGCTGTCGCTGTCGTTCCACGACGACTACACCTCCGGACGGGTGGTCTCCCGGCTGACCTCCGACATCGACGCCATCTCCGAGATGCTGCAGTCGGGCTTCGACGGCCTCGTCACGGCCGTGCTGACCCTCGTCGGCACCGCGGTCGTGCTGCTCTTCCTGGACGTGCGCCTCGGGCTGGTCGCCCTCCTCCCGATGCCGGTCCTGCTGCTGTTCACCCGCTGGTTCCGGCGGCAGTCGAGCCTGGCCTACCGCCGGACCCGGGAGACCGTGGCGCTGGTGATCGTCCACTTCGTGGAGTCGATGACCGGCATCCGGGCGGTCCAGGCGTTCCGCGGGGAGCCCCGCAACCAGGAGATCTTCTCCCGGCTCAACGCCGACTACCGGGACGCCAACGTGCGGAGCATGCGCCTGATCGCGGTCTTCATGCCCGGCGTCAAGCTGATCGGGAACGTCACGACCGCCGCCGTGCTCTTCTACGGCGGCCTGCTGGCCTCCGGCGGCTCGGTGACGGTGGGCGTGCTCGCCGCGTTCCTGCTCTACCTGCGCCAGTTCTACGAGCCGATGCAGGAGATCAGCCAGTTCTACAACACCTTCCAGTCCGCCGGGGCGGCGCTGGAGAAGCTCTCCGGCGTGCTGGAGGAGCGGCCCGCGGTGGCCGAGCCGCGCGACCCGGTCCCGCTGGAGCGCCCGGCGGGCGCCATCCGGTTCGAGGGGGTGGAGTTCTCCTACCGGGACGGCACCCCGGTGCTGTCCCGGATGGACCTGGAGATCCCGGCGGGGCAGGTCGTGGCGCTGGTCGGCGCGACCGGGGCCGGCAAGACCACGCTGGCCAAGCTGGTCGCCAGGTTCTACGACCCGGTCTCCGGCCGCGTGCTGCTGGACGGGGTCGACCTGCGCGACCTCGGCGAGGACGCGCTGCGCGCCGCGGTGGTCGTGGTGACGCAGGAGAACTTCCTGTTCAGCGGCACGGTCGCGGACAACGTCAGGTTCGGCCGGCCGGACGCCACCATGGACGAGGTCGTCGAGGCCGCCCGGTCCGTCGGCGCCCACGACTTCGTCTCGGCGCTCCCCCAGGGCTACGACACGCCCGTCGGCAAGCAGGGCGGGCGGCTGTCGGCGGGGCAGCGGCAGCTGGTGGCGTTCGCCCGCGCCTTCCTCGCCGACCCTGCCGTGCTGGTCCTGGACGAGGCGACCTCCAGCCTGGACGTCCCCGGCGAGCGGCTGGTGCAGCGGGCCATGCGGACGATCCTGTCGGGCCGGACCGCCCTGGTCATCGCGCACCGGCTGTCGACCATCGAGACCGCCGACCGGGTGCTCGTGATGGACGGCGGGGCGATCGTGGAGGACGGCCCGCCGGAGGTGCTCATCGCGCGGGCCGGCCGCTTCGCCGGCCTGCACCGGGCCTGGCTGGACAGCATCAGCGAGGATCAGGCGTCACCCGGCGGTGACCGCTGGTAGGAAGGACGGGGACCTGGTCCGAACCCCGCAGGCTGCAGGGTGCGGGGTCGGGCCAGGAGGCCGTGGCCCCGCCGGTGAGCCGGACGGGTCCCACCGCCCGGCTCACCGCAGAACGGCCCGGCTCAGCATCACCCGGCAGTACCACCAGAACGCGAGGGACAGGACGCCGACGCCGATGTCGAACAGGCTCATCGACGGCCCGAGGATGTCCCACCGGTCCCGGAAGGCGAACGTGAGGATCAGCAGCACCAGCTGAGCCAGCGCGGTCGTCAGGGCCAGCGGCACCGCCCGGCGGGAGCGCAGGATCGAAGCCGTCGCCGAGGCGAGGCCTCCGACGATGTTGAGGGTCCACAGGACGCCGAGAGCGAACGGATAGTCGGCGAAGTAGCCGATCTGGGGCTCGGCGTAGCCCTGGGCGGCCAGGTAGTCCGGGTTCAGCGTGAGCGTGAGCACCTGGTCCCGCGCACCGCCGATGTAGAGCGCGAGCATGAACAGCCCGGCGACCCACAGATGCCATGGTGCGCGGCTCCGCCGAGGATTCCCCGCTGTGGTCGGGACGGCGTCTTCACGCATCGTCGTTCCGGTCCTTCCGCGCGTCGAGCACGGTCTCGGCGAGGTGGACGAAGTCGTCGTTGCGCAGCACCGCGATACCGCGCCCCACATCCGCCAGCAGCAGCAACGTGTCTCCGGGAACGATCCCGAACATGTCCCGCATGTCCTTAGGGATGACGATCTGGCCGCGATCCCCGACTTTCGCCGTCCCGGCGAGCTTCCCTGGTGGTGGCGGTGGCGTCAATTCGGCTCCATGTGCACCCGTTCCTATTTTTCACACATTTCCCACTGTACGCGCCGAATTTTCGGCGCGGCCGCGGGCTTTCGAGAGGACCGCGGCCGGCCCGTCCCTCGACATCTGTGGGTTCTCACTTGACCTGTCGTACCGCTACCTACCTGACCTGCGGTTCGCCACCTCGATCCCGTGGATCGCCGCGCGCCGTTTCTCATTTGAAGTGGCGGATTTCCGGGAAGGGCAACCGCAGGTCAGGGTTCGCGTGATGCCGTTGCCAGAGCTCAACACGCATCTCGGCGTGACTTTTACGATGACGCCTGACCCAGTGACGGAGCGGGTCGTCTCTGATGTAGGGGTTGAGCAGCTTCTGAGCGAAGATGTCCGGCTGGCCAAGCCGACGGCCAACGTAGCGGTAGAACATGCCGAGTTGCGCATTGCAATCGACCATGGCGACGTGACGGCGCCAAGCGAGATCGCCGATGATCCCGGCCAGATCGACAGCCTCGGGAAAGAGCACGACATCAGGAACAGGATGGAACGGATAACGCAGGCCCAGCAGGATCCGGGTGGCCGGGATGTCGCCTCGCAGCCGCTCCCCTCTATGCCAGGCCCAACTGAGACGAACAGGGATTAACTTCCTAAATAGGACTTAATAGGGCGAGAATGGATATGAAACGCAGCGACCATGACCAGCCATGACCTCCAGCCGAGCGGGAACGCCGACGGAGCGGACCTGCTCATAGCCGGTAGCCATCAGGAAGGTCGAGGCGCGGCCGTAGCTCTTCATCCTGGTGATGTAGTAACGGGGTTCCGGGTGGGCGAGCTGGTCAGCGCGCACCGGCGGCTTCTCCAGCACGTAACGCATGCCGCGTCAGGGCACCGGTAATCCCTGCGGGCGGGACCGGGACGGAAGTCCCACCGGCCGCAAGACCTTGGAGACGTGGACACGAGCCGTACGGCTCTGCGGAAAGGGCGGGGCCAGCCGATGTACTGGGTGACGTAACAGAGAAAAGAAAGCGGAACAGGAGCCAGTCATGGCCGTCATCCACGGACGCAAGCCGGTCAACGGCCACGTCACCACCCCCATCACCACCCCCGCCGTACAGGACCGTACCCCCGTCGTCTACGCCTGGGCCGCCGCCCGTATCGCTCTGGGCTGGGTGTTCCTGTGGGCCTTCGTCGACAAGATGTTCGGCCTCGGCTTCGCCACCCCCGCCGCCAAGGCGTGGGTCAACGGAGGCAGCCCGACCACCGGCTTCCTCAAGGGCAGCGGCGAGAACGCCCTCGGCGGCTTCTTCAGCGGCCTGGCCGGGCAGGCCTGGGTGGACTGGCTGTTCATGCTCGGCCTGCTCGGCGTCGGCGCCGCCCTCATCCTCGGCGCGGGCCTGCGGATCGCGGCCGGCGCGGGCGCGACGATGATGCTGCTGATGTGGGCGGCCCAGCTGCCGCTGGAGACCAACCCGTTCATGGACGACCACATCGTCTACGCCATCGTCCTGATCGGCCTGGCCGCCGCCCACGCTGGCGACACCCTGGGCATCGGCGCCCGGTGGGGCAAGACCGCCCTGGTCAAGCGATTCCCCATCCTGAAGTGACCGCCCGCACCACGCCCGTCCCCTGAAAGACCGGGGGCGGGCGTTCGCTTTTTTCGGAAAGGGCCGCCGTGCGGCGGGAGCCTCGGGCGAGACCGGGAGACCGATCGGAAAGCACGTCGGAGATGTCATGGGCCCCATGGCATCCGGGGTGGGGACCAAATCCCCTAGATGATCAAGAAAGATGCGGGAAGAGTCGGATTCATGGAGAAACTGCAGCGGATCGACGCGTACTGGAGAGCGGCCAACTACCTTTCGGTGGGGCAGATCTATCTGCTGGACAACCCCCTGCTCACCGAACCCCTGGCCGCCGGGCATGTCAAACCGCGCCTGCTCGGGCACTGGGGCACCACACCGGGACTGAACTTCTGCTTCGCCCACTTGAACCAGGTCATCATCGAGCGTGACCAGGAGATGATCTACATTGCCGGTCCCGGGCACGGTGGCCCCGCCGCGGTCGCGCACGCCTGGTTGGAGGGCTCCTACACCGACAAATACCCCGACATTCCGCAGGACGCGGCCGGGATGCGCCAGTTGTTCCGGCAGTTCTCCTTCCCCGGCGGCGTGCCCAGCCACGTCGCTCCCGAGACCCCCGGCTCCATCCACGAGGGCGGCGAGCTGGGATACGCCCTGGCCCACGCCTACGGCGCGGCCTTCGACAATCCGAACCTGGTGGTGGCCTGCATCGTCGGAGACGGCGAGGCCGAGACCGGACCACTGGCCGCCAGCTGGCACTCCAACAAGTTCCTCGACCCCTACCGGGACGGCGTCGTCCTGCCCATCCTGCACCTCAACGGCTACAAAATCGCCAACCCGACGGTGCTGGCCCGCATCCCCGAAGAAGAACTCCTCAAGCTCATGGAGGGCTACGGCTACCGCCCGCACATCGTCTCCGGCGACGACCCCGCCGTCATGCACGAGCTCATGCAGAACACGCTGAGCACGGTCTTCGACCAGATCGCCGAGTTCAAGGACGGCCGTGCCGACCGCCTGCCGATGATCATCCTGCGGTCGCCCAAGGGCTGGACCGGGCCCCGCGAGGTCGACGGCGTGCCGGTGGAGGGGACCTGGCGCTCCCACCAGGTCCCCCTGTCCAACGTCCGCGGCAACGACGAATACCGCCGCCTGCTCGAAGAGTGGATGCGCTCCTACCGGCCCGAGGAGCTCTTCGACGCCGACGGCCGCCCGCTGCCGGAGATCCTGCAACTGGTGCCCGAGGGTCCGCGCCGGATGAGTGCCAGCCCGCACGCCAACGGCGGGGAAATCCTGCGCCCGCTGGCGATCCCGGATTTCCGCACCTACGCCGTGGAGGTCAAGGCCCCGGCCGCGCAACTGACCGAGCCCACCCGCGTGCTCGGCGCGTTCCTGCGCGACGTCATGGCCGCCAACCCGCAGACCTTCCGCTTGATGGGCCCGGACGAGACCGCCTCCAACCGGCTCGGCGCGGTCTTCGAGACCACCGGCCGTGCCTGGAACGCCGAGATCCTGCCGACCGACACCGGCCTGGCCGCCGGCGGCCGCGTCATGGAGGTGCTGTCGGAGCACCTGTGCCAGGGCTGGCTGGAGGGCTACCTGCTGACCGGCCGCCACGGCCTGTTCAACTGCTACGAGGCCTTCATCCACATCGTCGACGCCATGTTCAACCAGCACGCCAAGTGGTTGCAGGCCTCCAAGAAGATCCCCTGGCGCCGCCCCGTCGCCTCGCTCAACTACCTGCTCTCCTCCCACGTCTGGCGCCAGGACCACAACGGCTTCAGCCACCAGGACCCCGGCTTCCTCGACGTCGTGGTCAACAAGAAGGCCGACGTGGTGCGCGTCTACCTGCCGCCGGACGCCAACACCCTGCTCTCGGTCGGCGACCACTGCCTGCGCTCCCACGACTACGTCAACGTCGTCGTCGCGGGCAAGCAACCCGTCCTGGACCTGTTCACCATGGACGAGGCGATCGTGCACTGCACCCGCGGCCTGGGCATCATCGAATGGGCCAGCAACGACGCCGGAGGCGAGCCCGACGTCGTCCTGGCCTGCGCCGGCGACGTGCCGACCCTGGAGACCCTCGCCGCCGTCGAGCTGCTCCGCCGCCACCTGCCCGACCTCAAGGTCAGGGTCATCAACGTGGTGGACCTGATGCGCCTGCAGCAGCCCACCGAGCACCCGCACGGCATGCCCGACGCCGAGTTCAACGCCTTGTTCACCACCGACAAGCCGGTCATCTTCAACTTCCACGGCTACCCCTGGCTCATCCACCGCCTCACCTACCGCCGCAGCGGCCACCACAACATCCATGTGCGCGGCTACAAGGAGGAAGGCACCACCACCACCCCCTTCGACATGGCCATGCTCAACGACATCGACCGCTACCACCTGGTCATGGACGTCATCGACCGCGTCCCCGGCCTGGGCACCCGCGCCGCCCACCTGCGCCAGCAGATGTCCGACGCCCGCCTGCGCGCCCGCGCCCACACCCGCGAGCACGGCGAAGACCTCCCCGAGATCCGCGACTGGACCTGGACGCAGTGAACGACAGCAGCCTCTCCGACTACGCCCTGCGGATGGTCGGTCGCGGGAGCTGACTTCTCCTCGACCGGGGCGAGACGAGTCCGGGGAGATGGGGCATCGTGACCCCTGTCCGGCTTATGCGGAGACCTGCGGCTGGAGCGGCTGGGAGTTGGAGGAAGGCCTTCCCTTCGGCTCCCAGCCGCAGCTGCGCGCTGGGACGCGTCGTAACGGTCTGCTTGGTCTCATCGTCGTTTGCGTGTTTATGGCTGCCTCGTCCCGCTCGACAGCTTCCCCGGCAGCATGGCCGGGTCACGGCATTTCGTGCCGTCAGGGACGTGTGCCCACGCCTCCGTGGAGTGTTTTTCAGGTCAACGGCTATTCGGAGGCGTGGAGGCCGCCCATCTTTGACGGTGGTAGACGGGCTGCAGGTCCAAGGTCATTTTCACGGTGCGGAACGCTGGCCCGGCCTCCAGACCGGCGTTCCGCGTAATTCCGAAGCCTGGGTCGCCGCCGAGAGCCAGACCGTCAGCAAGATCTTCGACTCTTGCTTGCAGGAACTCAGCACCCGCGTCGCACCGGCATGCGTAGCCGTCTGACAGTCACCGACCGTGGCCACAGCCGCAGGAATCGTCTTTGGCGATGTAGGCCTCTACAGGGTAGATCGCATCGTCGCCCGTATGGAGATGGCGATCACCTACCGCTTCGGACCTCGCCGCCTCATGTGGCGTCGGTGGACGCTGGTCTGCCCTGGGCCCTGTGGAGTCGCGTTTCTGGATTGTCATGCCACGATGGTCATGTTCTCGAACTCTATCGGGGTCAGCATGTCGAGGCTGCTGTGCCGCCGGAAGACCGGCGGCGCACCCGGCACCATCGCCCGCGTAGCCGACCAACTCGGCGTGTACCGTAAGGCCCTGCGCGGCTGAGTGCGCCAGGCCGAGATCGACGACGGGCAGCGGCGCGGCACCTCCACCAGCGACGCCCAGAAGATCGCCGAACTGGAGCGCCCTCGACGTACTACGCCGCCAAGACCCGCCCGCCGTCAGCGCGGTGTGCCGCACCGGCGATCGTGGACGGTGCCGGGCGTCCGTCCCGGATCAGGAATAGGCCTCGACCCGGCGGCCGGAGATCTGCTCTACCGGGAGCACGATGTAGTGGTCCTGGTGCTCCGGCCGCTGCCCGTCCCGGGGCGTCCAGGGCGCCAGGGGCAGGTGGGCCAGCCGGCTGAACTCCTCGCGGCCCTCCTGCACGGCGCGTGCGTGCCCGATGACGGTCACCGACCAGCCGGTCCGGCCAGCCGGGTCGAACGCGTCGGCCTCCAGGGCTACGACCGCATCGCGCACCGCGGCCGCCAGCTTGGACCCGGCCCTGGTGCGGATCACCAGCCGTTCTCCGTCCAGCGCGTAGTTGACCGGCTGGATGGCCGGCAGCGCGCGGTCGGTGAAGACGATGCGCCCCAGCGGCGCCGAGGCGAGCAGTTGCATGCATTCGGCCCGTGAGAGCACCCGCAGGCCCGTGGAATCGACTTTCATGTCTCCAGCATCGGCCTGGCCACTCCCCTTCACCAGGGACGAAGGTCTCCCCGCTCGCCGCGTTCGGCCTTGAGCCGGGTGACCAGAGCCGCGGCCTGGGTAC